>CAMWLC010000013.1 GCA_947174995.1 uncultured Porphyromonadaceae bacterium
GCGCTCTGAAGGATGGTGTTGGTGCGGTTGCCCAGTCCGATTTCCTGCGCGATCTTGGTGGCGTTGATATAGTAGAGGGTGATGTCGTTCTGCGCGAGATAGCGCTTCACGCGATTGGGAAGGTTCTTGGCCAGCTCCTCGCCCTCCCAGATGGTGTTGAGCAGGAACGTGCCCCCCTTCTGGAGACCGCGCGTCATGTCATACATGTGGAGGTATGCCTGCACGTGGCATGCCACGAAGTTCGGGGTGTTGACCAGATATGTGGAGCGGATGGGCTCGTCGCCGAAGCGCAGGTGCGAGCAGGTGAAGCCGCCTGACTTCTTGGAGTCGTAGCTGAAGTATGCCTGACAATACTTGTCGGTGTTGTCGCCGATGATCTTCACGGAGTTCTTGTTGGCTCCCACGGTGCCGTCGGCGCCGAGGCCGTAGAACTTGGCCGCGAAGATTCCCTTGCCTCCGAGGTGCATCTCCGGGAGAATGGGGAGGGAGTGGAACGTCACGTCATCCTCGATGCCGATGGTGAAGCCGTTCTTGGGCTCGGCCAGGGCGAGGTTGTCGTATACGGAGAGTATCTGGGCCGGAGTGGTGTCTTTCGAGCTGAGACCGTAGCGTCCGCCTACGATCACGGGGGCGTTCTCCACGCCATAGAAGCAATCCTTCACGTCGAGATAGAGGGGCTCGCCGAGGGCGCCGGGCTCCTTGGTGCGGTCGAGCACTGCGATGCGCTTCGCCGTCTTGGGCACGGCGGCCAGGAAATGGCGGGCGCTGAAGGGACGGTAGAGGTGCACGGCCACGAGACCCACCTTCTCACCCTTCTCGCGGAGATAGTCGATGGTCTCCTGGATGGCCTGCGTCACGCTGCCCATGGCGATGATGACGCGCTCGGCCTCGGGATCACCGTAGTAGTTGAAGAGTCCGTATTCGCGTCCGGTGATGCGGGTGATCTCCTTCATATAGCCCTCCACGATCTCGGGCACGGCGTTGTAGTAGGGGTTGGAAGCCTCGCGGTGCTGGAAGAAGACATCGGGGTTCTCGGCCATGCCTCGTGCCACGGGGGCATCGGGATTGAGGGCACGCTTGCGGAAATCAGCGAGTGCCTCGCGGTCGATGAGGGGCTCGAGGTCTTCCATCTTCATGGCCTCGATCTTCTGGATCTCATGTGATGTGCGGAAACCGTCGAAGAAGTTTACGAAGGGCACGCGGCTCTTGATGGTGGCGAGATGGGCCACGCCGGCGAGGTCCATGACCTCCTGCACGGATCCCTCGGCAAGCATGGCGAAGCCGGTCTGGCGGGCCGACATCACATCCTGGTGGTCCCCGAAGATGGAGAGGGCGTGGGAGGCCAGGGTGCGGGCCGAGACATGGAACACGCACGGCAGAAGTTCGCCGGCGATCTTGTACATGTTGGGGATCATCAGCAGGAGACCCTGCGAAGCGGTGTAGGTGGTGGTCAGGGCACCGGCCTGAAGCGAACCGTGAACGGCACCGGCGGCGCCACCCTCGCTCTGCATCTCCTGCACGAGGACGGTCTCACCGAAAATGTTCTTGCGGCCGGCCGCACTCCAGTCATCTACGTATTCCGCCATTGTCGACGAAGGGGTGATCGGGTAGATCGCCGCCACTTCCGTAAACATATAGCTCACATGAGCTGCGGCCTGGTTGCCGTCGCAGGTCAGGAACTCCTTTGTTTTACTCATAATGGTTATGAAATGTGTTTATACTTAAGATTTCTCTATTTATGTTCGGTTTCCTACATTTTTGCACAAGACACTCGCTGAACCTGTAGAAACGTCTGCGTGTAGGAATTTGCAAAATTAATGATTTTCCCCGAATAATGCCAATATTCTACCGGAAAAATTCATTTCGGCGAGGGGGGATGTTGGCCGGACCGCTGATTTAGATTATCTTTGCAGTGGAATTTGATGTGAAACTTCAATCAAAAATATATGGCTAAGGATATGCGGAAGGCCCTGGTGTTCGGGGGAAAGGTCACGGTGCTATACGTAGTGACCGTGGGCGTGCTGTCGGCTTTCATCAGCTGGTTCGGCCACGTCCTTGACGGGCTCCCCCTCACTCAGGTGCTCCATCCCCTCTATTTCTGGATCGTCGGCATCGGCCTGCTGATCAGTTTCGCTTCGGGCACGGGCTATATGCTGCTGCTCGACAGACGCTACGAAAGATTGCGCCGCGAGCATTCCGATCTGTCCGCGGACTACGTGATGTCGCTGTGTCGCGCGGGACTCATGACCCGATTTTATGCCGGGCTGGCGATTCTCTGCTTCGGCTTGGTAGCGGCGATATGCCCCCTCCGGACGATATATCCGGAAGTGATGGTGCTTCTGCTCGGCTCCGGATTCTCAGCCCTGTATATCTGGATGTCATGCCGCCATAATTACCGGAGGCTTTGGCGCGGACGTTTTGACCATCTCTACGACTCGATTGAAAAATAGAATCATCCCCCGACGTGAGGTCAGTGTCACATCGGGGGATGATTCTATTTTACGCCTTGTTACTTTTATTCCTGAAGAAGTAGACGGCTCTCTTCGGCCACCGTGATGGGTGACGAATGGCCCGAGAGGAGAAGCGTGTCGGGCGGGAGGGTCAGTATGCGGTTGATGATGGACTGCTCAAGCTCACGGCGGTTGCCACCGGGAAAGTTGGTCAGTCCCGGCCCGTGCATATAGAGGGTGTCGCCCACGAATGCCGCCCGTTCCTCCGGCGTGTAGTAAGTGACTGAACCCGGAGTATGCCCCGGCGTGGGAATCACTTTCAGATAGAATCCGGAGTTGTGTTTCAGCCGGATTATCTCCCCATCATACACCTCCTCGAAATGAGGCACCGTAATGGGATCACCGGTATTACCGCTCAGGTTGAGGTATGTGTCGGTGAGATACCGCGCATCGGGCGTGTAGATGTATATCGGAGCCGCGAGTTTCTCACGGAGAAGTTCAGCCGCTCCGAAATGGTCGAAATGACCGTGGGTGAGGAGAATCTTCTCTATGTGCCAGCCATTGCGCACTATCGTGTCGTAGATAAGCCCCGCCCGGGCACCCGGGTCGATCAGGAAACCGGCCTTAGTGTGGTCATCAATGAAAAAATATGTGTTTTCGGCATATACACCCTGCACCTGAAGTTCCTTGATCATGCTTTTTCCTCCTGTAAATGATATTCATTTCAGTTCAGACCAGACGGCATCCGTCGGGTCCGCAGACATGAGCACGTTCGCCTGCATTTTTCGGAGCCGATTCCGCTGCCTTCTCCTGACGCTTGACCACGCGTTCAAGGGCGGACTTGAATCCGTCGGTGCTCATGGCACCCGGTACGGCGAACTCGCCGTCAAACACGATGTAGGGCACGCCACGCACACCGCGCATCCCGGCCTCGCGCTCGTCAAACCGCACTTCATCGTCATACTTGTCGGAGTCAAGCACCTCGCGCACCTCCTTCTCGTCCATTCCGACGGACGTGGCCTTGTCGAGAAGCACCTTATGATCGGAGAGCACGAGATTCTCGGTGAAGTAGGCCTTGAAGAGAGCCTCGTTCAGACGCTCCACGGTGTCGCGGTCATAACGCGCCTCGGCGAGCTTCATGAGACGGTGGGCATCACGGGTATTGGAATACTGCGTGGTGGCATAACGGAAGTCGAGCCCGGCCTCTCTGCCAAGTTCCGAAATCTGACGGATCTGTTCCTCGGCTCCCTCCAGCGACAACCCGTATTTCTTAGCGAAACGCTCGGGAGTCTTTGTGGTCACTTCCTTGGGAGCGCCGGGATCAAGCTCGAAAGCCCGATAGTCTATCTGCACGTTATCCTTCATTCCCATTTCTTCGATTGCCTGGTTAAGACGGGTTTCGCCGATGTAGCAATAGGGACATGCGAAGTCGCTCCAGATAGTGAGTGTCATCATAGTGTTTTTCCTTTCGTTTTTTACGTTTGTGTTTTTCTTTTGGTATTCGTCTATATAACGACCGATTTAAAAAAAGGTTGACCCGGGGAATGCCCGGGTCAATTCAGTCCATAAGGGTGATCTTTCGCTTTTCCCCTTTTATCTTTTCGGATGAAACACGTTTCTCGATTTCCCTTGCCTTTTCTGCCGGAATAGCGGCCAGAGCGTAATGGTCATATACGTCTATCTTTCCGATCTCGCTCCCGTCGAGCCCTCCCGTCTTGGCGAGGAAGCCCACGATATCTCCCCGGTTGAGTTTCTCTTTCTTGCCTGCTGAGAAATATAGCGTTGCCATTTTCGGACGCGGCGAACGGGGAGCATCGGTATCAACGTGATATGTCGTGTCAAACTCTACGAATGGTTTCACATCCTCCTCGGGACCTACAAGCACATATACGTCACCGTCGGCATCGACGCGCGCCGTGCGGCCGTTGCGGTGGGTATAGGCCTCCGGAGTCAGGGGCTGGTGATAATGAATCACGTCTTTCACACCCTCTATATCGAGACCTCGGGCAGCAAGGTCGGTGGCGACAAGCACCGGGCAGGAGCCGTTGTTAAACCGTGCGAGAGCCGTCTCGCGGTCTCTCTGGTCGAGGGCTCCGTGATACAGCACGGCCGCCACTCCGTTGCGCTTCAGGTATTCCTCTACCCTCTCGGCGCTTTCGCGGTGATTGACAAAGACTATGGTGCGTTCCTGCGTACCTCCGGCACTTAGCTGGCGCAGCAAGAAGAGCAGTCCCTGAAGCTTATCCTTGGAATCCGAGTCCACACGGTGCACACGCATACGCCGCTTCAGATCGCGTACCCCTCCGGTGTAGTCGAGCGTGAGGGGATTCGTGAGTTTAAGGAAGGCCGGCAGAGTCTCGGCCTGCGTGGCTGAAGTCAGGATTATGCGGCTGACGTTCTTGAGGCGGTTGACTATCTTGCGCATATCATCCTCGAAGCCGAGTTCGAGACTCTTGTCAAACTCATCAAGCACGAGTATCCGCACGGGCGTCAGGTCGATATTGCCGCGCTTGGCATGGTCAAGCAGTCGACCGGGGGTTGCCACGATTATGTCGGGGGTGACGGAAAGGGTGTTGACCTCATCCTCCACCTTGTGGCCTCCGTAGAGCACCGACACCTTGAATCCGGCCGCCAACCTGTCTATTACCCCGGATATCTGGAGCGCCAATTCGCGCGAAGGGGCGATAACGACGGCCTGCACGCGACCCGTGGGGGCCAATTCGCGCGAAGGGGCGATAACGACGGCCTGCACGCGACCCGTGGGGGCCTTGAGCATCTTGAGCATGGGGAGTGTGAACGCGAGTGTCTTGCCGCTGCCCGTGGGCGACAGCAATATTATGTCGCGGCTCTCGGAGGCCGCGTCCATCATCCTTTTCTGCATATCGTTGAGGGCCCCGATACCGAGCTTCGACTCCACCAACGGCAGGAATTCCTTTTCTCTCATACTCTTATAACGCGCCGGGCTCAGCGATGGTTGCCGGAGGTGATCTCAAGCTGCTGGCGCACCGATTCCTCGTGGATGGCGGCGAGCACCATCTGCACGAACTCCTCGCTCAAGCCCAGACGGGCGCCGTCGGCCACGCGACGCTGCATGAGGTCGTTGTAGCGTCCGGTCTGTACCACGGGCATCGCGTGCTCTTTCTTGTATCGGCCAATGTCGCAGGCCACCCGCATACGCTTGGCGAGGAGCTCGAGCAGTTCGTCGTCAAGACGGTCTATGCGGTTGCGTAGCACTCCCAAACTCTCAGTCTGCGTGTTGGAGTCGCGCACGGTCAAGCTGTCGAGTATCACACCCAACACTTCGGGCGTGACCTGCTGGTTCTTATCGCTCAGAGCGCAGTCGGGATCGCAGTGGCTTTCGATGATGAGTCCGTCGAAACCCATGTCGAGAGCCTGCTGCGAGAGGGGGCCTACAAGCTCGCGCTTACCTCCGATATGGCTCGGATCGCAGATGATGGGCAGATCCGGCATACGGCGGTGAAGCTCGATAGGAATACGCCACTTCGGGGGATTGCGGTAAAGATGCACACCATACGAACTGAATCCGCGGTGGATCGCACCGATACGCTCTATTCCGGCGCGGCGGATACGCTCCATAGCCCCGATCCATAACTCAAGATCGGGATTGACGGGATTCTTCACCAGCACCGTGAGCGAATCCCGCTTCTCCTGCGGAAGAGCCGCGAGTGTGTCGGCTATCTCCTGCACGGCGAAAGGATTGGCAGATGTGCGGGCACCGATCCAGAGTATGTCCACACCCGAATCCACAGCCTCCTGCGTGTGCTGCTTGTTTGCCACCTCCGTGGCAGTCAACATTCCGGTCTCCTCTTTCACCTTGGCAAGCCATTCGAGCGCGGGGGTGCCGATACCCTCGAATCCTCCCGGTTTGGTGCGCGGCTTCCACACGCCTGCCCTGAATATCCTCACACCCGTCCGCTTGAGCGCACGCGCCGTCTCAAGCATCTGCTTCTCACTCTCCGCGCTGCACGGGCCGGCCATGACCAAAGGGCGCAGCGGCACTATATCTTCTGAAAACAGTTTCATCCTTAATTAATTTTTATCTCTAACCCCCGCTTCCACGATCCGTCCGAGAGCCTTCTCAAGCACATTCTCCGGAGCACACAGGGAGACCCTGATATAGCGGTCTCCGTTGCTTCCGAAGATACTTCCGGGAGTGACAAACACCCTCGCACGCTCAAGCACCTCATCGGCAAGCGTCTCCGCATTCTCCGCCTGGGCAGGGATGCGCCCCCAAAGGAAAAGGCCTTGCTGCCCCTCCTCCACGGCACACCCTAATGCCTCCAGTATGCGCCGCGCTATCACTGCCCGGCGCTCGTATAGGGCGCTCAGATCCCTATACCACTGCGCGGGAGCCTCGAGGGCCCGTATCGCCCCCTCCATCATCGCACGCGGCTGACCGGAGTCTATATTGCTCTTCACGCGAAGCACCCAGGATATGTAATCCTCGCGTCCCACCAACATTCCCAGACGCCATCCGGCCAGGTTGAGACACTTGCTCAGGGAGTTCATCTCCAGAGCCGTATCCATTGCGCCGGGCACCTGCATGATGCTGAGCGGCCGGTCATTGCGGATAAAGCTGTATGGATTGTCGTTCACTATCAGGATACCGTGTCTGCGTCCGAGAGCCACCAGCCTCTCGAAGAGATCCCTCGTAGCCGGAGCTCCGGTGGGCATGTGGGGATATGTCACCCACATTATCTTCACCCGCTCCAGTGGCAGACGTTCCAGGGCATCGAAGTCGGGATACCAGCCGCGGTCGGGCCGCAGGTCGTAATAAATCACCTCAGCTCCCGCCAGACGGCTCGCCGAGGTGTAGGTGGGATAGCCGGGATTAGGCACGAGCACTACATCCCCGGGATTGACAAAGGCCATGGCGATATTCAGCACACCCTCCTTCGAGCCTATCAACGGGAGTATTTCCCTGTCGGGGTCAATGCCCACCACGTCATATTCACGCGCATACCATCGGGCGTAGGCACGGCGCAATTCAGACAGGCCGACAGTCATCTGATATCCATGGGAATCCGTGCGCTCCAGACACTCCACGGCTCCACGGACAGCAGCCGCAGGAGGAGGCGTGTCCGGACCTCCGATACCGAGCGATATAATATCTGCTCCGGCGGCGTTGAGAGCCGCGATCTCCTTGAGCTTGCGCGAGAACCAGTACTCCTTCACATCACTTATACGTACGGCGGGGCGTATGCCCGACCCCTCGAGGCGGGATGAGGGTGTAGGCGTGTCGCGATATTCGCCCAGGAGACGGTAATCGCTCACCAGAGGCATTACGGCGGCGATGGCCTGCCGATATTTCACTTCATCCGTGAATGTGAGATCGATATAGAAACGGTATTCCCATTCGCGCCCCACGATGGGTGTGGACTGTATCTTTGAAAGCCCGATGCCGTAATTGGCAAATGTACCGAGCACCTTGGCCAGAGCACCGTTGGTATGCGGCAGCGTCAGCACGATGGAGGCCTTGTCCGGAGCCGGTTCGGACTTGGCCATCTCATCGGCCACGACGGGATCGGCGATGATAAGGAAACGAGTGAAGTTATGTTTGTTGGTTTCGATACCATCGGCCAAAATGTCAAGCCCGTACAGTTCGGCGGCATACCTGCTGCATATCGCTGCCCGGCCCGCAATACCCTTTTCGGCTATCTCACGGGCACTTCCTGCCGTGTCGCTGTGCTCCACCATACGCAAGCGAGGATGTTTTCTAAGCCAATTCTCACACTGCATGAGAGCCATGGGATGAGAATGAACGTCGGTCACATCCTCGATGCGCGTGCCCGGCAGTGCGCACAGCACGTGGGAAATCCTCATCTTGCGCTCGCCGACAATCCGCAGCCCGGAGGCACGGAGAAGCTCATGGTTTGCAAGAAGACTTCCGGCGATAGTGTTCTCTATCGCCACCACGCCCGCCATGGAGGAATCGGCACGCAGAGCCTCGAACATATCGGCAAAAGTGTCGAAACCCACGGTGACGGGTTCAGCGTCGCGTTCGCCGAACCAAGCGCGGGCGGCCTCGTCGTGAAAACACCCGGCCACCCCCTGTATGGCCACTTTCAGCCGTTCTCCGCCGGCTTCGGCGCCCATTATATTATCATGAGTACAATCTTTTCTATTCATTTCTTACCTGTAAAAACCTGTTGACGTTCCATGAAGTATGTGTGTGTTTAAACCCGAACATACTCCGGGGTACTCTTTGCCCCTCCATCATTTCCATCCGCAAAATTAATGGATTAATCCCGAATATGCAAACCCGACCCACGGAAACCCCCTCTTGCGCACATAATCCGGCAAAATGATGATAATAGACGAGCCTATGGCATCGGCACGAACCTTGGAAGTGAGTGCGACGTTTATCCTCATAAAAACACTAAGTAAGTGTTCAAATTTAAACGATATAATCAAAAGTAAGTGCTCACTTGATCTTTTATACAATCTGCGGCTTCTTTTTTGCCGCTTTCAGCTTGTCGCTCAGTCGCATAGCTCGCTATGCTCCCTCTCTCCGCACAGAAATCGTCTAAAAAACAGGCTCGCATATTGTATAAATTAAATTTGAACACTTACCTAAGACAAGTATATGATTATGGATATAAAGGTATGGTTTGATTTTCAGTGTCCTTTCTGTTATATGGGGTTGAAAAGACTGGAGGGGGCGTTGACCAACCCCGATCTGCCTGAGCCGGTGGAGGTGGTCTACAAGTCGTATCAGCTTAACCCGGATTTGCCGGAAGTACCGGTGGAGACCATGACAGAGCATTTCATGTCGGATCACGACATGACCCGCGAACAGGCCGAGAAGCAAATGGAACGCATCACCCGCATGGCTGAGCGTGCGGGAATCGAGATGAATTTTGCAGACGTACAGGTTTGCAATACCATGGATGCCCACCGTCTTATCAAGTTTGCCGCCAAGAAATTGTCTCCCTGGAGGCTCAAACGGCTTGTTTTCCATCTTTTCGAGGCCAATTTCGTTGACAATCTACGGCTCTCCGACCGCAAGATACTCACAGAACTGGCATCCGCGGCAGGTCTGGACACCTCGCAGGTGTCAGAGATGCTTCAGAGCGATGATTACCGCGAGGCGGTGATGCACGACAGGGAGGAACTTGAGGGTCGGGAGAATTTCGATGTCATTCCGTATTTCCTCCTTGAGGACAAGACAGACTGCCAGGGTGTGGTCAGCGAGAAGGGTCTGCATGACGCCATCCGCGAGACGATGCAGGACTCCTGATTCACTATGAAATCTGCGACCAATCGACAGAACGGGCGAAGCGGCGCGTGAGCTCGCGGTTAAGGATGGCGGCATCGGCCGGGGGGACAGCCGCAGGATTATCGAGGAGACGGATAGCTTCCGCTCGTGCCCTTTCAAGTATCTGTCCGTCCTTGGTCAGTGAGGCCACGCGCAGGTTGAAGGCCAGGCCGCTCTGCATTGTGCCCTCCATGTCGCCCGGACCACGCAATTTCATATCGGCTTCCGAGACAAGGAAACCGTCGGTGGTCTCCGTCATTATGCTCAGCCGCTTGCGGGTGTCGGTGCCTATATTGCGCTTGCTCATCAGTATGCAGTAACTTTTGTCGGCTCCGCGCCCCACCCTGCCTCGCAACTGATGCAGCTGCGAGAGTCCGAACCGCTCGGCATTCTCGATTACCATCACCGAAGCGTTGGGCACATTCACTCCTACCTCTATGACGGTCGTTGCCACCATTATCCGGGCCTGACCGCTGACGAAGAGATCCATCTGATGGGCCTTCTCGTCGGGCTTCATCTGCCCGTGCACGAAGGCTATGCGGTGTTTGGAGCCGAACACCTGCCTGACTCTCTCGAGTCCCTCTTCAAGGCTTTTGAGGGAAAGTTTCTCGTTTTCATGAATCAGCGGGTAGACGATATATGCCTGACGCCCCGCGTCGAGTTCGCGCATGATGTGGCGGTCCACCTCCATGCGGTTGTCGTCATACCTCAGCCATGTGTCGATGGGTTTGCGCCCCGGGGGGAGCTGGTCAATTACGGAAACTTCGAGATCTCCGTATACGGTCATGGCCAATGTGCGCGGTATGGGAGTGGCTGTCATCACGAGCACATGGGGAGGGACCTGCGCCTTGGCCCACATCCGGGCACGCTGGGCCACACCGAAACGGTGCTGCTCATCTATCACCACGAGTCCGAGGTCCTTGAACTCCACTGCATCCTCGATCAAGGCGTGCGTGCCGACAAGAATATCCACGCTCCCGTCAAGCAGTCCGGCGTGTATCTCGCGCCTCTCCCGGGTGCGCGTGCTCCCTGTCAGCACCCTTACGTTGACACCTATGGCGTCTCCCCACTCCTTCAGGCTCTGACCATGCTGACGCGCAAGAATCTCCGTAGGGGCCATCAGGGCGGCCTGGAGTCCGTTGTCGACAGCCATGAGCATACTCATGAAGGCCACGAGTGTCTTGCCGCTCCCCACATCTCCCTGGAGCAGACGGTTCATCTGTCGCCCGCGCCTCACATCGTCACGTA
This sequence comes from uncultured Porphyromonadaceae bacterium, assembly GCA_947174995.1. GTDB lineage: Bacteria > Bacteroidota > Bacteroidia > Bacteroidales > Muribaculaceae > Lepagella. The sequence goes on from CAMWLC010000013.1 coordinate 10,978, forward strand.
TCTCGCGCAGCACGCGCTTCTGCGCATCGGTGAGGCTGAACGGGAGCACGTCGGAATAGAAGGTATTGAACTTCTCCCCTATCCTCCCGAGTATTCGTCCCGGCGTCTGCATGGAACGTCGTCGGGCAAAACGGAGTATATTGAGTTCAAGATAGAAAAGTTCCTCGAATTTCAGCCTCTCCGTGGCCAACTGCAGCGAACGCACGTCCGCGGGAGTGTGGATATTGACTATGGCCTCGCGCAGCGGCATCAGTCTGAGCCGCTGCAACATCTCTGCCGGGAGAGCCTCCTGAAGATCCTCCATGGCGGGATTCGCAAGCAGGGAAGCCATTATCTTCTGCATCACCAACTGCGAGAAGCCCCTCTTGCGCATCGTATCGGTAAGGGAGTATATGCCTCTCAACCCCTCGGCGGGTTTCACGGGGTCATACGCTTCGATTTCCGGATGGGCCATCTGCCATGTGCCGCGGTAGTTGGTCGGTTTTCCGAATATCACATACTCCTGTTCGGTGTTGAGACGCCGGAGCACACCCGTTATCCCGGCGAACCATGTCACTTCCATGGCCGAGCGGCCATCGGTGAAGAGGGCCGTGAGCCGTTTTTTGGCTCCCTCCCCTTCTGTGACGAAACGTCGGAACCACCCGCGTATCTGCACGGCGGGCATCTCCGTGCCGCTGAGTTCGGAGATCGAATAGAAATGAGAGCGGTCTATGTGGCGAAACGGGAAATAATAGAGGAGGTCACGCAGTGTGCGCAGGTCGAGCTCCTTCGCAAGGAGTCCGGCCCGTGCCTCGCCGATACCCTTGACAAACTTCAGCGTCTCGCGGTCGAGTCTGGATTTCTGCAACTCTCCTCTCATGTCCGTTTCAATTTTGCGGCGCTACGGCGTGAAACGCCTCAGCCACCGCGAAGTCACCCGGGTTAGTGACCTTTATGTTGGAGTATTCCCCGGGATAAAGCGTTATGGGATGGTGCGGCTCCACGATGGATGCGTCATCAGTATATATATGACCCGCCACGCGCTTGTCAAAGCACTCCAGCAGCAGGGGAAGGCCGAACACCTGCGGGGTCTGCACGGCCACATATTCCGCCCTGTCGACACTATGGCTGCCCCCCGGCTCCCCGTCACGTCCCGGCACAAGGCGGCGCAGAGAATCCGTGACGGCCACAGCCGGGACAGCGGCCCCGTACTTAGAGGCCGTTTCCCATCCGCGACGTATCAACCCGGGAGTCACGCAGCACCGCGCCCCGTCATGCACGGCCACGAGCGCCTCCCCATCCTGCGGCTGAAGGCCGCGGAGAATATCCAGAGCGTTGGCTACCGACTCCACGCGGTCACGTCCGCCGCAGACGGCTACATAATCGAATCTCTCCCGAGCCGGAAGAGCCTCCATGAGCCGACTCCAGTATTCGCTCCAGTCAGGATGCACCACGATGATGAAGCGCGCATCGGGGTCAGCCTCATGAAAAGCGCGGAGCGACCACCATAACAGCGGTCGCCCTGCTATTTCATGAAACTGCTTGGGCACGCGGCCGCCGGCGCGGCTGCCGGTGCCTCCGGCGAGTATCACGGCATACTTCATGGGATGCCGTGGCGATTACATGTTCATGCCGCCGTCGACCTGAATCACCTGGCCGGTGACGTAGCTCGACATATCGGAAGCGAGGAAAACGGCCACATCGGCTATATCCTCGGGCTTGCCTCCGCGACGCAGGGGTATTTTCTTGCACCAGTCGGCACGCACCTCCTCGGGGAGGGCGGCTGTCATGGCCGTCTCGATGAAACCCGGAGCTATGGCGTTGGCACGGATGCCGCGCGAGCCCACCTCCTGGGCGATGCTCTTGGCCAGGGCGATGAGTCCGGCCTTGGAAGCTGCGTAGTTGGCCTGTCCGGCATTGCCGTGGACGCCCACCACGCTGGCCATGTTGATGATGGAGCCTGCACGCTGACGCATCATGATGGGAAGCACGGCGTGGATGAAGTTGAAGGCGCTCTTGAGATTGACGTTGATTACGGCGTCCCACTGCCCTTCGCTCATACGCATCATAAGGCCGTCCTTGGTGATTCCGGCGTTGTTGACCAGTACGTCTATGCGGCCGAAGTCATTCTTCACCAGCTCCACCACTTCCGCCGTCTGGGCGAAATCGGCAGCATTGGAGGCGTAGCCCTTGCACTTCACGCCGAGAGCCTCGATCTCAGCCTGCGTGGCGAGACCGTTCTCGTCGATTACGAGATCCGTGAACGCGATGTCGGCACCCTCCCGGGCGAATTTCAGGGCAAGGGCTTTTCCGATGCCGCGGGCGGCTCCGGTGATGAGGGCCGTCTTTCCTTCAAGAAGTTTCATATTCAGTTGGTTTTTAGGGTTTGTCTTATCTTTCTGTCTTCCCCCGGGGGGTCTTAAATCTCCACGATGAAAGCACCGCAACTGTAGCCCCCTCCGAATACCATCAGTGCCACCTTGTCCCCCTTGGAGAAGTCGTCGCGATGTTGGGAGAACACCAGGGCAGCCGAGGCGCTTCCGGTGTTGCCCAGTTCCTCGATATTGTTGAGGAAACGCTCCATGGGGAGTTCGAGCATGTGGGCCACCTGCGCCACGATCCGCTTGTTGGCCTGATGCGTGATGAGTTTAGTCATGTCATTCACCTGCAGCCCGGTGCTTCCAAGCACATCCCGCAGAGCGTATATCATGTATCGGCAGGCGTTTAGGAAGACGTCGCGGCCGTCGGGCATGGTGATACCCTCTTCCCGGGGACGCAGCTTCACGCCGCCGGTGCCCTTGCCTACCTGGCCCAGGCCCTCGGTCATGATGGCTAGCACCTTATGGTCCGAATCAGCCACGCGCTCCGCGCTCAGACAGCAGGCCACGGCCCCGTCGCCCCAGAGGTGTCCGCACTTAGGGTCGGCATCGTTGCTGAAATAGGTGTTGTGCTCACTGCATATAAGCAGCGCCTTGGTGGCCATGCCCGCCTTGAAGAAGGCATCCACTATCTCCAGCCCGTTGATAAACGAGGAACAGGCCGAAGTCACCGCGAAAGCCTTGGCTCCGGTGATGTCCCATTTGCGTTGCACCTCATGGGCCACCGTGGCCACGGAGTCGTAGATACAATATCCGGAGGCCACGATGAGGTCCACCTCCCCCTCCCCGTAGGGACACCGCGACAGAGCGTCCTCCACGGCATCGAAGGCCATGGTGTTGACATTCTCATCTGGAGCGCACTTGCTGCGGGTCACGATGCCCGTGCGCTGTTCGATCCATTCCGGCGTGAGACCGTTGACCTTCTCGAAATAGTCGTTCCCTATCCTTGTCGGGGGGATGTAGTGTCCGATGGCGTTTATATACATGATATTGCGGATGTCAGTTAGTTTAGTCTGTGGTTAAATGCTGCAGCGGGATTGTTTTCATAGGATGTGCGGGCTCATGATTCCCTCCGTCTGACTATGCCGTGGAGCAACACGTCGGTGACATAATCCTTGAGCATCTCCTTGTTGATGCCGTTCTCGGTGAGATTGTCACGGATGAAAGGCACGTCGAGACCCTGTATCGTCTGCGAGATGATGACCGCCATCCCGGAGGGATCCCTGAGGTCAAACACTCCGGCCCTCACACCCTCGTCAAGTATGGCCCGTATCAAGGCCACCTCCTTTTTGGAGAGTATCTTGCGGGCGCGGTCCACCTTCCGCACGTCGCGGAAGAACCCTGCGCGCAACGAGCCGTTGCGCGAGACGACCTCCTTCATGGTCTCGAAGCGCACGTCGACATACTGCCGCAGCTTCTCCTCCGCAGGCACGGGACGCGCCACTATGAGCCGCAACCGCGAGAGCACCTGGTCGGTCTCGCGCTCTATGACGGCGTTGAAAATATCGCGCTTGCTCTTGAAATAGGTATAGATCGTGCGCCGCCCCTTGGCCGAAGCCGAGGCGATGTCGTTCATGGTGGTGTTTTCCACTCCCTTTCTGGCAAAGAGCTGCCGGGCCACCTCTATGAATTTGTCACGCGTCTTGGATACCATATTTCCATATTCGCCTCCGTGACGCCTTCATCCTGATGACTGCACACTTCGGCAATTTGTGAGCAAAATTACTAAAATCTCTCTAATTTCCCAAACCTCACTCCTATTTTCTTCTATCAAGAGCCGTAAAACCGGGATAAAAAGTGGAATTTCGGCCCTTTTAACATATTTTTGCAAAAATAATCGCCAAAAAATTTGCACATCCCCGAAATTAGCATTAACTTTGCACTCGAAATCACACCGCGGGGTGGAGCAGTGGTAGCTCGTTGGGCTCATAACCCAAAGGTCGTAGGTTCGAGTCCTGCCCCCGCCACCAGACAAAAGGGTGCTTTTCCTTACGGAAAGCGCCCTTTTTCTTTTCCCGTCACACCGATACCTCATCACACATCCGCAGTATGGACATCGTATACGAAGACAATCATATCATCATAGTAAATAAGAAAGCCGGGGAAATCGTGCAGGGCGACCGCACGGGCGACACTCCACTGTCCGAAAACATCAAAGCCTTCATCAAGGAACGCGACAACAAGCCGGGCAACGTGTTCTGCGGTGTGGTGCACCGCATAGACCGCCCCGTGTCGGGCCTTGTGATATTCGCCAAGACTTCCAAGGCACTCACCCGTCTCAACGAGATGCTGCGCAAAGGGGAAATCCACAAGACCTACTGGGCGCTCGTGGAGGGGCATAGGAAGCAATCCTCCGACACCCTGCGCCACTGGCTTCAGAGCGACGGCAGACTCAACAAGACACGCATCGCACGCGCCGACGCGCCGGATGCGAAGGAGGCTGTGCTGTCATACACCACCGTGGCCGAGGGAGACCGCTACACGCTGCTCGAAGTGGATCTGCAGACGGGACGCAAGCATCAGATTCGCGTCCAGCTCTCCGGCACAGGTACCCCCATCAAGGGGGACCTGAAATATGGAGCTCGACGCTCCAACCCGGGGGGAGGCATCTCACTGCTCGCCCAGCGTATTCAGTTCGTACATCCCGTATCGGGAAAGGAAATCGATGTGGAGGCCCCACCCCTGCCGGAAATGCTCCCTCTCCTTAATAATTAGAGGCCGACTCACAAGAATCAGAGAACGCGATCAAGCAGCTCGGCGGCCGTGGTATTGCGCAGGAGGACTGTTCCGTCCGGTGCAAGCAGATAAAGGGTCGGGGTGCGCCTGACGGAGTAGGCCTCCCCATCAGGATCGGCGGTCATGGTTATACTCCATTCCGCAGGCCATCCGACGGCATCCCTGCGCCATGTATCCTCCTCGTCGCCGATGTAGACCAGCGTGACGCCCAGTTCGCCACGGCTCACCTTCAAAGATACGCGGGAATCGGCCGCCAGAGCGACAAGCAGATCACGGCAGTCACGACAGCCGGGAGAATAAAACACCACCGCAGTAGGCCCTTCCTTGCAGAGTGTGGCATAAATGGAGTGCTGTCCCGCATCATCCGCAAACGGGACGAGCGGGATGTCGGCAGCCCTGTGACCGACCATATTTTTCTCCAGCTCCTCCATACGCCCCCGGAGCACGTCATCATCCGGATCTGCACTCAGTCCATATTCCACGAAAGGGCGATATGTCTCCTCGCCATATACAGGCGAGTCCGTATACCAAAGATATTTCCCGGCAAGATCCATAATCACGCCGTACCCTCCTGCACGGCCCGCCCGCACTATGTCGAGAATCCCCTTCACGGTTTCAGCCCTCTTTCCAGGCTCCAAAATCGGCAGAATCTGACAGAAATCCGCAAACACATTCTCTATGGCCACGGTGTCGGTGGCTTCGGCGGGGTCGGTCCAATCTATGCTGTCCCAGTAATGGGCGGCCAGATACGAGGCCCGCTCCTCCACTGTGCGCAGCGTATCGGGAATGGCGGGCACCCTCCATTCAAGCGCATGGCACGTGATAGCGCACAGCGCCATCATACATCCGCAAACCATTGTCCTGTATGTCATATTTCAATTTTCTCTCCAAGAATAAAATATAAAACCCCTTCTCTGCAAAATATAAAACCCGGGGAAGGTCGAGGCCTTCCCCGGGTATATCGTCATTCATCGGCTTCAGCGTCCGAGAAAGGCATTGACACGCTCGAGGAGGGCATCCGTGGTGTAGCCGAATTTCTCGTCAAGCACCTTGGCCGGAGCCGAGGCTCCGAAACGGGTCAATCCGAAGATCTCATAGCGTCCCTTCATCACGGGCATCAGAGCCACGGGGAGTCCGGCGGTCACGCCAAACTCGGGCACACCCTCGGGAAGCACGCTGTCTCGGTATTCGGCACTCTGCTCGAGGAAGAGTCCCTGCGAGGGCATCGACACCACGCGGGCCTTCACACCCTCGGCTGCGAGACGCTCGGCCACGCTGACGCAAAGCGACACCTCGCTGCCGTTGGCCACAAGCACCACGTCGGGGTTCGCATCCTGCTCGCCCCATGCTACGTATCCACCCTTACGTGCCTCTTCGGCGCGGGCCATGCGGTCCTCGCCGGGAATGTCGGTCACATCCTGGCGCGTAAGGATCATCACCGTGGGAGACGACACATTCTCCATCGCCATCTTGTAGGCCACCACTGTCTCGGCAGCGTCAGCCGGACGAAGCACGAGCAGTGAGCGGCGTCCGTGAAGATTGTCCATCATCTCGAGCAGACGCATCTGGGCCTCATGCTCCACGGGCTGGTGAGTCGGGCCATCCTCTCCCACGCGGAATGCATCGTGTGAGAAAATGAACTTCACGGGCAGCTCCATCAGGGCGGCCATGCGGATGGCGGGTTTCTCGTAGTCGGAGAAGGCGAAGAACGTGCCGCAGGCGGCCCATACCCCGCCGTGCAAGGCGATGCCGTTCATCAGGCAGGCCATGGTCAACTCTGCCACACCGGCCTGGAGGAAGCCCTTGCCGAAGTCGCCGCGCATGATCTGTCCTGTGGCCTTGAGGAATCCGTCGGTTTTGTCGCTGTTGGCCAAATCCGCGGAAGATACTATCATATTGGGGACATTCTTGCCCAGGAAGTTCAGACAGGCGGAGGAAGTGGCACGCGTGGCCACGTTTGGTTTCAGTTCCACCTTGCTCCAGTCAAGCTCCGGGCAACGGCCGCTCATCCAAACGCCAAGCTCAGCGCTCTTCTCGGGATTAGCCATCTTCCAGGCATGGAATTCCTCCTTGCGCTTAGACACGATGTGTGCCAGTTCCAGGCGGCGCGAGGCGTAGAGGGTCTCCACATCGCTCCATATCTCAAACATATTGTCGGGATCTCCTCCGAGGCCCCTGACGGTGGAGGCGATGTCGGCGCCGGCCTTGGAGAGGGGCTGACCGTGGGTGGACACAGCCCCTTCGAGCGAAGAGCCGTCGGCCTTGACCACACCCTTTGCCATCACCGTGCGTCCGATGATGAGCGTGGGGCGCGAGGTCTCCTGATGGGCCGCCTCAAGGGCGCCGTTGATGGCCGCGCAGTCGCTGCCGTTGATCTCGATGACATTCCAGCCCCATGCGCGATACTTGGCGGCTGTGTCCTCTGTCGTCACCTCATGCACCTTGGTGGAGAGCTGCACGTCGTTGGCGTCATAGAACATTATCAGGTTGTGCAGCCCGAGGGTGCCGGCGATTCTTCCGGCTCCCTGCGACACCTCCTCCTGGATGCCGCCGTCGGAAATGAAGGCGTAGGTTTTGTGGGCGACGACCTCGCCGAAGCGGGCTGCCATGAAGCGCTCGGCCACGGCACACCCCACGGCCATCACATGGCCCTGGCCTAACGGACCGGAGGCATTGTCGACACCACGCGCGGGGTCAAGCTCCGGATGTCCCGGAGTGACGCTTCCCCACTGGCGGAACTGCCGGAGCTCATCCATCGTGTAGCGGCCCGTGAGGGCGAGCACGGCGTAGAGCATCGGGGACATGTGGCCCGGATCCATGAAGAAGCGGTCACGTGCCACCCACATCGGGTCCTCGGGGTCATAGACCATGAAACGGGAGAAGAGCACATTTGCGAAGTCGGCTCCTCCCATCGCCCCGCCGGGATGGCCCGACTTGGCTTTCTCGACCATCGCGGCGACAAGCACACGGATGTTATCGGCGGCGCGGTTCATAAGCTGGATGTCCATAGAGATTCTGGATTGTTGGGTTATGTTGTGTTTTGGATGGTATTGCGATGATAAGTAGTTCTCAAAAATTAATGAATACATAAAACTTGGATGTTTTTGAGGCGATTTGGGTGCGGAATGAGGGAGAATATGTACGTATTCGACTGAATGATAAGTCCGAAGCGGCCAAAAACAGCAAGTTTTATGATTCAAGATTTTCAGTTACTACTTTGAAATATATATCGTTTAATTTTTGAGAACTACTAATATCAGAGATAGAGCTGCTCGTCGGAGGCCGGGGTGTCGTCTACGGGGATGTCCTTGTTGACGTTCTTACATCCCTTCACGCCGTAGAAGAGCAGATATGCGAGCATGGCCACCACGAGCCAGTAGCTTTCGAGATAGCCGGCCTTCTGGGCGATGAGTTCCTGGATGAAGGGCATCACGCCGCCACCCACGACCATCATCATGAAGAGACCGGAGGCCTGTGCGGTGTATTTGCCCAGACCCTCGACGGCAAGGTTGAAGATGCCGCCCCACATCACGGACGTGCAGAGACCGCAGAGCACGAGGAACATCGCGGCCATGGGCACGTCAGCCGTGCTGAAGCCCTCCTCCACACTGTAGGCCGGCATGCTGACGCGGGCGTCGGGACTCACGAACATAGCGCATATCACCAGGCAGATGGCTACGGCCGACACGAATATCAGCTGCGTGCGGCTCGACACCTTTCCCGAGATGAAGGAGGAGGTGAAGCGGCCGCAAAGCATCAGAAGCCAGTAGACGGCGGCTACGGCGCCGGCTATTGCCGTGGCGTTGACCTCTATGCCGGAGGCTTGGGAATCGGAGAGGAAGAATATGAGTGTGGAGGGTATGCCCACCTCGATGCCGACATAGAAGAAGATGCCGACGATGCCCAGCACGGTGTGGCGGAAGTTCCAGGCGCTGTGGCTGTATTTGGCCTTCGGGGCATTGGGGTCGATGAGATGCGGCTCGGGGATTGCGGCGCGCCAGATGATGAAGAAGGAGACCGCGAACACGGCCATTGCGATGTAGAGCAGCACGCGCACGTCACCCATCACGGTGGTGGACGTCACCTCGCCGATGAGCACGCCCACGAAGAGCGGCGTCAGCGTGCCGACCAGAGAGTTGAACGAGCCGCCCGCCTGAAGGAGCTGGTTGCCGCGCGTGCCTCCGCCGCCGAGCATGTTGAGCATGGGGTTGACCACGGTGTTGAGCATACAGGCGCAGAAACCGCCGATGAAGGCGCCGCAAAGATAGATCACGAGCGCGGAGAGTCCCGTGCCGTCCCCCACGATGCTGGAGAGATACTGGAGGAACATGCCGAAGAATCCGGCCGCGAGCGCCCACAGCGTGGTCTTCTTGTAGCCCACGCGCCCGAGCATATTGCCCGCGGGGATACCCATGAAGAGATATGCGGCGAAGTTCATCAGATTGCCGAGCATACCGGTAGAGGGATACTGGTTCTTCCAGATCGTGCCGATCGGAGCGGCGAGGTTGGTGACGAAAGATATCATTCCGAAGAGGAAGAACATCACGATTATCGTCACGATCTGTCCTCCCGGCCCCTTGGCTGTATTTGCATTTTTAATACCCATGGTGCTTGTATTTTAAGTGGTTCAGATGTTGTAGAAAAAATTTATTCCCCTATTTGGCCGGAGATGCTCAGTATTGCCGCTCGCCGAAGATGAAGGTGCCTATGCGTATGAGGTCGGAGCCCTCCTCCACCGCTATTCTCCAGTCTCCGCTCATCCCCATGGACACCTTGTCGAATCCGCGCAGGCCGAGAGTCTCGTTGTGGCGGATGGAATCAAACACGTCATATATCAGGTGGAAGTCGGCACGTACCCGCTCCATGTCGTCGGTATTGGAAGCCATTCCCATGACGCCGCAGATGTGGGTATTGGTGAGTTTTTCAAATCTGCGCTCCAGAAAATACTCCATCAGCTCCACCGGGGTGAATCCGAATTTGGTCTCTTCGCGGGCCACGTGAAGCTGCATCAGCACATTGGTGGTCACCCCGGCCTTGCGCGACTCCGCGTCTATAAGGTCGAGCAGTTTTTCGGAGTCCACGCTCTCGATCAAGGCGGTGTGGCCGATAAGGGCCTTCACCTTGTTGGTCTGTAGGTGTCCGATGAAATGCCAGCGCACATCCGCGGGCATCTCGGGTATCTTGGCGAGTAACTCCTGCACACGGCTCTCGCCGAAGATGCGCTGTCCGGCGTCGTACGCCTCCCGGAGGGCTTCCACGGGATGGAATTTGGAGACCGCCACTATCTCCACTCCCTCCGGCACTTCGGAGCGGAGCTGCTCAAGGCGCGATGCTATGTCACTCATTGCTGTCAGGTTTTGGGCCCTCAGGGTGATCGAGACGCAGGGGATACACATCCATAAGCGGGGTTTCGGCTATTGACGCTATGTCAAAATCAGCCATGGTGCCTTTCATACCCTCCATAAACCGGCGCAACGCCCCCTCGAAATCGGAGGCCTGCACGAGGATGAAACTTGCCGTGCGCTTCTCCGTGCCGCTCTTCTCGTCGAGAGTGATGAAATTCACTTTGACCATATAATACTTGTCGGCCGAGTCATCGAAGAAAATTTCGGAAATCCTGGTTTTCTTCACTGCTGAAATTGAAAACTCTCCCGAAATGAAGGGAGTCATTTCCTCGATTATGCGGGCCTCGGCCTCCGTAAAGGTGAGAGCGTCCACAAGATAAGGCTCGTTGACCTTCTTCACGGCCCCGTTCTCCTGCATCTTGTCATATTTCACCTTGGTTTCAAACCACATTGCCATAAGATAAGTATAAGTATGTGTCTCTAAAAATTCCTGAATGCAAAGTTAACAATTTATTCTTATTTAGCCCCCTATCACACAAATTTTTTATCCGTGGCGAAAAATATAGGGCGCCGATTCATGAGTGAATCGACGCCCTATATTTAATCTGAAATGATGACGTGGCACGCCACGTCCCTGCAATCGTTTATTTCGCTGTCAGGGTGTAGAGTTCCGGATTGGCGGGAAGCTCGATGTCGGCGTTGACCAGAGTCAGCGTCTGGTTCTCGTTGATCAGGAAATAGGAGGGAGTGGCCGTTGCGGCTCCCAAGAGGTCTTTCGCGTCGGGAGTCAGCACAAGATACTCGAGTGTCTTGCCGTCGACCTGCTTGGTGGCCTTGCGGAAGTCTCCTTCGGAATAGGAAGTGGAGGCGGCGGTGATGCCGGCAGCCGAGATTGAATCCGCGGCTACGGTGTTCTCCACCATGATGAAGTCACCGTCGGTGTAGTTATGGTCATCATCAAAGTCGAGTTTGAGCGTCACCACGTTGCCCTGTGCGTCAGCGGCGGGGAGGATGCCCGAATAGAGCATTTCCTTGTCACCGTTGGCAGATGCCCCCGCAGCGGAGGGTGTGCCCGAGGCATTGCTGCAAGCCGTCAGACCAAATGCCGCCAAAGCGGCGATTCCAAATAATGCTTTTGTCTTCATGTATATATCTTTTGTTTTGGTTTAAGTTATAACGTCTTATATCCTCTGACGGTTCTCCAAGACCCCATCTCACAAAGAAATGTCAGACACCGGGACGGTTGAGCGTCAGCAACACTATCTGCGGCCAGGCACCGAGGCGGAAGGGGATGTTCTCCCCCACTCCGGTGCTGACGTATAGCTTCTGCGCCCCGTCGTCATACAGTCCTCCCCACTCCGGATAAATCCACTTCGAGGGGGACCACCCGCCGATCTTCAGCTGCATGGCGTGGGTGTGGCCCGAGAGCGTAAGATCGATGTCGGTGTCGGGCACCACTTCACGCTCCCAATGGGAGGGGTCATGCGAAAGGAGTATCTTGAAGGCTACACTGTCCACCCCCTCCATAGCCCCCTTGAGGTCCGAGCGGTCCGGGAAGTTGCGGCTGCCGGCATTCTCCACTCCTATTATCGCGAGGGTGTCTGATCCACGGGTTATCACGGCCGACTCGTTGAGCAACAGGCGCCATCCCATCTTCCGCTCCTTATCCCTTAGCCGGGCGCAAGCCTTGACCGGATTGTCGGGAGCTTTGTATTCCCGATAAAGGCAGTAGTCGTGGTTGCCAAGCACACTTAAGACTCCGTCGCGTGCTTTGAGCCGGGACAACTCCCCGACAAATTCCTCGACTTCTGCCGGATCGCTGTTCACAAGATCTCCGGTAAACACTATAAGATCAGGGTCGAGAGAATTCACACGATCCACTATCTTCCTCACCGCCCCCGGAGAAAGGGCATACGTCCCGATATGGAAGTCTGAGAGCTGCACTATCTTGTAGTCGTCGAAAGCCACCGGGATTTTCGGAGAGTTGATTGTGATTCTGTCCACGGTCAGTCTGCGCCATCCGAACACCGAGCCATACGCGCTCATACATAGGCAGCCCCCCGCCGTCACAAGCGCAAGGGCATTGAAGATGTGGGAAGCCGGGGGCCAGAACAGACCCACACCTTTGCCTATAAGGGACACAAGCGTGAAAATCACTACCGGAAAGACGTAACACGCGATAATCCAGAAAGCGATGTTGAAGAGCATCATGCGATAATCATGACCCAGACTCATGCGGCCCAGGACCACACCCAACGCCAAGGTGGGAAGCAGGAATAGCCCCTTGAGCCACCAGGAGACATCCCTCATGGCGCCGAATATCACGTAGCAATCGGAAAATATGAGAACGGCTAATAATATCAGGATTATGGAAACCATAGGATATGTCAGTGAAAAAAGTTGGTGAATCTTACCTACAAACATCGGTAACGGGAGGAAAGTTTGCAAAAAGTCGGCATATCGTTTCACTATTTCGCGGGGATTTGCTAAATTTGCGCTAAGAAGAAACAATGTCTCATTTTCTCCGGAAGCAAACCACACGTATATGGCACTGACTCTGTTTTCATCACCGTTTGTCCGGGTCTGGCGTTTTTACCGCGACGGATTCCGCGAGATGACCGTGGGACGTACGCTCTGGGCCATCATCATCATCAAGCTGATAGTGATGTTCGGCATACTCAAGCTCTTTTTCTTCCCCGATCTGCTCAGCCGCGATTTCGACAGCGACGAGCAACGCGCGGCCCATGTCCGCTCGGAACTCACGCGGCGGTAGCGATTCCCGACACTGATTAACAACAAACACTTAAACCAACTATCATGACAGACTTAATGACAACCGTAGATTGGTCGCGGTGGCAGTTCGCCCTCACGGCCATCTATCATTGGCTCTTCGTCCCCCTCACCCTGGGTCTCTCGGTGATGGTGGCCGTCATGGAGAGCGTCTACGTCAGGACTCGCTCGGCCGCATGGCTGGCCACGACGAAATTCTGGATGCGTCTCTTCGGTATCAATTTCGCCATCGGAGTGGCCACGGGCCTGATTCTCGAGTTCGAGTTCGGCACCAACTGGAGCAACTATTCCTGGTTTGTCGGCGACATCTTCGGCGCTCCGCTCGCCATCGAGGGCATCCTTGCTTTCTTCATGGAGTCCACGTTCATAGCCGTGATGTTTTTCGGCTGGAAGCGCGTGAGTCCCGGTTTTCATCTGGCCGCCACATGGCTCACCGCCCTGGGCGCCTCCATCTCGGCCCTGTGGATTCTCGTGGCCAACGCCTGGATGCAGTATCCCGTGGGAATGGAGTTCGATCCCGCCCAGATGCGCAATGTGATGACCGATTTCTGGTCGCTCTTCTCCGGAGTGGCCGTCAACAAATTCTTCCACGCCGTGCTTTCGGGCTGGGCCCTGGCCGGAGTCTTCGTGATCGGAGTGAGCGCATGGTTCCTGCTGCGCGGCTCCAACCGCGAGTTTGCTTTCCGCTCCATCAAGGTGGGAGGCTGGATGGGCCTCGCAGGTCTGCTGCTCACCATGTACACCGGCGACGGCTCCGCTGTCGAGGTGGCCAAATGCCAGCCCATGAAACTGGCCGCGATGGAGGGACTCTATGACGGCTCGCACGGCCAAAGCCTCGTGGCCCTCGCCGCCCTTAATCCCGACAAGCGCTTCGATAATCAGGAAGATCCCTACCTGTTCGAGATGTCGCTCCCCAAAGGATTGTCGATTCTCGCCAATCACGACGCCTCCTCATTCGTTCCGGGCATCAACGATCTGGTCAACGGCATCAGCTTCACGCCCGAGGGCGACACCATCCGCACCGTGGCTTACGCCGAACGCATCGAGCGCGGACGCCGCGCCCACGAGGCCCTGCGGCAGTATGACCGCGCTATGGTGGCGCGGGACACAGCCGCCATGGAAGAGGCCGAGACACTCCTGCGCGCCGACTATCCCTATTTCGGCTACGGCTATTTCGACTCCGTGGAGGAGGCCATACCCCCCGTGCCCGTCACGTTCTACTCCTTCCGCGTGATGGTGATGCTGGGCGGATATTTCCTCCTTTTCTTCTTCGTGGCCCTCGTGCTGGTATACCGTTTCCCCCGCGCACTTGACTCCAACAAGGCCACGCAGTGGATAGCGATGCTCTCCGTGCCCCTGATGTGGGTGTGCAGCGAAGCCGGATGGATGGTGGCCGAGGTGGGCCGTCAGCCCTGGACCGTGCAGGATCTCCTGCCTACACGCGCCGCCGTCTCATTCCTCGAGCCGGGCGCCGTGATGGCCACTTTCTGGATGTTTGCCGGCGTATTCACCGTGCTCCTCGTGGCTGAAGTCAGCATCATGATGCGCCAGATCTCCAAGGCACGCACCGAAGACCTGGACCGCGGCACCGGAGTCCTTTCATCATCCGACACCCATTGAAACTCTAAACGATAAGTTGAATCCTCTAAACGAATCCATTATGACTACTCTTGAATGTCTCCAGACATATTGGTGGCTTATAGTATCGGTGCTCGGAGGTCTGCTGGTGTTTCTGCTTTTCGTGCAGGGTGGCCAGTCGATGCTGCTCAATTCCGGCTCGACACGCAACACCGACCTTATAGTCGATGCCGTGGGCCGCAAATGGGAACTCACCTTCACCACGCTCGTCACCTTCGGCGGAGCCGCCTTCGCCGCCTTCCCCCTGTTTTACTCCACGAGCTTCGGCGGAGCCTACTGGCTGTGGATGATCATACTCTTCAGCTTCGTGCTCCAGGCCGTCAGCTACGAATACCGCCGCAAGCCGGGTAATGTGTTGGGCACACGCACGTATGACGTGTTCCTCTTCATCAACGGTTGCGTGGGGTGCATACTCCTCGGCGTGGCCGTGGGAATGTTCTTCTTCGGAGGTGACTTCACTGTGACGCGCTCCAACCTGCTTGACAATTCCGCTCCGGTGATTTCCGTGTGGGGTCCGACCCACGGACTCGAGGCCATCTGCAGCTGGCGCAACCTGGTGCTGGGTGTGGCCGTGCTCTTCCTGGCCCGTACCCTCGCATCACTTTATCTCATCAACTACACGCGCGATGCCGAAGACTTCACGCTTGCCATGCGGCGCACGCTCTTTATCAACGCGGGATTGTTTCTTGTGTTCTTCCTCACGTTCCTCGCCGTGCTTCTCACAGCCCACGGCCTTCGTGCCGATGCTGACGGCACCCTGACGATAGAGCCCTATCTCTACCTGCATAATTTCCTGCAAAACTGGTGGCTCGCCGTCCTGCTCCTGGTCGGCGTGGTACTCGTGCTGTGGGGCATATTCGGCACGGTCTTCTCCAAGACCTGGCGCGGGGGTATATGGCCGGCCGGCATAGGCACGGTGCTCACTGTGGTCGCCCTGCTGCTCTGCGCGGCTGTCAGAGGCACGGCTTTCCTCCCCTCGCTCTCTTCACCCGGCTCCTCGCTGACGCTGGCCAACGCATCCTCGACACAGTTCACGCTCACCGTGATGGCATGGGTATCGGTGCTGGTGCCCTTCGTGATAGCATATATCTGGTATGTCTGGCGATCACTGGACCGCCCGGAGCGTGCCACGATATGAGCCAATCTACATTGAATACTGAATTATGTCGATCTACTGGCAACTCTTCACCTCCTTTTTCAAAATAGGAGCCTTCACCTTCGGGGGCGGTTGGGCCATGATCTCAATCATAGAGCGTGAAATCGTGGACAAGCATCACTGGATAGAACGCAGCGATTTCCTTGACCTTCTCGCCATCGCCCAATCGCTCCCCGGCATCCTGGCAGTCAATATCTCGATAGCCGTCGGGGACAAGCTCAAGGGAGGCAAAGGAAGCATTATTGCCTCCCTGGGCACCATCCTTCCCTCCTTCCTTATAATTCTGGCCATCGCCATCTTCCTGACTCCGGACCTCATCAAGAGCAATAGGATGATCTCCTCCGTGTTCATGGGTATACGCCCGGCGGTGGTAGCGCTCATAGTAGCCCCGGTAATCACTTCGGCAAAGGCGGCCAAACTAACCCTCACCACCATCTGGATTCCGGCCATTGTGGCCCTGATGATATCGCTTGATTTAGGCACGGTCTCCAACCCCGTGCTCTATATCGTACTGGGCGGCCTGGGGGGATGGCTCCACTGGAAATACACCACGAAATCCCTCCACAACTGAACCCTGAACACTAAACCCTAAACACTGAAATGTCAATCTACTGGCAACTTATCTGGGCCTATATAAAAATAGGAATCTTCGGGTTCGGAGGTGGCTACGCCATGCTCTCGCTCGTCGAGAAGACCGTGGTGACACCGGGCTGGATCACCGAACAGATGTTTACCGATATCGTGGCCATCTCGCAGATGACCCCGGGCCCCATCGGCATCAATTCGGCCACATATATCGGCTATGCCGCCCCCTCTCACGTGAATCCGGAGCTTTCCGGCGTCGGCTGGGGTATCCTTGGGTCATGTCTGGCCACGCTGGCCGTGACCGTCCCCTCGTTTATCCTTGTGCTCTACTGCTCACACTTCATACGCCGACACAATGAAAGCGGTGTCATCAAGGCGATATTCGCCGGGCTGCGTCCGGTGGTGGTCGGCCTGATAGCCTCGGCTGCAATAATGCTGATGAACGCGGCCAATTTCTGCCCGGACGGACAGTCTTATCAGCTTATATCGAGCATCGCCATCTGCGTGGCGGCTTTCTGTCTCGTATATTTCCCGCTGCCGACCGGCAAGGGAAAAACCGTAAAACTTCATCCAATTCTGGTTATCGTACTCGCAGGCATCGCGGGCTATCTGCTATATGGCATCTGAAAATGAAAATTTCTCGTCGGGCCTGGCTCCCGATGACTCGGCCTACAACGAGGCTCTCGGATGGCTTTACAGCCAGCTCCCCATGTTCTCGCGCGTTGGGGCGGCGGCATATAAACCGGGTCTTCAGACCTCCGAGGCGCTTGACAAGGCCTTCGGTCAACCCCACCGCCGTTTCCGCAGCATCCACATCGGAGGCACCAACGGCAAAGGAAGCACGTCACATATCCTCGCCGCTATCCTTCAGGCCGCAGGTTATAAGGTGGGACTGTATACCTCTCCCCATCTTGTCGATTTCAGGGAGAGAATCCGCGTGAACGGCCGGATGATACCGCGCGCCGAAGTCACGGATTTCGTGACCCGATGGAAATCCACACCTTTCGACGGACACCCCTCCTTCTTTGAGCTGACCATGATGATGGCGTTCGACCACTTCGCGTCGGAGCAGGTGGATTTCGGAGTCATAGAGGTCGGAATGGGGGGACGTCTGGATTCCACCAACATCATCTCCCCCATTGCGACGGTGATAACCAATATTTCCAAAGACCACACTCAGTTTCTCGGCTCGACTCTTCCGGAGATAGCCCGGGAGAAGGCGGGCATCATGAAGGCAGGTGTTCCCGTAGTCATCGGCGAGGCGGAGGGAGATGTCCGCGAAGTGTTCACCGATAAGGGCGCCGAGGTCGGTACGGCCCCTGTGTTCGCCTCGGAAAATCCCCTCACGTCCGATTTCGAACCCATACCCGAAGGGGGCTGGAAATTCGATACAGAGGATTACGGCCCCCTCACTTCCCCGCTCGGAGGAGTATATCAGCGGCAAAACATCAACACCGTGCTTCATGCCGTCCGAATGTTACGCCGGGCGGGAGTGAAGATTCCCGATGAAGCCGTGCGTCAGGGTATGGCAGAAGTGATCAGACTTACCGGTCTGGCAGGGAGATGGATGCATCTCGTAGAGCACCCGCTCGTCATAGCTGACACCGGTCATAACATCGACGGTCTTTCCGGAAATATGAGTCAGCTGATGTCGCTGCTCGGTGAACGCCGCAAGGAGACGCCGGGCGCCTCCTTGCGTATGGTGATCGGGTTCGTGGCCGACAAAGCCATAGATGACATCCTGAGGCTTCTCCCTGAAGATGCGGAATACTACGTGACACAGGCCGCCATTCCCCGTGCGCTCGCGGCTGATGCGCTTGCAGAGAAATTCGCCGCCCTGGGGCTGCGCCACCACACCGTGACACCCGCTCCCGAAGCCTACCACCTCGCTCTCGAAGCCTCACGTCCGCAGGATATCCTCTACGTGGGAGGCTCCACATTCGTCGTGGCAGATGTCCTCGCCTCCCTGCAGCAGTCCCGGTAAGGAATCGGAATTAACCCGGTTAAGAATCGGGATTAATATGTGCGGCAGGATTCCCGCTCCTTGCTGTCGCGGTAAACATTGTTCACCTTGCTACCTCCGAATGACCATGACACCCTGAATGAGACAGCATGGGAATGAATGTCGTTTCGCGAGTCCACCACATAATCCTTGTAATACGTCCTGGATTTGGTGATGTTCCAGCCAAAGGGGTCATTGACGGAAAGTGCGAGGTTAAGTCGGCCGGCGAGCAATGCGTACCGGATGTCACATCCGATCAAGGAAATCGCGGAGTAATGGATCATACGATCCCTCCACGGGAAGTAATGGCTGAAGCGGAAATTGAGAATCAGTGTCTTACGGCTATTGAGCATCCAGGATGAGTTCAGTTCGAGTTTTCCGCTCCATCCATGGTCATTCGCCTCCTTGAAATCCTGCACATTAGATTTTGCCGTCGAATAGAACACCTCGCCGCCGACATTCAGATTCCACCAAGAGTTAAGGGAACGGTTATATGTGGCGTAAAGGCCGGTCTTGTTCGTATTGAGGCAATTTTCAGGAATGGTATACTGGCTCCCGTCCGAATTGAATCTCGTGATGTTTCCTATGGCATCATGGTTGAAAGAGTTATACAGCACGGCGTATATTCCCTTGAAGCTGTAATTGATCTCCGCATTATGCGATAGGCTCGGGTCAAGATCAGGATTTCCGGAGAAATAGTCACTGACAGTGGTATAATACCTGAATGGATTCAAGTCTCCGAAATTAGGACGGGGGCGACCTCGAAATTGTCCGTGGACACATCATCCATCCCGAGGGTGCGCGGTCTGCGCAGCCTGTCTATGCAGACATTCTTCAAAACCGCAAACAGCTTGTTGCGGGCCTCCGGCTCCGACTTCACGCTGTCCGCCTTCCATAAATTGAAGAAGGTATCCTGCAAAGCATCTTCCGCATCCTCATCGTTTTTGAGGAATGTCATCGCACTTCTGTGCAGCTTATCACGAAGTGACAGGAATGAGTATGTGAGATTATCGGTTTTCATCGCTTACATAATGGATACGTTTGGGAGGCCATAACGTCACCGCTGTAAGGGAAAAAATTGAATTATCTCACTATCCACTCGCCGATGGTGCGGTGCTCGGAGGAGGCGGATGGTGACGTAATATGGCAACAATATATTGAAGAGTCCCTCCTTAACCTCATTGTTAGGCACCCCCAGACGATATCTGTTGAATTTCTGATTATACTCCTTGATGGTGAGATAGCCCGTCTGATACATCAACGCCGTCGGGGAGGGATTCAGCAGGTCAAGCCCCTTCAGGTCATCCTCGCTGCAATAGGTGTCCAGCAGATTCTCCAGATCCTCGTCCATACGCTTCAGTGACTCCGCTATTATTGTCGGCATACCCGTCTCGTTCCAGAAGTTGGAGATCCTGCGTTGTTCAAGACAGTTCAATACCGACCACGGGTTATATATATCACTACCCATCGCGGCAAACCGGTACCCGTCGTAATTAGCCTTAAGCGACTTCACAGTCTCTTCGTACGTCTCCCCAAGCACCTCTCCGAGCTCCCTTATACCTCTGCCGAAATTCGACAGCAGCTCACCTTCCGTTATTCCGCAGATGTCGGCATACTCATCCGAGAAGGTGATGTCATTCAGATTGTTCAGATCCGAAAACACGCTCAGCTTGCTGAACCTGCTCACCCCGGTCAGAAATACCATCTTGATGTGTTCCGCGGAACTCTTGAAATTCGAGTACAGGGAGGCCAGACGACTGCGGTAATGCTCGAAATTTTCAGGATTGTTCAGGTTCCCTACCAACGGCTTGTCATACTCGTCAACCAATATCACCACCGGCAACCCCGTCCTGGAATGGGCCCCCTCTATGATCGCCTTGAACCGCACCCCGGGATCCCCGTTCCTGACCTCAAGCCCGTACTTCTCCTCCCACTGATGAAAGAGATAGTCCAGAACTCCATCCAGCTTGTCGGGCTCCGCATACCTGTTGGCGTTCAGATCAAGACTAAGCACCGGATATTCCTTCCACTCCCGGGGTACCCTGTCTATGTAAAGCCCCTCGAACAGCTCACGTCTCCCCTCGAAGAA
Source organism: uncultured Porphyromonadaceae bacterium (assembly GCA_947174995.1). Classification (GTDB taxonomy): domain Bacteria; phylum Bacteroidota; class Bacteroidia; order Bacteroidales; family Muribaculaceae; genus Lepagella. Next base: position 31,676 of record CAMWLC010000013.1, read on the forward strand.
ATACCGCAGCACGGACAGGAACAGGCTCTTGCCGAATCGCCGCGGTCGGGCAAGAAAATAATATTTGCTCCCCCCACCCAGAAGGCGCTCGATGTAGGAGGTTTTGTCAACATACACGCATCCGTCCTCACGCAACACTCTGAAGTCCTGCTGCCCTATGCCGTATTTCTCCTTTCTATACATGGTCATACCTGATTGTGAGAGTTAACTGCACAAAGATAAGAATATTTTAGCATTATAACAAGTCGTCGCAGACATCAGGTGCGGAATATGACGTGTGCCGCCGGAATCCGATTTTGGATTCCGGCGGCACGGTTTGTCTGTATTCAGGGGAGCGATCAGATGATGCCCTGGCCCATCATGGCGTCAGCCACCTTCATGAAGCCGGCGATGTTGGCGCCCTTCATGTAGTTGATGTAGCCGTCAGCCTGCTTGCCATACTTCACGCACTCGCTGTGGATGGACTCCATGATCTGGTGCAGCTTGGCGTCAACTTCCTCGGCGCTCCACTGGAGGTGCTCGGCGTCCTGGGTCATTTCGAGACCGGAAACAGCCACACCGCCTGCGTTCACGGCCTTACCGGGTGCGTAGGGCACCTTGGCGGCGATGAAGGCGTCGATAGCCTCGGGCGTGCAGCCCATGTTGGACACCTCTGCGCAGAGCATCACGCCGTTGGCGATGAGGGCCTTTGCGTCAGCCTCGCCGAGCTCGTTCTGAGTGGCGCAGGGAAGTGCGATGTCTACCTTCTGCTCCCAGGGCTTGCGACCGGGGAAGAAAGTGGAACCGGCGAACTTCTCGGCGTAGGGAGCTACGATGTCGTTGCCGCTTGCGCGGAGCTCGAGCATATAGTCGATCTTCTCGGCGTCAAGACCTGCGGGATCGTAGATGTAGCCGTCGGGGCCGGAGATGGTCACCACCTTACCGCCGAGCTCGGTAGCCTTCTGGGCTGCGCCCCAAGCCACGTTGCCGAAACCGGAGATTGCGATGGTCTTGCCCTTGATGTCGGTGTGGAGGTCCTTGGTCAGGAGGTTCTGCACATAGTAGAGTGCACCGTAGCCGGTAGCTTCGGGACGGATGCGGCTGCCACCGAAGGAGAGACCTTTGCCGGTGAATGTGCCAGTGTTCTCACGGGCGAGCTTCTTGTACATGCCGTACATGTAGCCTACCTCGCGGCCGCCTACACCTATATCGCCTGCGGGCACGTCACGGTCGGGACCGAGGTTGCGCCAGAGCTCAAGGATGAAGGCCTGGCAGAAACGCATGATCTCTGCGTCGCTCTTGCCGCGGGGGCTGAAGTCGGAGCCACCCTTGCCGCCACCCATGGGGAGAGTGGTGAGTGCGTTTTTGAAAGTCTGCTCGAAGCCGAGGAACTTCAGGATGGAGAGATTGACCGATGCGTGGAAACGGATACCTCCCTTGTAGGGGCCGATGGCGTTGTTGAACTGTACGCGGTAGCCGATGTTGTTCTGGACTTCGCCCTTATCGTCAACCCAGGTCACGCGGAAAGTGAAGATACGGTCGGGCTCCACCATACGCTCGATGATGCGTGCCTTCTCGAACTCGGGGTGCTGGTTGTAGACTTCCTCTACAGACAGGAGCACCTCTTTCACGGCCTGGAGATATTCCTTTTCGCCGGGATGCTTGGCCTCAAGATTGGCCATGATCTCATTAATGTTCATTGGTCAGTTTAGATTTATGGTTAAACGTTTCTGTATATGCTCATTGCAGAGCCGTCCGACCGCTGTCGGAACAGGCGGGGTGAGTTTTTACGCCGCAAAAATACAACAACATTTTGGGTTGACCAAAGATTTTTTGATATTTTTCAACATCTTTTTAAAAATTCGGCGGGAGGAGGCCTTTCATCGCCTCCTCCCGCCGTCCGGATGGGTTATTCTGTCTGTCCCGGCGCCGCGGGCGCCGGAGTCGTTGTTTTTACTTCTGGGTGAAGATCACGATACGGTTCCAGTTGTTGGTGCCGTAGGGCTGCACGTTGGAGCCGTCATACTTCACGTTCAGGCGGTTGCGGCTGATGCCATACTTGTTGACCAGAAGGTCGGCCACCGCGTTGGCACGCTTCTCGGAGAGGGCCATGTTGTAGTCGGCCGTGCCGGTATCCTTATCGGCGTAACCCACGATGCTGATCTTCTCGCTCGGGTTGGCCTTGAGCCACTCTGCCATGTTGTAGACGTTCACCTCCTCCTCGGAAGTCACCACGGCGGAGTTGATCTTGAAGCGTACGGTGGAGAGCAGGGGTATGTCGGGGCAGTTGGTGCCGTTGGAGTTGGTGACTTTCTGCTCTACCTTAGGAGCGGACTGGAGAGCCGCGATGGTCTGGGCCGCGTCAAGGAGCTCGCCACGCAGGGTATTGACCTGATTGTTGAGGGCTGCAATCTCGGACGCGGAGGCGCACTCGTTGTATTCGTTCCACTTTCGGCCGCCGAAGTTGATGTTGAATCCACCCACGGCAGCGAGATTGATGTCGACGGGATCACCGTATGCGGTGTTGTTCCAGTTGTCGCCATAGAATCCGGCGCGTGCCTCCGCGAAGAAGTCCACATACTTGCACAGACGGAAGCGGAACTGTATGCCGGCGCTCACGGGCAGGGTCCAGGTGCTGGTCTTGGGCTCGTGGGTGTCCTTGTGCATGGCATTGATTGCCACGGGAGCCTCTCCGGCAGCATTATGCATATCCCAGTTGTAGTCGCCGCCGAGACCCACGAAGGGAATCACGCTCACGGGACGCTTGGGGTTCACTCCGCCCAGGGAGTTGCACATATCCCACATCAACTCGAAGTTGAGGTTGACATGCTTGGAGCTGGTCCATCCCATATTGGGGTTTGCCAACGTGGGAACGTCGGTGTGGAGCACACCTCCGAGGGCATTGAGGCGGAAGCCAAGGTAGGGGGTCATCCAGCGGCCTACGCCGAAGTTGTAGGTGACGGTCATGCGGTCACGCTCTATGGCGTGGCCCGGGGCATTGATGCCGATTCCGCGCTCCACGATGGGCGTGTTGACACCTGCTCCGAGCTGGATAAACCAGTTGTCACGCCAGCTGGAGGAGTAGCGGGTGTGGTTGTCGCAGGTAAATTCCGTAACGCTTACCGTTTCTTCGGTAACTACTGTCTGCTGCGCACCTGCCGAGGGAGCGAGGGCCGTTGCGCCTGCCGCGATGGCGGCCAGTGTGAGAAATCCACGTGTAATCATAGCCTAAGTCTTTATATAGTTTATAGTGGTTTTGCAATTTTTATGCTATATTAACACGAATCATCCGATTTTGGTTTAACACTTTTTGACGGTTTGACGGTTTTTTAGTAATTTCGCACTTGATTTATACATCTCCGCGCCCCATCTCCGGGCCGGCAACGCAGGCATGAAGAAGACACTTAAACGCCACAGCAAATATCTCATTTCCGTCGAGAACGTCTCACGTCTGGAGCGTGTGGCCTCCGTGCGCGTGTCGCCCCTTGCTATGGCGGCCGCCGCTGTGGTGGGGGTGCTTCTGGCCATCGCAGCCGGGGGTGCGCTCGTGATGGTGTCGCCTCTGAAAAGGGTGCTTCCCGGATACATGAAGGCCGACGAGCGCACTGCCACACAGGAGGGTCTGCTCCGTCTCGACTCCCTGCGGCAGGTGTCGATGCGCCGGGATGCGTGGCTTGCGGGCGTGATGCGCGCGCTTGACACCTCGCGCCCCGTCCCGGAGCTTCCTGCTCCCGACTCCCTGGCCACGGCCACACCCTTCTCTCCGGACTCCCTCATGCCCGGGTCCGAAAGGGAGCGTCGCTTCGTCTCCGCGATGCACGAGAGGGAAAAATACAATCTGTCCGTACTCGCCCCTCTGGCGGCGGAAAGGATGGAGTTCATGGCTCCGGTGCCCGGGGGAGTGTTCGTGTCGGGCTCCGAAGAGGCCCTGCGGGCCGAGATCGCGGCTCCTTCGGGATCTCCGGCAGTGGCGGTGGCCGACGGCACGGTGATAACGGCATACATCAGTTCCGGACCGGAAGGGGGCGTCACGGTCATTCAGCACGACAACGGCTTCGTGACGCGCTATTCCGGCCTCGAACTGCCCGCGGTTTCGGCGGGCGACAGGATAGAGGCCGGACGCGCGATAGCTTATCGCGCCGCACGCCGCAAGGATGGCACGCGCATGGTGTTCCTTGAAATGTGGCACGATTCCGACCCCGTGGTGCCATACCGGTATGTGGCGGGCGACGACACTCCGGACGGATTGCCGGGATGACAGACACCGGGGGAAAAGGGAAAAATATAAGTAGTTCTCAAAAATTAATGAATACATAAAACTTGGATGTTTTTGAGGCGATTCGGGTGCGGAATGAGGGAGAATACGTATGTATTCGACTGAATGACAAATCCGAAGCGGCCAAAAACAGCAAGTTTTATGATTCAAGATTTTTCTTGAAATACTTTGAAATATATATCGTTTAATTTTTGAGAACTACTTAATACCAAAATTGACAGCAAAAATGGACGTCAAGAACATAGCCATTCTCGGGTCTACCGGTAGCATCGGCACGCAGACCCTCGACATAGTGGAGGAGTATCCACACCGCTTCAAGGTGGTCGCCCTGACCGCCGGCCACAGATGGCAGCTTCTCGCCGAGCAGGCGAGGAAGTTCCTCCCCGAAGTGGTCGTCACCGGATATGAGGAGCATCTCCCCATGCTGCGCGAAGCCCTCAAGGATCTACCCATTCGCGTCGAGGCCGGAGCGCAGGCCATAGCCGTGGCGGCAGCACTGCCGAATGTCGACATGGTGGTCACCGCCATGGTGGGTTATTCGGGACTGCTCCCCACCATAAGTGCCATCGAGGCCGGAAAAACGATAGCCCTGGCCAACAAGGAGACTCTCGTCGTGGCCGGGGAGCTGATCACGCGTATGCTCGCCAACTCAAAGAGCACCATCGTGCCCGTGGATTCGGAACACTCGGCAATATTCCAGTGCCTTGAGGGCGAGGACACGCGCGAGGCCCGCAAGATACTCCTCACAGCCAGCGGAGGCCCCTTCCGCACCCTTTCGCGCAGCCAGCTCGAAAACGTGACGCCCGCCGACGCCCTGCGCCATCCCAACTGGGACATGGGCGCCAAAGTCACCATCGATTCCGCCTCCATGATGAACAAGGGATTCGAGATGATCGAAGCTCATTGGCTGTTCGGTTGTCCCCCGGACAAAATCGAGGTGGTGGTGCATCCGCAGTCAATAGTACACTCCATGGTGGAGTTTAACGACGGCTCCATCAAGGCGCAGCTCGGCGTGCCCGACATGCACCTCCCCATCCGGTATGCCTTAGGGTATCCCGAACGTCTTGAGACCATGACCCCTCCCCTCTCACTGGCTCAATACCACACCCTCACTTTCGAGGCTCCCGATATGGAGAAATTTCCGCTGCTCGAATATGCTTTCGATGCCATTCACATCGGCGGCAATATGCCCTGCGTGCTCAACGCCGCCAACGAGAGAGCAGTGGAGAATTTCCTGAAAGGGAGACTTCGCTTCGTGGATATGCCCGTGGCCGTGCGTCGCACCATGGAGCGGGTGCCCTTCTCCACAGTACACGATCTTCAGACCCTCATCGACACCAATGCCGAAGCCTCTGCCATAGCCTGCGAGGAAATCGACAGACTCGCTATCTAAAAGACAGACTCGCTATCTAAAATCTGTGATATTTTTTTAATGGAAACATTTTTCATAAAGGCGGCCCAGCTCATTCTCGCGCTCGCCATCCTGATCATAATTCACGAATTCGGCCACTTCCTCTTTGCCCGCATATTCGGCATAAAGGTCGAAAAATTCTATATTTTCTTTGATCCGGTCACGGAGATTTTCAAATGGAAGCCGTGCCGCTACGTGGGCCTCTTCGGAAAATCACGCGCTCTGAAGGGTGCTGATGCGGAAAACGCTGCCCAGGCCGCGGCCGAGAGCGATCCGGTCCCCGGTTCCGAAACGCCGTCACAGAGGAAGGCCCGCACCAAGGGGCGCTTCTGGAAGGATACCGAATATGGCATAGGCTGGATTCCTCTCGGAGGCTACTGCAAGATTGCGGGTATGATCGACGAATCGATGGACACGGAGCAGATGAAGCAGCCCGTCAAGTCCTGGGAGTTTCGCGCCAAACCGGCCTGGCAACGCCTTCTGGTGATGATAGCCGGCGTGCTCTTCAATTTCCTCACGGCCATCATCATCTATGCGGGTATCGTCTACGCCACGGGTGAGAAATACGTGCCCGTCGACAAGGCCGCCATGGGAATGGCCTATTCCCCGGAGGCTCAAAAAATCGGATTCCGTGACGGCGACATACCCCTGAGCGCCGACGGCGTGAGACTCGTATCTCCCGCCGAGGCCCGTATGCAGATGATCCAGGCCGGGGAGGTGAAGGTGCTCCGCGGCAGTGACACCGTGGCCATCCCCATCCCCAAGGATTTCATCTTCCGCCTTGACAACGAGGCAAAGAGCGACTCCGTGGACATCTCGTTCTTCACTTACCGTATGCCCGTAGTCATCACCCGGGTAATGCCCGGCGAAGGGGCCGACAAGGGTGGGATGAGGACGGGAGACAGAATCCTCGCGGTGGATTCCGTGCAGACTCCTTCGCTCGACCTCTTCTTCCCCGCCCTCGAGGGACATGAGGGAAAGACCGTGGCCCTGACCGTGGCTCGTGCGGCTGCCAAGGGGGCGCCGGCTGATACTATCGTGCTCCGCGTGCCTCTGAACGAGTCCTCTAAAATGGGTGTCGGCCTGGAAACCGACCTCTCGAAGGTGTTCCCCGCCGTCACCAAGACCTATAATATATTCCAGTCTGTGCCCCGAGGCATAGAGATGGGCACGGAGAGGCTTGTGTCTTACGCACGCTCCATGAAGCTCGTCTTCACCAAGGAGGGGGCGAAAAGCGTCGGTGGTTTCGGCACAATAGGCTCCATCTTCCCCGAGTCATGGGACTGGATTGCCTTCTGGAACATAGCCGCCTTCCTCGCCGTGGCCCTCGCTTTCATGAACATTCTCCCCATCCCGGCTCTTGACGGCGGCCACGTGATATTCCTGATATGGGAGATGATCACCGGCAAACCGGCCTCGCAGAAGGTGATGGAATGGACCACCACGGCAGGCATGGTGCTCCTCATAGCCCTGCTCCTTTACGCTAACGGCATGGACATCGTGCGCTTCTTCGGTAAGTAATTCTTTCCTCCCCACTGCAAAAAAACCACCTAATATATATGACCAAGACCATAACCCTCAAGCCCGGCAAGGAGGAATCCCTGCTCCGCCGGCATCCTTGGGTATTCTCCGGCGCGGTGGCCCGACTGCCGGAGGGACTTGAGGAAGGCGACCTCGTGGAGGTACGCGCCGCCGACGGCACGCTCCTCGGCGCGGGCCACTACCAGATAGGGAGCATCGCCGTCCGCATCCTGGAGTTCGGCGTAAGTGCCCTCCCCGATGATTTCTTCGACCGCCGCCTGCGCAGCGCCATGGATCTGCGCCGCTCCCTGGGCCTGATACGCGATGACAACAATGCTTTCCGACTCGTGCACGGCGAGGGGGATTTCCTTCCCGGTCTCGTGATCGATGTCTACGGCGACACCGCCGTGGTGCAGGCCCATTCTCCCGGTATGCACTTCGAGCGCCGCCGCATAGCCAACGCTCTGACAGCCATGCCCGACGGCCGTATCCGCAATGTCTTCTATAAATCGGAAACCACCCTCCCCTACAAAGCCGGACTCGACCCCGAAAACGAATATCTCACGGGAAACTACGACGGCAACATCGCCATTGAGAACGGGCTGCAATTCAACATCGACTGGATGCGCGGACAGAAAACAGGCTTTTTCGTGGATCAGCGCGAGAACCGCGCCCTGCTGGAGAAATTCGCCCGCGGACGTACGGTGCTGAATATGTTCTGCTACACGGGAGGATTCTCGGTCTACGCTCTGCGCGGGGGCGCCAAGAGCGTGGATTCAGTCGATTCCTCTGCCAAGGCCGCGGCCCTGACCGACGCCAATGTGGCCCTCAATTTCCCCGATGATCCGCGCCACACCACCCACGCCGTGGATGCCTTCCGATTCCTGGCCGAGATGCCCGACGACAAATATGACCTCATCATACTCGACCCTCCGGCCTTTGCCAAACACCGCTCCGCCCTCAAGAACGGTCTAATCGGCTACCGCAAGCTCAACACCAAGGCCTTCGAGAAAATCAAGTCCGGGGGAATACTTTTCACCTTCTCATGCTCGCAGGTGGTGAGCCGCGAGGCCTTCCGCCTCGCCGTCTTCAGCGCGGCAGCCAAGTCGGGACGCAAGGTGCGCATCCTGCATCAGCTCACCCAGCCCGCCGATCATCCCATCGATATCTCGCATCCCGAGGGGGAATACCTCAAGGGACTCGTGCTCTACGTAGAATAACCAGTTTCAGGAAGGGACCTAAAATCATGAATACATTAAAGACTTTTATCGCAGCATCCATGCTCACACTGACTGCCGCCGGTCTGCACGCGGCCGAAAACCCCGACTTCAATTACCATGTCGACAATTTCGCCGACATAGAGGTGCTCCGCTACGAGGTGCCTCAGTTCTCGTCACTCTCCCTCGACCAGAAAAAGATGCTCTATTACCTCTCGGAGGCAGCCCTGGCGGGACGCGACATCATCTGGGACCAGAACGGTCGCTACAACCTGCGTCTGCGCCCCGTGCTGGAGAAGATATACGTGAAATATGACGGCGACCGCGATTCCGCCGACTGGAAGGCCTTTGAGAAATACATGAAGCAGGTATGGTTCGGCAACGGCATCCACCATCATTACTCCAACGACAAGTTCGTGCCCGAGTTCTCTGAGGAGTTTTTCGACACCCGCGTAGCCGGACTCTGCGACCACTGCCTGGGGCTCAAGCCGGGCGAGAAGCGCGAGGATGTCGTGGCGCTGTTGAAAAAGGTGATTTTCGACCCCGCGTTCATGGCCAAAAAGGTCAATCAGGACAGCTCGGTCGACATCGTGGCCGAGTCAGCCGGGAACCTCTACGAAGGCGTGACCCAGGCCGAGGTGGAGGCCTTCTACAATGCTATGAAGGATCCCTCCGACCCCACTCCCGTGAGCTACGGACTCAATTCCCGAGTAGTGAAGAAGGATGGCAAGGTCACCGAGGAGGTATACCACCTCAACGGTCTCTACGGCCCGGCCATCGCGAAGATCATCTACTGGCTCGGCAAGGCCAAGGAGGTGGCCGAGAACGACGCGCAACGCGCCTACATCACCAAGCTCATCGACTACTACATCACCGGAAACCTCAAGGATTTCGATGAATACTCCATCCTGTGGGCCGAGGACACGAAGAGTGATGTAGATTTCGTCAACGGCTTCATCGAGAGCTACAACGACCCCTTAGGCATGACCGGCTCCTGGGAGTCATACGTCAATTTCAAAAACGCCGAGTCATCAAAGCGCACGGAGACTATCTCCGCCAACGCGCAGTGGTTTGAGGACCACTCCCCGATTGATCCCAAGTTCCGCAAGCCGGAGGTAAAGGGCGTGTCGGCCAAGGTCATCACGGCCGCGATGCTTGCCGGCGACGCCTATCCCGCGACGGCTATCGGTATCAATCTCCCCAACGCCAACTGGATCCGTGCGGCCCACGGCTCCAAGTCCGTGACTCTGGAAAATATCACTGAGGCTTACGCCATGGCATCCATCGGCAACGGATTCAACGAGGAGTTCGTGATCGATGCCCCGACATCGAAGATGATGGACGAGTATCTCTACATCACCGATATGCTCCACACCGACCTCCACGAGTGTCTGGGCCACGGCTCGGGCCGTCTGGCCGACGGAGTGGACCAGGATGCGCTCAAGGAGCACGGCGCCACTCTCGAGGAGGCACGCGCCGACCTCTTCGCACTCTACTATCTCGCCGATCCCAAACTCGTGGAACTCGGCATAATCGACAATCCCGATGCCTATCAGGCGGAGTATTACAAGTATATGCTCAACGGCCTGATGACCCAGCTCAACCGCATCGAGCCGGGCAAGAACGTCGAGGAGGCCCACATGCGCAACCGCCAGCTCATTGCGGCCTGGGCCCTGGAGCATGGCAAGAAGGGGAAGGTCGTGGAGCTCGTGAAGAAGAACGGCAAGACTTACGTGAAGATCAACGATTACCGCAAGCTGCGCGATCTCTTCGGCCAGCTTCTCTCCGAGATACAGACCATTAAGTCCACTGGCAACTACGAAGCCGGACGCAAGCTCGTGGAGAAGTATGCGGTGAAGGTTGATCCCAAGCTCCACAAGGAGGTGCTTGACCGCTACGCGAAACTCGACATCCCTCCCTATCGCGGATTTGTCAATCCGGTCTACACTCCGGTGCTCGACGACAAGGGCGAAATCATCGACATCGCCATAGACTACACCGAGGGATATGCCGACCAGCAGCTCCGTCTGAGCCGCGAATACTCCACGCTCAAATAAGATGGCACATCCCCTGATACCCTCCATCAAGCACGGCTTCATGGCATACCGCAACGGTATCGTGGCCGACACCCTGCGCAAGGCCGGGTATCCCCACCGCGTCATCTTCGGGCTGCAACTCCCGCAGATTTCCGAGATATTCCGCACGCTGCCCCCCGAGGGGGCGGCGTGCGAAGCGGAGGGGGGTGCTCCCCTCGACCGCCACGCCTTAGGTCTGGAACTTTGGGCCGACCGCGAGGTGCGCGAGTCGCGGCTCCTGGCCGCATACCTGCTGGATCCCGCCCGGCTGAGCGTCGACGAGTCTCTCGCTCTGGCCGCGGACACCCGCACGCCCGAGGAGGCGGACATACTCGTATTCCGCACACTGCGCCATCATCCCTGCGCCCGCGAAATAGCCGGACTCCTCTCCGGCGCGCCCCGCGCCGCCCTCGACCGCTTCCTTTCATAGACTGAAGAGGAACATATATCGGATTTTTTGACTAACTTTGCAGAATGTTTTCCCCCGGAGTCGCGCCTTGACGGCGCCGCAAAGGGATAAGTTTAATTATTTTAGACAGTTATACAGTCATGGAGTGGTTGATTTCACTATTATCACCCAACAATCTCTCACTGGCGAGTACGATTCTGCTCTACTCGTTCGTAATCTTCGCCGGCATTTATCTCGGTAAAGTCAAGATTTTCGGCATTTCGCTCGGAGTGACTTTCGTGCTCTTCGTCGGTATCCTGTTAGGCCATCTCGGCTATGCCGTAGAGGGCAACACGCTTCACTTCCTCCGCGAGTTCGGACTCATCCTTTTCATCTTCTCCATCGGTATGCAGGTGGGCCCCGGTTTCTTCTCCTCTTTCAAGGAGGGAGGCATCCGCATGAATATGCTGGCCCTTACGGGCATCGGCCTCAACCTGGTCATAGCCCTCGCCATCTATTTCCTCCAGGGGGGAGCGGAGGGCGCCACATCCCTCCCGCAGATCGTGGGCATCATGAGCGGCGCCGTCACCAATACCCCGGGCCTCGGCGCGGCGCAGCAGACGGTGCTCCAGATCAACTCCGATGCCTACAACATCTCGCAGCAGATGTCGATGGGATATGCTGCCGCCTATCCCCTCGGCGTCGTGGGTATCATCATCACGATGATTGTGCTCAAAAAGGTGTTCCGTATCAACGTGGAGGATGAAATCAAGGAAATCGAAAATGAGAAAACCGCCTCCCAGCTCGCTCCCCACATGGTGACTTACCGTGTGACCAACGACCTTATCGAAGGCCTCTCCCTCTCGAAGCTGCACACGGTCATCTCCGTGAATTTCGTCATCTCGCGTATCGAGAAACCCGATGGCACGGTCATCATCCCCAACTCCAAGGACGTGCTCGAGAAGGATGACCTGGTGCTCCTCGTATGCTCCATCCAGGACGAAGAGATCTTCAACCGCTTCATCGGCGTTAAAGTCAACGACAAGGTGTGGGATATGGACCAGGGACCCGTGGTGTCGCGTCGCATAGTGGTGACGAAAACGGAATACAACGGCGCCAAAATCGGTTCCCTCCGCCTGCGCATGGGTTACAAGCTCAACGTGACGCGCGTCACCCGTGCCGGTGTGGAACTCCTTGCCACACCCTCGCTCCGCCTCCAGCTCGGCGACCGCCTCACGGTGGTGGGCAAACTCGCCGACATCAACCGCCTTGCCGAAAAACTCGGCAACTCCCTCAAGCGTCTTGACGAGCCCAACCTCATCACGATGTTCATAGGCATTTTCCTCGGCATCATCGTCGGAAGCATCCCCCTGCAGTTTCCCGGCATGTCGGTGCCCATGAAGCTGGGTCTGGCCGGAGGCCCCCTGGTGGTGGCCATCCTCATAAGCGCCTACGGCCACAAATTCCATCTTGTGACATACACCAACTCCTCGGCCAACCTCCTGCTTCGTGAAATCGGCATCTGCCTCTTCCTCGCCTCGGTGGGCATAGCCGCCGGCAAGGACTTCGCGGCTACGGTCTTCAACGTCCGAGGAGCTCTCTGGGTGGGCTACGGATTCGTCATCACAGTCATCCCCCTTATCGTGGTGGGCATTCTGGCCCGGGCCAAATACAAGATGAACTATCTCACCATCATCGGCATGATGAGCGGCAACTACACCGATCCCCCCGCGCTCGCATACGCCAACAAGGTAGCCAACAACGACTCCCCGGCCGTCGCCTACTCCACCGTCTACCCCCTCACCATGTTCATGCGCGTCATCGTCGCCCAGGTCATCATCCTCTGCTTACTCTGAGGCGCACCCGGAGACAAACAGACAAAGCAGCATAATCGCAGCAAAAAAAGGAGCGGAGGCCGAAATCCTCCGCTCCTTTTTTCTATCGCCGGGTAAGCCCCCGGGGGCCCCGTCTGTCTCCGGGTCCTGTCTCCGGGCGCCCCGGGCACGGTCATTCCATCAGCTTGCGGTAGCGGATGCGCTTGGGCTCCACGTTGCCGTCGCGCTTGCGACGGTATTCCTCGTAGTCGCTGTAGGAGCCTTCATACCATGTCACCTTGCTGTCTCCCTCAAAGGCGAGGATATGCGTGGCGATACGGTCAAGGAACCAGCGGTCGTGGCTCACTACAACTGCACACCCCGCGAAGTTCTCAAGGCCCTCCTCAAGGGCGCGGAGCGTGTTGACGTCTATATCGTTGGTCGGCTCGTCAAGAAGCAGCACGTTGCCCTCCTCCTTAAGCGCCATGGCGAGATGCAGACGGTTTCTCTCACCTCCGGACAGCACACCGATCTTCTTCTCCTGATCCGCACCCGTGAAGTTGAACTTCGAGAGATAAGCACGCGCGTTCATGTCGCGGCCACCCATACGGAACGACTCCACACCCTGCGAGATCACCTCATACACGCTCTTGTCGGGATGCAGATCCTTGTGCGTCTGGTCCACGTATGCTATCTTCACCGTCTCACCAACATCAAACGTACCCTTGTCGGCCTGCTCCTGCCCCATGATGAGACGGAAAAGAGTGGTCTTACCCGCGCCGTTGGGCCCTATCACACCCACGATACCGTTAGGAGGAAGCATGAACTCCAAATTGTCAAAGAGCACCTTCTCGCCGTAAGCCTTGCCCAGACCCTTGGCCTCGATCACCTTGTTGCCCAGACGCGGACCGTTGGGAATGAAAATCTCGAGTTTTTCCTCGCGCTGCTTCTGGTCCTCATTGAGCAGTCGGTCATAGCTGGCCAGACGAGCCTTGCCCTTGGCCTGGCGAGCCTTCGGGGCCATGCGCACCCACTCCAGCTCGCGCTCCAGGGTCTTGCGACGCTTGGACGCCTGCTTCTCCTCCTGAGCCATGCGCTTTGTCTTCTGGTCAAGCCACGACGAATAATTACCCTTCCAGGGTATACCCTCGCCACGGTCAAGCTCAAGAATCCATCCGGCCACATGGTCGAGGAAATAGCGGTCGTGCGTGACGGCGATTACCGTGCCCGGATACTGCTGGAGATGCTGCTCCAGCCAGTCGATGGACTCCGCGTCGAGATGGTTGGTGGGCTCGTCGAGAAGGAGGATGTCGGGCTGCTGCAGAAGGAGACGGCACAACGCCACGCGGCGTCGCTCACCGCCGGAGAGCGTGTCGATGCGCCGGTCGTCCGGCGGACATCGCAGGGCATCCATCGCACGCTCCAACTTATTGTCTATATTCCACGCATCGGCGGCGTCGAGCTTGTCCTGGAGCTCCGCCTGACGGGCCATCAAAGCCTCCATCTTGTCGGGATCCTCAAGCACCTCGGGGTCGCCGAAAGCCTCGTTCACCTTGTCATACTCGGCGAGAAGGTCCATCACGGGCTGCACGCCCTCGCGCACCACCTCGATGACCGTCTTCCCGGGATCCAGCTTCGGATCCTGCTCAAGGTATCCCACCGAATAACCCGGGGAGAACACCACTTCGCCCTGATATGACTTGTCAAGGCCTGCGATTATCTTCAGAAGCGTCGACTTACCGGAACCGTTGAGACCGATGATGCCGATTTTCGCACCGTAGAAGAACGAGAGATATATGTTTTTCAGAATCTGGCGCTGAGGAGGAATCACCTTGCTCACGCCTACCATCGAGAAAATTACTTTCTTATCGTCTGCCATATCGTAAGTTAATAATGGTTTGGATCCCATCTCAGAAGGATGGGGATTTTACTTGGCGGCGGTCTTCACGCGGTAGCCGCAGCTGACCTTGCCTTTGGAGATATTGTTGAGTTTGGAGCGGATGAGCTGCTTGCGGATAGGAGCGATGCGGTCCGTGTATACCGTCCCCTCCAGATGATCATATTCATGCTGTATGATACGGCTCAGGAATCCGGTGAACTCCCTCTCATGTTCCTCGAAATTCTCATCAAGCCAATTGAGGCGCACGTGTTCGTAGCGCTTCACATTCTCCGACACGCCGGGCACCGAAAGACACCCCTCTGCGCGGCTTACCGGCTCGCCATCCTCGATCACATCAAGCTCGGGATTGATAAGCACCATTTTCGAATCGGCACACTCCGGGAAGTCCTCCGCGAGCACGGAGCCGTCGAGCACGATAAGTCTGATCGGACGTCCTATCTGGGGGGCAGCCAGTCCCACCCCGTCGGAAGCATACATAGTGTCCCACATATCCGCGATGAGCTTCTTCAGCTCCGGATAATCGGGCTCGATCTCCTCGGTCTCCTGTCGAAGCACCGGATGACCGTAAAGGTATATAGGAAGATTCATACTGATTTATCAAAAAATTCGTCTCTAATTTTCTGCAAAAATACAAATTCCCCGCGACATAGCCAAATCCCCCCCTCCCACGGAAACTTTAGCACAAATAAATCATAAGACGAGAGTGAGCAAAGGTCTCAGAATTTGACTCTTCTTCATCTGTCACAGACTCTTCCATCGCGCGTTTCAATCATGCTCCCACAGTCAGCAAAGTCATTGCAAGGCAGCATAAACCTTGATTTACAGACAAATAAGCAGGGACATCGCGTGCGATGTCTTCTTATTTTCATTATCTCTGCGCCCCGCATTTGGTTTGAAAAGATATTTTTTATAATTTTGCAATAGACTCACGCCGTTGGGGTTTCCAAGAGAGGAAGCGAGGCGGGAGCTAAACAAAAATAAAAGGCGTTTACTACGCTTCATTTCTTGGCACATCTAAAGTGTACCAGCATTTATTACCAGTCAAGAATGAAGATGTTATAAGCGCCCACGGGTATGTTTATACCTATCCGGGCTCATTCTGTGCCATTATCGGCATGGAGTGGGTTTGGGGTATCATTCATATCGGCGTGGGTTTCTGTAACACTCATTCACTGGTTAAGGAATTGGTACCTCCGAGATGTGCGAATGGGAGCAACGGTACAGATACCTACGCTTTTTTTGTACAACCCGGTCGCAGTGAGGTATTGGCGGCATTTGTTCAAGCGGGGATGAAACTCTCGCCGGTACCATGAACAAGACAGAACTTGCTCATAAAATACAAGCCCTTGAAGGATTGAGCAACGAGGAAAAAACCGCGTTGCTTGAACTCATTCGAGGACATAAGAAGTATGGGCTTGTATGGGAGGATAAGCCCGAAGACATTGAGGAACGACTTCGAGAAGACCTACCTGTACTCGTCGAGCGCAACGATGAAAAAGTCCACCCCATAATTTCGGACAACCCCGACGCCCCTAATCACCTGATAATCGAGGGCGACAATCTCGCCGCGCTTACCGAGCTTTCTTACACCCATGCCGGCAAGATTGATGTCATCTATATTGACCCACCTTACAATACCGGAAATACGGATAGAGATGGTGGTTTTGTTTATAATGATTCGTTTGTTAGCGCGGACGATGATTATAAACATTCGCTTTGGCTTTCCTTTATGGCTAAACGCCTCAAAATCGCCAAGCAACTTCTTTCTAAGTCAGGTCTCATGTTCATTTCAATAGGAGACCACGAAATGTCTCAATTAGTAAATCTTTGCAAGGAAATTTTTCTTGAACCAAATTATATTGAAACATACATTTGGGTTAGTACAAATCGACCTGATAATAGTTCACCTATTTTACGTCGTAATGCTGAATTCGTTTTATGCGTTGCCCGTGATGCAAAAGCAATTAAAGAGTTCCGAGGTGTAGTTTCTGCGACATCAGGAATGCCGTCTTTAACCAAAGCTAAGGAAAAAATCAAAACAATTACTTTTCCTGCTAATTGTGTTCGTACATCTTTGCCTGACGGAATATATATTGCAGGAGTCAAAGATAACGGACGAAATCCTCAGTGGGAACTTATGGCAGATGTAATTGCTAAAGACGGCATATTTACTACTCCTGTGATTCTCAAAGGACATTCATATTGGGCTACTGACAAAAAAATAAAAGAAGAACTCGCTGCGGGAACAGAAATATGGATTAAATCTGAATCTTTTGTTCCATATTACTTAAAGACAAAAGAATCTGTTAATCGTCCAACTAAAATTCTGCCCGGAGATATTGTGAAGGATGGATTATTCGCAAACACTGAACTAAATGCAGGTATATTTCATGAGAAAGTTTTTAACAATCCAAAACCTTCTACATTAGTACAATTCCTGATTAACTTTATACCCAGTAAAACTATCCTTGACTTTTTCGCCGGTTCAGGCACCACGCTTCATGCGGTTATGCAGCTAAATGCGGAAGACGGAGGCAAGCGTACCTGTATTCTTTGTACCAATAACGAGAACGGTATCTGCGAGAACGTAACCTACGAGCGTAACAAAAGAGTTATTGAGGGCTATACGAAACCAAACGGAGAGGAAGTTGCCGGGCTTACCGACAACAATCTTCGCTACTATCGCACCGAATTTTTGCCGCGTGAACGCTCTGTCAAAAATATGCGCGAACTCGTTCAGGCTTCCACCGGGCTCCTCTGCATAAAGAACGATCTTTACACCGAGGCACCGTTTGGCGGCAGAAAGATGAATCCGAAGTATGCACGATATTTCGAAAACGGAGAGAAACGGATGCTCGTGATATACGAGGAAAGGGCAATCCCCTTTATCGCCGACATCATTAAGACTATGCCCGAGGGTGAGAAAATTAAGGTATATGTTTTCTCTTATGGTAGTTATGCCTATGATGATGAGTTTACAGAGGTGGCAGACCGCGTCACGCTCTGTGCCCTTCCTCAAGCTATCTACGACGCTTATCAAAAAGTGCTTCCTAAGCGTAAGCCAAAATTCCTCGTCGATGATCTTGTGGAAGATATTGTCTTGGCCGATGCAATCACTTTGCATGACAAAGAAACCGAAGCCGCCACACCTCAAGTGACACTTGACTTCGGCTCAGACGATACAGAGGTCATTGACGAAGTCACTTTATAATCGATAAAGAACGAGGCGACGAATGAAACAAATACGCTATCAACAAAAAGCGGTCGATGAACTTGTAAACAAGACCATTGACTTACTCGGTCTCCGTGGCAACCGCCACACTCTCGTTTTCAAGTCGCCCACCGGGTCCGGCAAGACCGTTATGGCATCGGAAATGCTTATGCGGCTCAACCGGGAACTCGCCGAGCGACCCGATGCTCCTTACACTGAAGTAGCCTATATTTGGATTGCTCCAAACAAACTGCACGAGCAGAGCTACTTCAAGATGAAGAACTATTTTACGGAGAGCTGCGCGCTGCGTCCTGTCATATACGATGAACTCGACCACTCCGCCGACGGCTATATAAAGCCGGGTGAAATTCTCTTTGTAAACTGGGAGAGTATCAACAAAGACAAGAATTTGATGGTGCGCGATACCGAAAACTCGGCTTCGCTATATGATATTACTCGCCGCACACAAGACGATAACGCCATACCTATCGTGCTTGTGATCGACGAGGAACATCAATTCGGAAGCAAGAATGCCAAGAAGTCAGAAAAGGTGCTCGCCACCATTCAGCCAAAGGTTGAAATACGTGTGTCGGCTACTCCGCTGACCAACGGCGAGCAGCAAGTCAACGTGCCGCGTGAAAAGGTCATTGAGGAAGAGATGATTAAAGAGAATATCCTCCTTAATCCGGCTCTCGACTTCAAGGATCCTCACGGTTCGCTCAATCAGCACCTGATTTGGCTCGCCATGCAAAAGCGCGAGGAACTCGCCAAAGCCTATAAGGATCTTGGCGTTGACATAAATCCGCTTCTGCTCATTCAGCTTCCGAATGACGATAGTGAAAAACTCACCGCTGACGATTCGAAAGTCAAGGACGAGATTATCGCCACGCTCGATGCCTACGGTGTGAACACCGCCAACGGCAAACTCGCTATTTGGCTGTCAGGAGAAAAGTCCGACAATCTTGATATTATAGACCGTCCCAACGACCCGACCGAGCTCCTGCTGTTCAAGCAGGCTATCGCCCTGGGCTGGGATTGCCCACGCGCCGCCGTGCTGCTAATCTTCCGAAAGATTGAGAGCCTCCAATTCTCGGCTCAGACTGTCGGGCGAATACTCCGGATGCCGGAGCAAAAATACTATACTGACCAACGGCTCAATCAAGGTTATGTTTACACAAACCTCTCCAAAGATATAATCAAAATCGTCAAAGACGATATGGATTATCTCGCTTCCAAAATAATAGCTAAACGTCGGGAGGGAATCAATAACATTGTGCTTGACTCCGAGTATAGCGAAAGGCTTTCCACCGACCGAAACCGACTTGGCACGGACTTTAAGAAAATTCTTAAAGACACGTTTATCTCAGAGTGGGGACTGGAAAGCGGTCAGTTGTCGCTCTTCACAGAAGAGATGCTTTTCGGCGACGGAGAAACAGGCGATGATGCGGAGGATATAACCGGTGAGGCATATCGTAATAGGGAAAGGGCCATAAAAAAATGCGGTATCAGATTCAATGTGCCCTGTTTGGGTTCCGAAATTGTCAAGGATCTTGAAATGACCGGCGAGGTCGGCACCAAAATAGTTGAAAGCAAGGCTACATACGTCAATAATGTCGCCGACATCACGGCTATGTATCTCGCATTCTGCAAACGGCTTCTTGGGAGCGACTACGAGCAGCGCAACGTGAAGACTCTCGGAGGCGCCCTCAAGGAAGTCATGGAAGATCTCTTTGAGATATTAGAGTATGATGCGATGAAGATTAT
The DNA here is from genome assembly GCA_947174995.1 of uncultured Porphyromonadaceae bacterium. Lineage (GTDB taxonomy): Bacteria > Bacteroidota > Bacteroidia > Bacteroidales > Muribaculaceae > Lepagella. Next base: position 51,232 of record CAMWLC010000013.1, read on the forward strand.
TCTCTCCAACGATAATGTGCATCATAACCGCCAGAAGTTCGAACGTCTTATCGCAAAAGCCATTCATAATTACTCAGAAAAACTGCGGCTCCGCCAGGCTGAAGCAAAACACCGAGCGTTCAAGCACTACGACTGGGAAGTTCCGGCAGAGCGTGCATATCCCATGGATATGTATAACGAACTCCCGCAGTTCGAAGACCATGCACTGCTCCCCTTTATGGAATACAAAAACGCCTCCGACCCTGAAAAGGGATTTGCTGAATTTCTCGAAGAAAACAGCAACGCAATTGAATGGTGGTATAAAAACGGCGACCAGGGCAAAGCCCATTATGCCATCGGCTACATAAACAGTCAGGGAGAAAAAGCGCTTTTCTACGTTGACTTCATCATCCGCATGACCAGCGGAGACATTTTTTTGTTCGACACCAAAAAGGGGCTTATCGATGAAAACGTCGTGCAGAAGCATAACGCTCTGATTGAGTATATCAATCGCCCTGACAATAAAGCCAAGAAAATTCGCGGCAGTGTAATTGTTAAGGATGACTTCGGAAATTGGGTCTATACCCAATTCCCCATTGCTGATGCATCTGAACTCGACAATCCCGTCAATTGGGATATTTTCGACCCACAGCAATACCTCTGATCTATGGGAAAAGTATAACCCAATTAAAGTCTCGTTTTTTATTACAAATCTTATTACAAATTTCGGGGTGACTCAGGGTAATTTCAGTACCAAAAGACCGTCCTCCACTTCCAGCAATATATATTTCAGCCACTGAAACGGGCCGTTATTTCGACATTAATAATAAATGTTAAATGTTGAATATCAAATGTTTAACTATGCTTGTAAATCCCTGAAAACAAACGAGAGGGCCGCTTCCACGACGGCCCTCTCTCGATTCCACTATACCATATACCTCAGCTTGATTTACAGACATTTAACCTATAGTGTTACACTTGGATTACAATTGATCAAACAGCCGCATCGAGTCACGTCGTATGGTTTCGGCGATGTCGATATAGGGGCGCATGGCCGAATATTCGGCATGTCCGGTCCACTTCATAACCACGTTGGGAGCTATGCCCAAAGATAGAGCGTGGCAGATGAACGTACGCCGGGCACAGTGGGAAGAGAGCAGCTTCCACTTAGGCTCGCTGCGGTCTATCCGGTTGGCCCCGTAGTACTGCGATAGAGTGATCGGCATTGTCAGGCCAAGATCACGACCCAGTTGTTTGAGATAGTAGTTCAGGCGGTAGTTGGTGAGATACGGCAAGGCGAGGGTTGAGTCCGAATCCCGGTATTTCTCCAGGATGGCACGGGAAAACTTGTTAAGATCAATTTCCAAAGTTGTGGCGGTCTTGACGGTGGTCACATGGATGGTATCGGGCATCACTTGCGACTTACGCAGAGCCACCGCATCGGAATACCGCAGTGAGGTAAAGCAGCAGAAACAGAAAATATCCCTCGCCCTGTCCAGGGGACTGCCCTCAGGAAGTTCAGCGTTCCAGAATTTCATCAGCTCCTCCCAGGTGAGATATATCACCGGTTTCCGGATGGTCTTGACAGTGGGAGAGAAATCCTCGACCGTGTTGTTGCTGATGTGTCCCCGTGCGGACGCCCATTTGAGAAACCATTTCAGAATCCGGCAATTCTTCGCGATCACGTTGTTGGCATATCCTGGCGCGCCGCTTGCGAAATTCTTGTCTGAAAGCCTGTGGCTCTTCTGCCAGTTCACGAAACGCCGGAGCCATTCGGGGGTGATGTCTCCTATCCTGACCCTCGGCGAGAACTTCAGCACGAGGTTGCCCACCTGCCTGGCACTCCGAACAGTGTTATAAGCCCAGTCTCTTGCGGCACCTTCCGATGTTATGAACTCCAGATACAGCTGCCTGAATGTGCGCGGCGATACGGTATCCGGATTTCCCGTTTGCGATCTCATACGCGATGTCACGTCCTCGCGGTCAGGTATCCGGTCGGCAAGCTCGAACTCCAGGAAAATCTCTTCTATCCGGTTTTCCAACCCGATGAGCGTATGGTTGATGATGGAAGCCGGTGTCTTGGCCTTTCCGTGACGTGTCGCGGCCATACACCGCCGTCCGTCCCACTTGGGTTTACCTGTCTCCGAGGTCCTGTCAACCTTGTGGCCGGTACTGATCACAACCTCCCTTCCGGCCCACCTCAGACGCAGCCGGAGATTGTCGCGGAGAAATACATAACTTATGATTCTCTTGATTGGAGTCATGGAGCTTAATTATAAAACACCTCTCTGAAGCATACTGAGAGGCTCGTGTATCAATTTTAATACCGGAGATAATAGTCACCACACCCCGGCAAATTATCCCGCGTCTAAAAGCCTTATATCGCGTTTCACTTAAACAACTCCTTTAAATCTTGGATTGATATTACGTGCAACGCGATCTACTTGCTGAAAAATTCTTTCTTTGTGGAGTTTTGTGTTTGAAAATTTCCATTTTCAACAGCGTGAAGGGTGACTTCGTATGTAGGATAATCAATTACTTCAGTCAGGTATTTAGGGGTAAAATCAAATGCGTCTGACCACTTGGAAATTGTAAAGCATTCGTTTACCATGAAACCGCCATTCGGCATACCGCTCCCGTTATCCTTTAGCGTATTCCAATCATTACCTTGCATTACCTTTACAATCACCTTCACTGCCGGTATCTGCCGCATGGTATAAGAGGAATATTTATTGATATATGCCTGACGTATAACCCTTCCCTTGCTGTTAACCATGAGCACCACCGCGTCCATGCTTGACTGATTGGAGATGGTCAAGGATGCCAACGATCCCCGGTCATAACTTCCATTCCCGAACCAGTCAGCAAAAGGTTTTCCTCCGTTCTTGAATGTCCTAATGTTTACTTCTTCATGTGTTTCGTTCTCATCGTAGGCAGAGGATTTATATGGTTCTTGCGCTGATCCATCATCCGTTTTTGCAGGGACAGACTCATCAACACAGTGATGGCATTTCTTGAAGTTACAGTCAATAGCTGCGAGCAATGTAGTCTCTTGATATATAGCCTTACTCTTCAGATATGGGCAGTCCCGGTCAGTATGAAAGACATCGCTACTTGTAACGTAAACAGTTTTCTTGGCATAGGAAGAATTGTATTCCGGAAGTATCCCGTCATTCTCCTCTGTTGTTTCTGCGCTTGGCTCAGCTCCTTCTACATGCCCTGAATCCAACGGCTTTTTGACTTGAGTTCCATTAGTTATCACAGTTTTCACATCTGCTTCCTGATTTCCAACCATGAAATTAATGAGCATAACAAATCCTGCGGAAAGAATCAATGCACCTAAAATCATAAACCATACCGGCAATCCTTCATATCTACGGCTTAAAAAGTTCTTATTCCTTTTGTGCGAGGAGGATTTCGTGCGTGATCCGGAAAAATTATTATTCTCATATTTTGGGCTACCGAAATCATTAAATTCCTCTTGAGCCAAAACAACTATTTTAGAAAAGAATGTAGGCCGGCTGAGTACTGTCCCATAATTGAAATGTTTATGCTCCGCCCACTGTCCGATCACATATTCCCTAAACGATATTTCCATACAGAAAGAAGTAGCTCTCCGTATAGATAAATCAACGATAATTCCAATGACAGCGGATTCACCTATTCCCGCACCATTAGGCAATATCAGAGAGATGATTCTCCAGTTTGGATTCTGCTCCCATTTTCCTCTCTCAATACGTATCTTGTCAATGAAACTATTCGTTTCAGAAGTCGTGGCAATATGGTTTATCACATTTCTGTAGTACTCCCTTGATTCAAAAATCTTGTAATCATCTTTAAATTTCCCTAGATTAAACATTTCCACCATTTGAGGCACAATACGCTCACCCAGCCATCTGTTAAGACGACTGAGGAAGTCTCGGCTTCCGGCGGCATAGTTGTTGGTATAATCCATTTTCAAATATTGCAAACTCTGAGGGGAAATATCTCATAATATATCGGCAGAAATGATCCGGACAGCCTTAAAAATATGACGAATGTCCGCTAATGCCACTTTACACTCACCATACATAGGATTATCTGAATAGAGACTCAAGGAATTATCGGTATCAAGATCATTGCCGATGATTCGTTTCACGACCACCTCATCCGCAAACACAACAACGACCACCCCTTCTACACGGCCCCATTTGGATTTGCTTATTTGCCTTGTCAGAATTTTTGCGCGATTCGGTATTCTTGGAGACATCGACTCGCCTATAACCTCAAAAACTTTATAGCTATTGTCAAGAATTTCCCCGTATTGCTTCAAAACCGGAATCCTTTCAAATTCGCTATCATCCGTGCCTCCGTATTCTGTAAATGTTGCAGTCGCTGTGCCGGGAATATAATCCACCATCACAACGTCATTGTCACCCTGAATAGACGCATACACACCTCCAAGCATACGTGCGGTGGATTCCGGTTTCAGCATATTCCCTTGGCCATTGATTAGCCAATCCACATTTACATCACTGTTGGCAGCAATTTTGCTCCATGTTGCTTCTGACGTTGTTTCTCCTAATCTCGAAACAACGCTTTTATCCAACTCACATCGTGCAGCAAATGCACTCATAGACAAATGTTTAAGTTTTAAATACTGTTTTAATCTATCTTTCGGAGTCATATATCGCAATGTTAATAAAAGTTAAATACATTGTTTGGTGTTGTTTTATGTTGCGCAAAGTATTACCTTTGCACCATAAAATTAGCAAAAACTAATTAAACCACCAAAGAAATGGAAATAAAAACGCTCAAAACGGCCTCACTCTCGGACGCCCTGATGGCTATGAAAATAGGCGAAACAGCCTACGCTCCGAAAGGTTATCAGCCCAAAACTGTAAGAGTGGAATGTACCCGACTCAAAGAAAAGGGGCTTCTCTTCACTACGACCATGCGTGCCGGAGTGCAGACGGTCACAAGACTAAAATAACCCCTTAATGATACAACCAAAAACAACAGACATTCAACCACCCCAAACCAATGACATCAAATACCCGCTCCCGTGCCAGCCAGGTTCTACCGAGAATCAAAGCCATGGAAATCGGCGATGAAATCTCCTTCCCGATTGAATGGTTGGACACCGTTCGCACGCAGACCTCCAAAGTCAACACCCTGTATATGGGAAACCGCGTTACGAGGCTCGACAGAATCAACAGAAAAATTCACGTTATCAGAAACTCATAAACCCACCCGACCCAATGAAAGACATCATCCGCCACACGGCCCTCAGCATCGCAATAGCCGGCGCAATAGCCGCCGCATGCTTCAGTTCCTCCCGCAACACTCCCCTCCCCGCCTCTGCGATACAGGACGAAATCTCCTGGACCGCCTTCTGCGCCGCCAGAGGATATGACCCCCGCAGCACCTCGGAAGAAATTGTCAACGAATACCTCAACACCTGGATCGGCTCAGCAGCCGAAGAGAAAGCCCTCGCCCCGCACACCAAGGAATCATGACCAACCGAATTTGTCTCGTATGCGAAGGAGGCATGAACCGACTCAACGGCCGATGGTGCACGATCCTTGACCGCCTTGTCGAATACTCACACTTCCCTCCCTGCAATCCCGACTACCAAACACCCTCACACTTATGAAAACAATTAAAACCATCCTCACGATTCCCCTCGGAATGGCTGCGCTGTTCCTCCTCTTCTGCGAACCCCTCCCCGACTCTCCCCGCTGGATCACAGATCTTCTTCTTTCAAAACTCGCCGGCGCCCTCTGCGCATGGGCCATGGCCAGGATCAACCGTCCCCCGCGGCGGCATCACCGTACACCTCATGATAACATGGTTTATTAGGTTAACAACAGAGTCCGCAACGCTGTGAAGCGCATGGCGGCTCTCATTGGTCCGGTAGCTCAGCGGCGGAGCGGCGCGGAATCCGAAACATCGGACAGTTCGCGCGGACGGCGGTTCGAACCCGCCCCGGACCCCCCCACGAACATATAAAATCATTAAAACCGGATTATCATGGCAATCAACCGATTCGCTGACACCATCAGCAAGCTCCAGCAGCTCCAGCCCTGGGACGTCCCCGTAAACGCCGACGTTCACTCCCACATCGTCACCCTCTACAACTCCATCCACGGCGAAGGAGGCGAAGCCTTCGCCGAAAGGGAATCGCGCTTTCTCAACCGCGCCATCATCGACGATAAGAAAAAATGGAACGTCACACCCCTCTCCGTCTTCCTCGCCTTCGTGGACCTCGCCGTTAAGGACCTCACCCTCGAACCCGGCGCACAGGCCCTCTGCTACCTCCTCAACCGAAGCACCAAGCTCAAGGACGCCAACGGAAAGGACTACTGGGAAAACCGTGCATACATCTCCATCACCGGATACGGCGAGATCCTCATGCGCCAGCGCGCCGGACAGATCCGCCACTGCGACACCCCCACCGTCGTCTACGCCGGCGACGAGTTCACCTACAAGGAGACCGACGGTCGAAAACACGTCTCCTACGGCCTGAACCTCGCCCATGACCCCGCCCTCCCCGTCGCGTGCTTCATGAAGATCACCCGCCTTGACGACTCCGTAGACTACGCCATCATCCTCCCCGAAGGTTGGAAACGACTCCAGGCATACTCCGACAAGCAGAACGGCGACTACAAGAACACCCTCTACACCTCCGGCACCGGCGGCAGCATCGACCCCGGATTCCTCATCGCCAAATGCGTCAAGCACGCCTTCAAGTCATACCCCAAGCTCCCCATCGGCAAAGGCATGGTCATGGAGGCCGACCTGCCCGAAGAGGAGCAGAACCCCGACTACTACACCATGGCCTCCCCCGAAGCAGCCGAAGCAGCGCCCCGCAAGCCCGAATCCTTCTCCGAACCCGCCGACCGCTCCGAAGGCGTAACTGTGGACCCGGCCGCCTCCCACGGAGACTCTTTCGATGATGGAACATTCTAATCTTTAAGTAAGTGTTCAAATTTAAACGATATAATCAAAAGTAAGTGCTCACTTGAT
>CAMWLC010000014.1 GCA_947174995.1 uncultured Porphyromonadaceae bacterium
ATTGATATATTAACTTAATTTTCAACGACTTCGGTAATTTTTACCGAATCATTGATCATTAAGAACCAATCGGATTCTCGGGAGGTTATACTGTGAAACATCGTATTATGAAGACAGATTCGTTATTTGACCTTACAGGGAAGGTGGCTGTCGTCACGGGCGGCGGCGACGGTATCGGTAAGGGGTGTTGTGAAATTCTGGCGGCTGCCGGGGCGGCGGTTGTGGTCAGCGATCTTTTACTTGACAAGGCCCGTGCCGTGGCCGACAGCATCGCGGCCGGCGGCGGGAAAAGCGCGGCTGTGGCCTGCAATGTCCTTGACCACGAAGACATCACCCGTTTGATAGAGTTCGCCGTAGCCACTTTCGGCACGGTCAATATTCTTGTCAACAATGCCGGAATGGGTGGAGGGGGCCGCGAGAACCCATACAATATCGACCGCGCGTATGTGGAGCGCATTTACGCGATAAATGTGTTCGCTCCCTGGCAGTTGTGTAAGCTGGCCGCGCCCCACATGCAGAAATCGGGCTACGGCAGCATCATCAACATCACCTCCATGAGCAGCATCAACAACAGCCCGTCAATGGCCATCTACGGTTCATCCAAGGCTGCCCTCAACCATCTGGCCTCAAATCTGGCGTTTGACTACGGGGAGATGGGAATCCGCATCAACAATGTCGGACCCGGGGCCACGCGCACCCATGCCCTGGCCTCCGTGCTGACTCCTGAAATCGAGGCGAAGATGCTCGCCCACACCCCTATACGCCGCCTGGGCGAAGTCTCGGACGTAGCCGGAGCGGTGCTCTATTTCGCGGCTCCTGTCTCCGCATGGGTAAGCGGCCAGACCCTGATGGTCAACGGGGGCGGCGTGCAGACCCTCGACTGAAACCTATACCCTTCTAAACCGCCGGGGGGCGATGAGCGTTTAAAATATGTTAATTTCGATTCCATGATAGAGAATGTTATCGCCCTCTTGCGTGAGTATCCGGTAGTGGTGCTGTTTCTGACGGTAGGACTCGGTTTCCTGCTGGGGAAGGTGCAGTATAAGGGTTTCTCGCTTGGCAATGTCACTTCGGTGCTCATCGTGGCCGTCATCATCGGCCAGCTTGACATCCCCCTTTCGGGACAGATCAAGAATGTATTTTTCATGATGTTCCTATTCTCCATAGGATACAGCGTGGGTCCGCAGTTTTTCCGCTCACTGAAGGGCATGGGCCTGAAGCAGGTGCTTTTCGCCGTGCTGATGAGCTCCACCTGTTTCGGAGCCACGGTGCTGATTTCAAAGCTGTTCTCCTTCTCGCCCGGCGAGACGGTGGGGCTTTTCTCCGGCTCGCAGACCTGCTCGTCGCTGCTCGGCGTGGGAGGAGACGCCATCAGCAACATCGGCGGTGCGGCCGACTATGTGAAGCGCGAGCTTGACATAATGCCGGTGTGTTACGCGGTGACCTACATTTTCGGCACCCTCGGCACGGTCATAATCCTCGGTCTCCTCGGCCCGAAGCTCCTCGGGGGCAAGGAGAAGGTGATAGAGCAGACGAAGGAGCTGGAGGCGAAGTTTGACGAGACGGCGTGGCTTAACGATCCGGTCAACATCTCCGCCATGCGCACCGTGGCTTTCCGTGCCCTGAAGGTGGAGAACGAATGGTTTGACCGGGCGCGTTCAGTGCTCGAGACCGAGCAGTGGCTCCGCGAGAAGGGGAAGACCGTCTACATCGACCGCATTCGCCGCCAGGACGGCGAGATAGACATGGCCTCCCCCGAGAGCGTCATCCACAAGGGAGACCGCGTGGTGGTGTGCGGCCGCAGGGAATACATCGTGGTTGACCGTCCCCTCATCGGCACTGAGGTAGACGATGACCCGCTGCTCAAATATCCAGTGGAGAGAGTGCCCGTATTGCTCGCCTCGAAGGAATTGAGCCGACTCACCGTCGGAGACCTGCGCAAGGAGAGATTCATGCGCGGCGTGGTGATAGAGGAAATCACGCGCGGCAACGCCTCCATTCCCGTGACACCCGACACGCAGTTGCGGCGCCGCGACGTGCTGACTCTCGTAGGACGCAAGAAACTGCTGCGCGGAGCCAGCGAGCAACTGGGATTCATGGACCTTCCCACCACCAAGACCGACATAATGTTTCTCGGCCTGGCCATCTTCATCGGCGGCTTCTTCGGTTGCATCCCGGTGATGATCGACGGGATACCCATCTCGTTCGGCACGAGCGGTGGATCGCTAATCGCCGGACTCGTGTTCGGATGGCTCCGCACGCGCCGCCCCACCTACGGGAGCATACCCGAGTCCGCCCTCTGGCTCATGAACCATCTGGGCCTCAATATGTTTATCGCCGTCATCGGCATAGACTCCGCCCCGTCGTTCATCACCGGCATACAGTCCGTGGGATGGTGGCTGCTCATCGGAGGCGCGATAGGCACGATGATACCGCTCTTCGTGGGGCTCTGGCTCGGCCACAAGGTGTTCAAGTTCAATCCGGCCCTAACGTTGGGATGTTGTGCGGGCACTCGCACATGCACCGCCGCCTTGGGAGCGGTGCAGGACGCCCTTGGGAGCACGCTGCCCGCCATGGGATACACCGTGACTTATGCCGTGAGCAACATCATGCTCGTCATCTGGGGCCTGCTCAGCGTGATTGTCACCTCCTGAGCGCAGGAGGCCCAATATTACATCCCGTCCGGATAATAAAAGGGGGGCGGTGTTCCGTTATATAATGGAGCGCCGCCCCCCTTTGGCCGTGGCGGCGCCCGGGGACGGTAAGGAGAAGAAACACCCCATCTCAATGGCGAAGAAAAAGACCAAGGGGAAAGCGGCGCAGCAGGCGCCCATGTCCCCCAAGAAATATATGCAGCAGAAGGTGAGGGCCCTCCCCTTGGGGAAGTGCTACATTACCACCGGACGCGATGAAACGGGCTGGACGCGCGCCGTAGTGAGCCGCGTGCGCCCCAACGGCAACCTTGTGCTCGGAGTATTCCGCTTGGACACTTGGTGTCTGGGAGTGCGCGAGGCCCGTTATGATGTCAACATGCACCCTGAAGACCTCGCCGACCGTGTGGCCGACGAGGAGTGGCGCGAGGCCACCTACGACGAGATTCACGCGCTGGTTTACGGCGTGGTGGATTTCGCCCGTAAGGGGGGCGTGGAGCCTATACCAGAGTTTTATACCGCAGCCTTTATCCTCAATCCTCCCGCCGTGCGCTCGCGCTATGACGAGGAGGAGGACAGCGACGGCCCGGAGTTCGGCGTGGAGGGACGCCATGTCATGCACGCCGACGCCACGCGCGAGGAGCGGCTTTACATCCCGGTGTTGCGACGCAGGTTAGGTGACGAGTTCGCCGTCCAGGGAGAGGAACCCCCGACGGAAGTCACGGCCAAGACCCGAAAGGCCACAGGGCGCCGCAGCCGCGACGTGAAGCGCGAGAAGATGGCGCGCCGCAAGGTCACATATCCCTCAGAAATCCTCGTCACGCACGCCGAAGTGAAGGATGCAGTCACCGACCGTCATCATTTCGAAGGACTTACACGCGAAATGATGGCCCCCCTGCTCAAACTGCCCGGGCGTGAACTCGCCGCAGACGCCTCGGCCATACTGATGTATGCCATCGGCAAGACGAGGCGCGGAATAGAGCGGCGCACCATAGGGCGTCTGCGCGACGGCATTGTGCTCAACTCCCTGCTGCTCATCACCGCCTCCGCCCGGGCGGAGGCTCTCGACGCCCTGCTCGAGCTCCTGCGCCAGAGCGAGGAGTTTCTCGACTATCACCTCAACGGGGGCGCCGACGTGCTGCTACCCTGCGCCGTGGCGGAAACGGGTTCCACCCGCATAGATGACATTGTGGCCTATATCGGCGAACCGGAAATCTCCCCCGAGATCAAAGCATACGCCATCCGCGGTCTGGGGATGATAGCCGTGCGACACGCCTCCAAAAGGGAGAAAGTGTGTGAAGTATTCCGCGAATTTCTCCTCAAGGGAGTACCCACGGTGAGCGATGAGGAATCAGCCTCCATCTTGGGATACATCATAGCCGCCGCAGCCGACATGGGGGCTTCGCAGCTGCGCCCTGAGATACGCGCCGCCTACGCGGCAGGAGGCGTGGACCTCTACCGCGCCGGCACCGTCGAGGAAGTAGAGGAACTGCTATCCATCCCCCGCCCGCGCCAGAACGACGACATGCTCTTCGAGCAACTCGAAGACTGGATGCCAAAATAGACCACGGGGCCCCGATCTCATGAGAGATTGGGGCCCCGAAATTTCAACGGGCACGGTGAGGATCACTTATCGTAACGGACGAAGCGTCCCTGCTTGTCGAAACGCATCTCGATGCCGTTTGACAGCTCCACCTCATATCCGTAACGCTCCTTTTCTATACCCACTATGGAAGCCCCCTTGTGATTGGCCTTCACATAATCGGCCACACCTTTGGAATTGTATCAGGAAGCCGATCCGGGTCAGAAAGCACGCTCGATGAGCTCTGACAGCTCAGCCACGCTCTTGTCGCCGCTCTCGCGCATGAGTTCCTGCCCCTCCTTGAGGAGAATATAGGTGGGATATGTGCGCAGGTCATACTGATGGGCGAGACGATGGTCGTACGAGCCATCCACACGCATGATGTTGACCTTGTCGCCATACTTCTTCTGAAGCTCCTGCATATTGTATTTGATCTCTACGGCATCCTGCTGTCCGGCATGGATGAATACCACCAGCGAGGGCACCTTTCCGCGGATTACTTCTTCAAATGTCTTCATTTTTTATAGTTTTTAGTATTCAGTTAACAGAGTTCATGGGCCGGATGACTCCGGTGTCCGCTGTTAGAACGCCCGGACGACGCGCAAGGTTCAGACAGAAAATCAGAGCTCGTAGGTGTGCTCGCATCCGCAGGGCGTGATCTCGAACTCTATGGTCGGGTGGCTTATCCCGGCCTCTGCCGCGAGAGCCTTGATAGCGGCGAGGATCGCATCCTCATTGTCGCGGCTGTCGATCACCACATGGGCCGTCATGGCATTCGTGGTGGTGCTCAGAGCCCAGACATGTATATGATGAAGCGACTTCACATGCGCGAGCCCCTTGATACGCACCACCAGACTGTCCACATCTATATCCTCGGGCACACCGTCGATCGAGAGACTCAGGCTTTCGCGCAGCATACGCCAAGTGGAAGCGAGAATCACGGCCGCGATGATCAAGGAAATGATAGGATCTATCAGCACGAATCCCGTGAACGTTATCACAACTCCCGCTATCACCACCCCAAGCGACACGAGCGTATCGGCAGCCATGTGGAGAAACGCGCCTCGGATGTTGAGATCATGCTTCTGATCCTTCATCAGCATCCAGGCCGTCAGGCCGTTGACCACGATGCCCACGCCGGCCGTCCAGCTCACCAACGCGCCGTCCACAGGCTCGGGGTGACTGATCTTGTGTATGCTCTCCACGATAATCACCCCCACGGCCACGAGCAGTATCACGGCGTTGAGCAGCGCAATGAGGATAGTGGATTTCTGATAGCCGTAGGTGAACTTATGGTTTGCGGCCGCATGGGCCAGTTTGAAACCTATCAGCGTCAAAGCCAGCGAGAAAACATCCCCCAGGTTGTGGCCCGCATCCGAGACGAGGCCGAGCGAATCGCCGTAGATACCCAGCCCGGCCTCAATGACCACATATAGCAGATTTATGACGATGGCCCATATCATAATCCTGTTGATGATCTCGATATGATGGACGTGATGGTGATGACCGTGATGATGATGTTCGGAAGACATAGATATAGTATTATAAAAGCGTATTGGACGTCTTATATTTAAACGCGGCTGAGCCGCTTACAGTTGTGCGGCTTGTAAATATGAACTCGCTGTGCTGACTCTGAAGTATTCAAATTTGGTCAGCCGAGGAATTTTAAGGCCTCATATATGCTATGTCCGGCGGATGCGCCAGCCGGTCCAGGCGACGAGCAGGGCCATCAGGGGGGTCAGGTAGTTGAAGACGCAGTAGGGAAGGTAGGTCATCGTGGCCACACCGAGCACCGAGGCCTGCGTGACGCCACACGAACTCCAGGGTATCAGCGGGGAGGTGGCCGAGATGGAGTCCTCGATGGAGCGACTCAGAAGACGCGGCTCCAGACGGTTGCGGCGGAAGAGGGTGCGGTACATGTTGCCGTTGATTATTAGCGAGAGATATTGGTCTGCTGTGGCGGCGTTGAGCGTCAGGCCCGTGACCACGGAGGCCCCTACGGCCGACACCCTCCCGCGCACGAGCTTCGCCAGGGAGTCGGTGATAGCCGAAATCATCCCCGTGCCGATCATCACTGATCCGAAGACCAGGGCGCAGAGTATGAGCCATATCACCGGGAGGATGCCGAGCAGGCCTCCGGTAGCCGTGAGTTCGTTGACCGTTTCGGAGGAATATCCGGGGGTGAATCCTGAGAACATGACGCGCGGCAGGTCGGCCGCGCCGACACTTCCGCCGGGCTGGAATATCAATGTGGCGGCGGCTCCGGCCAGGGCGCTGATGCCCAGGGTAAGGGCCGTGTGGACCCGCAGGATGAGAAGCACCATGGTCAGGGCCGGGAGCGTGAGAAGCCAGGGGGAGAGGTTGAAGGCGGCGTTGAGTTCGGCGCCAAGGGTGGAGGAGACGGGAGCGGAACGTTCCGCGGCCAGTCCTCTGGCGGCAAAGACCACCAGGGCCACCACCATTGCCGGCAGGGTGGTCAGCATCATGTAGCGGATATGGCGGAAGAGGTCCACGCCGCAGGTGGCGGAGGCCACGACGGTGGTATCGCTCATCGGCGACATCTTGTCGCCGAAATAAGCGCCCGATATGACCGCGCCCGCCGTCCATCCGGGGTGCTGACCCAGGGCGGTGCCGATGCCGATGAAGGCCACGCCGATGGTGGCGACAGTGGACCATGAGCTTCCCGTCACCACGGAGACCACGGCACAGATGGCGCACACTGCGGCCAAAAACCAGGAGGGGTGAAGGAGGGCCATGCCGTAGTCTATGAGCAGGGGGACGGCGCCGGAGGTCATCCATGTGGTGGAGAGCAGGGCTATGCAGGCGAGTATCGGCACGGCCGGAAGCACCTGCGAGGCGCTGCGCAGGAAGCCCACGCGCATGGAACGCATTTCGAGGCCTCCCCGCGCCCGCGCGGCCGCAAGTCCGGCGGCAGAGGCTATGAGAAGGATCCAGGGGGCCATGTCTGCCGTGGCCAAAGGGCCTCTGAGGATGATGACGGCCGCGAGCCCTCCGAGTAGAACGGCTATCGGGAGCAGGGCCACGGCAAGGGATATTTTATTTGCGCCGAAGGCGTTTGTCATGCTGTCGGTGTTTTTCGGGTTAAGCCATACAATTTCTTGATTTTTACGATAATTATTCACTTTTATTATACCCACCCCGACTGTTGGCGGTCGTTTTGCGATTTTTTAACTATTAGCTTCACCATCGGATAAAAAAATAAAAATCGGATAACCGTTGCACAAAACAAACTAAACACTTAATTTTGCGGCCAAACCGTCCCCGCGACGCATTGATGCGGGCCGGCAAAATATCAAGACACCTTAACATCATGAAAAAATACTTCGCAACCCTTCTCCTGGCCGGAGCCATGACCGTCGGCGCCATGGCCCAGGAGGCCGCACAGGAGCAGCAGCTGCTCAATGTGGACGTGGCCGCACGTTTCGACTGGCAGAACGTAAGCTATGACGGCCACACCGACAATTCCCTCTCCGGATTCCGCGCCAACTACGTGGCCCTGCGCGTGGACGGATCGATCATCCCCTCCCTCACCTACTCCTGGCGCCAGCGCCTGAGCCGCGGCACTCCCGAGGGAAGTTTCCTCACACAGACCGACTGGCTCAACCTGAGCTGGAAGACCGGTCCGCTCACCCTCTCAGGGGGCAAGCAGATAGTGGCCATCGGCGGATACGAATATGACCGCACCCCCATTGATCTGACTACCTATTCCCTCTTCATCTACAACATCGACTGCTTCAAGATCGGCGTCTCCGCCCAGTACGCGCTGTCGCAAAACGACAACCTCCTCTTCCAGATCTCCCAGAGCCCCGGCTCGCACCCCGGGATGCGCAACATCTATTCCTACAACCTCCTCTGGAGCGCCAATCACGGATGCTGGCACCCCATCTGGTCGGCCAACATGCTGGAATACACCAAGGGGCATTACATCTCATATCTCGCCCTCGGCAACCGCTTCAATTTCGGCCCCGTCTATCTCGAAGCCGATTTCATCAACCGCGCCGCCTCCCGTCAGACATTTCTCTTCAAGGACTGCACGGTGGCCATGGACCTGGGCTGGGACATCAACAGCCGCTGGAAAGTATTCGGCAAATGGAACTATGACGTCAACCATTCGGGACGCGCCGCCGACATCACCGTGCTCGACGGCACGGAGCTCAACATGGCCGGCGCAGGAGTGGAGTTCTTCCCCCTGCGCAATTCCCGCCGCTCCCTGCGTCTGCACGCCAACTGCTTCTACGCCTGGGGCACCAACACCAACACCGGAGACCTCATGCAGTCGAAGACCCTCTTCGTCAGCGCCGGCCTGACCTGGGACATGAATCTGCTCGCCTTGAAGCGCAAGTGAAAATAATCCCGCAAAAATCCCGTTAAGTTACTGATTCAATCATTACTTGACTTTAACCTACATCATTCGATCAATGGCACAGACTCAGACCTCGGAGGTCCAGGCATCCTCCGAAAAGAAAACGCGCCGCATGCCCACGGCGCTCTCCGGCGTGATATGTCTCACGCTGGTCATAGGCCTATTCTACTATATGGGGCAGGTGATGGGCATGGCCAATATGCTCAACACCGTCATGCACACCGCCCATGACCTTCTGCTCAACACCGTCTTCTATCTCATGGGCATCTGCGTGATCACCGGTGCGATAGGGCGCCTATTCGTGGAGTTCGGCGTGGTCAAGCTCCTGGAGACAGTATTGCGCCCCCTCATGAAGCCCCTCTTCAACCTTCCCGGCGTGGCCTCTCTCGGAGCAGTCATGACCTTCCTGAGCGACAACCCGGCCATCATCTCCCTCTCGCAGGACAAGCGATTCAGCTCATACTTCCGCAAATTCCAGTACATCTCCCTCACCAACTTCGGCACGGCCTTCGGCATGGGTCTGCTCGTGATGGTGTTCATGATCGGCCAAGGCTTCTTCTGGCAGCCCCTCGTGGGCTTCTTCGGAGCCTTCTGCGGATGCGTGATCTCCACGCGCCTGATGCAGTATTTCGTGGTCAAGGAGTTTCCTCACTACCTCACGGAGTGTGCCGTGGAGGAGAGCCACAAAGCCGGCGGGGAGGAGAAGGAGAAGGAGCCTGAGAAATCCCTCTTCCTGCGCATACTCAACTCCCTGCTCGACGGAGGGCGCACGGGTGTTGACGTGGGCCTGGCCATCATCCCGGGCGTGGTGATCATCTCCACACTCGTGATGCTTCTCACCTTCGGCCCCGGCACGGAGGGCTTCGACGGCTCGGCCTATCAGGGCGTGGAGTTGCTCCCCAGGCTGGCGCAGAAGATCAACGTGGTGTTTGAATGGCTCTTCGGCTTCACCGATCCCCACCTCGTGGCCTTCCCCATCACGGCCCTCGGAGCCGTGGGAGCGGCCCTGGGTCTCGTGCCCGGCTTCATACAGCAGGGATGGATCGACGGCAACGCCATCGCGGTCTTCACCGCCATCGGCATGTGCTGGAGCGGCTACCTGAGCACCCACACCGCCATGCTCGACTCCATGGGCTACCGCGACCTCACCTCCAAGGCTATCCTCTCCCACACCATCGGAGGCCTCTGCGCAGCCGTCATAGCCCACCTCCTCTTCATGCTCATAGTCTCCATCTGACCTGCGGAGACAGTCAGTAAAGAAAATCGCCGGGCCCCCTCTTCCACAAGGGGCCCGGCTTCATATTGTTGCATTTAGTGTAAAAGGTTGTTGACATCAGTTCAAGGCATGGATCTCATTCATTTCGGTATAGTGTACTCTTGACTTAGGCAGAGCGAGAAGCAATAGTCTCTCGTTGTCGGATGCAAAGTTACGGCAAAAAAAACCGAACCGCAAACGCCAAAACAGGCAAAAAGCCGATAACTCGCCAAAACCAGCTATAACTCGCCGAAAATCGTGGATAAGTGGTCTAAAAAAGGTTTTAGGCAAATTTCACAGTCCGAAGAATTTATTAACTTTGTGGTCATGAACCCCTTTATGCCTGAAAATACGTTGTCTGAAGCCCCGCGTCCGGTGTGCCGTCGGGGGCGCAGCAAGGCAAGCGCCGCCACCCTCGTGCTGATGGCGGCCGTGTCGCTCCTCCTGCTCGGCGCGGGAGCATGCTCCGGGCCTCGCGCAGGGTCCATCTCCACGATGGAGCAGGCCAACGCCCGCGCCCTCGACTCCCTGATAGCCGGAAATCACGGATGGTTCGCCCGATATATAGCCGATGAGAAGCGCGAGGCAGCCTCTCTCAATGACTCCGACCGCTGGGCAAACGCCGTGGTGCAGGAGGGTGTGGCAGCCTATTACCGCATCGACCCCGCGCTTCTCCTGGCGAAAAGCGACTCGGCCATAGCATATTTCACCTCCCGCAAGCCCTCCGAAATGCGCCTTCGCCTCCTCCACAAGGCCTATCTCACCAAGGGGGCCTATTTCTCGCAGTTCGACTTCGAGCCCGATTCGGCCGTGCATTACCACGAGATGGGGGTCCGGACGGCCATGCATACCTCCGACCGACAGGCTCTCGTACTCGCCCTGGGAAACCTCGCCGACACCTATAAACTTAACTCCCGCCTCGCCGAGGCCTCCGATTACTATCACCGCGCCATCCTCCTGGCCGACTCCCTGGGCCTGCCCCCGAAGGAATACATCTCCCTCTACGGCGGCCTGGCCTCCACCTACACCGGGATGCGTGACTTCGACCTGAGCGCCGAATGGTGGGGACGCACCATGGAGCTGTATCCCCTGATGATACCCTACGAGCGCTTCAACAACCTCAACAATCTCGGCAACGACCATTACTATAAGAAAGACTACCGCGGAGCACTGCGCACCTTCCTGCGCCTGCGGGAGTATCTCGATTCGCTTCCCGGCACCTCCTGGGAGCACAATTTCGTCAACATCAACCTGGCCGACTCCTATCTCCACCTCCAGATGCCGGACTCGGCCATCGACCTTCTGCCCGGAGCGCTGGAATACTTCACCGACACCGTGCCCAACCCGGTGGCCCTGTCGTATATCCACACTCTCCAGATGCGCTATTACGCTCTGAAGGGGAACTACGCCGCCGTGGAGGACCTCATAGACTTCCACCCTTTCTCCGACACCCTGCGCGTGGAGCAGCAGCTCACGCGCCTGGAGATGATGGAGGACTATTACCGCCACACAGGGCAATACCGCCATGCCCTGGCCATACGCGACAAGCTCGACGCGATGGAGGACACCCTGCGCTCCGAGCGCGTGCGCCAGCTGGCCGCCGCCCGCCGCATACAGTATGAGACCGACAACGAAATCCTACGCCTGCGGGCCGACAGGTCGTCCGGACAGGCCCATATCCTGCGCCTCTCGCTCATCATCTTCGGCGCCGTGGTGGTGATAGCCCTCCTGGCCGTGTGGACCACAGTGGCGTCAATACGGCGACACCGCCGCGAGGAGCAGATGCGCTCCGACATGATCGGACTCAGGATGCAGAGCGTGCGCACGCGCATCACTCCCCATTTCATCTACAATGCCCTGAACCACGAGCTCCTGGCCCGCACCGAGGGGAAGCCCTCGAGAATCGACTCCATAGTGGCCCTGCTGCGCCATCAGCAGTATATAGCCGAGGAAATTGTCATACCACTCGGGGAGGAGCTGAAGTTCATCCACGATTATGTGGAGGTGGAGAGCGATGCCGTGGACGGCCCCGTGGACTATCGCGTGCACACCGACCCGGCCGGCGAGATCACCGGGCGTCTCATTCCCTCCATGTCCCTCCAGATTCTCGTGGAGAACGCCTTCAAACATGGTTTCCGCCTCATGCCTCACGGCACGCCGCGTCTGCTGGTGGTCAGCGCCATTCACGACACCGCCCGGGAGGAACTCGTGCTCACAGTCTTCAACAACTCCCGTCCCGACACCGCCGGCCCGGCCCGCGGAGCGGGCAACGGCATACGCATCATCATGCGCACCCTCTCCTTCATAAACTCCAAAACAGGTGGCCATCTCCGTTTCGACTCCACCTCCGGCGTGAATCCGGAGTGGGGGGAGGGCACCTGGGCTTCCATAACGATACCCGATTCCACCGACCTTTCACCGCTTCAGACCCATGACCATTGATCCCTACCCCATCCATGACCGACCCGACATGCAGATGAACCCCGAGTCCGACACCCTCTTCGGACACGACGGCGATAACGAAGCCCCCGACCTTCCCGTCAGGGTGGTCATTATCGACGACGACATCGCGGCCATCAAGGTGCTTGAAAACGCACTCCGAATCTTCGGCCCGCGCGTCGAGATCTGCGGCACGGCCTCCACCCTCGCCGAGGGACGCGCCATCATATCCGAGGAGATGCCCGACATAGCCTTCATAGACATCGAGTTTCCCGACGAGTCCGAAACCGGTCTCGACCTCGTGGGCCTCGACAGGAAATACGGAGGCAATATGGAGGTGGTGTTCTACACCTCCTACAACAAGTATCTCATCAACGCCTTGCGCCTCCAGGCCTTCGATTTCCTCCTCAAGCCGGTGGACACCGAAGAGCTGCGCATCATCATGCGCCGCTACATGATGGAGCGCGGACGCGCCCCGCAGACCGCCATCTATACCCCCGGACTCCTCGGCGCCGCCCGCGATCGCTCCGATGCCAGGGCTCTGGCCATCACCACCGTCACCAACGACCGCATCATCGTCTCCCCCTCCAGCATAATCTTCTTCAAGTATGACTCAGATAGAAAGGTGTGGGAAGTGGTGATGAGCAACCTTCAGCGTCACATCCTGAAGCGCCACACCACGGCGGACGTGATTCTCAACTACGGGCCCGACTTCATCCGCACCCATCAGATCTACATAGTCAACGTGGCCTACCTGGGGATGATAACCAACAATTCATGCACCCTGCTGCCTCCCTACAACGACATCACGGAAATCAAAATCTCCAAATCCTTCCGCCGCCAGCTCCTCGACCGTTTCTACGACCTCTGAGCCTGACCGTGACCCGGAATCTCAGGCCCCATCTCACAAAAGCAGCTCCGGCCCCACACCATAGTGTGAAGCCGGAGCTGCTTTTGTGCGCGCGAGGGGACTCGAACCCCTACGTCGCAAGACACTAGATCCTAAGTCTAGCGCGGCTACCAATTACGCCACGCGCGCATTACCTCCGCAAAGTTAATCATTTATTCCGTTTCACGCAATAGCCAGCCCCTCATTTTTTTCGTCCGAGGTCTCAGCGCGAGACGAGTTCGAGCGTCAGGGCGTTGGTCAGCAGGCGAGTGCGCAGGTTGCAGGCGTTCTGGCGCTGAAGGCTGCACAGCCATCCGAGACGCACTCCCCATTTGCCGGGACGCACGCTCACCGTGAGATGGCTCCGTACCCCGCCGGTGTTCCCCCACCAGCCGGTATGTACCAGTCCGCTGCGGTTGCCGAGATAGATCTCATAATAGGACTCGCCATACTGCGGAGAAAAGAATATGCCTAAGGTCGGCACGGAGAGCCTCTCCCCTACCGTCAGGGGTACACCCTTCAGATACATGGTCCACTCGGCGGATCCGGCAATGTCAATACCTATTCGCGCACGCGCGGCGGCCGGATTATTCCCATTGCGCGGCAGATAGCCGCAGCCCCCCTCTATCACACCGTCCGCGCCCGCTCCAAGCCACAACGTGCTGCCCGTTACCGGCTTTATGCTCCACATCCGCTCGGCTCCCCACGCTATACGGAGGTCCGCATCATACTTCCTCGCGTTGCCGCGCGGATTGAGCATGTTGCTGAACCGTCCCTCCCCGCCGAAACACATCCTCCACTCTCCGGGATGGCTGCTGAAAGGGAGCTCCTGCCATACCCCGAGACCAAAAGAGGTGCCGGAATATGTCACCGGGGAGAGATACGTGTCAAGCGACCGCGTCTCTCCCACTCCGATGCCGATGGAAAAGCGCGAGGGCACTCTCTCCTCCGTCCGGGTATCCTGAGCTGAAATCCGTGACGGTATCAACAGGCTCGCTATTGCGGCCATTATCACGCATAACTTTCTCATAAGCCGTAGACTCTGAAATACTCCTCCTTGTCACGCATGAAGAGGTCCCGCTCCTCCTTATTGGCGGCGAGTCGCTCAAGCAGCGAGAGGGCTGTGTCGAGGATGTGGTCCGTGCCACGCGCGAGCTGGATGTCCGAACTCGTCACTTCGCATCCCGGAGTGGGGTCCACTCCGAACTCTATGAACTCTCCGCCCGGTCCGGAAATGGGACTCGCGCTCAGGCGCACGGCCCAGCCGTTGGGAAGCTCGGAGGAGAAGGGAAGGCCTCCCCCTCCCCCTGTGCGCGCCCCCATGACGGCCACACCGGGAAGCGACTTCATCACCGCCACGAAATCATTGGCCGCACTGAAGCATGACCTGTTGGTGAGCACCACCACCGGCGTGCCGTTCCACGACACGCGCCGCGCGTCAGCGGGAGAATAGGTGAAGGAGAAGGGCTCCGAGAAATCATCATGGCCCGGACCGGTCTTGTGAGTGATGTATCCGCCCGAGACGGGGGTGTCAGTGAAACGCGACACAAGGGTCTCCACATTGGTGAGCAGACCGCCCCCGTTGTTGCGCACATCCAGCACCAGGCCCTTCGACTTGTAGAGTATGGCGAGGATATAGTCGAGGTTGAGGTTGCCTATGCCGCTCGAAAAACTGGGATAATACATATACCCGATGCTGTCGGGCATCATCTTGTAGCTTATCCCGGAGGTCTGGCCGTAATCAAATCCGAGATAGTACTGCTGGAGCGTGCGCAGATTGAAGTCCTGCGGATAATCGGTCCACCACGCGCGGTAATAATAGGTGTCGAAAGAGGACACGAGATTCACGTGCCCGTCGCGCAGTTCGGAGAGCATTTCGGAGCAGAGGGAGAAAAGGGCCATATCGCTCATGTCGGGCTTAACGCGGCTACGGTATTTCTTTCCGACGGCTTCCCAGTCTATTCCTTTCTCCTCGAAGAAGCAGTATCGCGTGTCCACTATCTCCCACAGGGCTTCGAAATTGCCCCGGGGGTCGTCTGCATACTCCTCCCCTTCGCACCCCGTGAGCCCCATGCAGACCGCGGAGGAGGCGAGAAAGAGAGCCGGGAGTTTGTCAATCAGACGTCTCATCGGGGAATGTATTGATGTCAGTGGCTTCGGAATCCGCCTCGTTGATGTCGGCGAAAAGGTCTCCATCGATGACGGTGGGCCCCTTGGGGCGGTCAGTCTCACCCTCCTGCTCGGATTCAGGTTCCGGTTCCGGTTCGGGGAATCGCAGCGGCTCCAGTTCCGTGATGGAAGCAAGATCGTAGGTGGTGAGACGCTTTCCCTTGGCCTTGAATCCCTTCACGGCGATAAACTCCTCGGCGTCTATCTCCACGGGGGGACGCAGGGAGTCGTGGCCCCCGAAGGTGAGTTCGAGACGCGGGAAGGGGGTATCGGTCAGCAGCAGTTCCCTGGACTTGTCATCAATTCCCACAAACCTCTGCGGACGGGCCGAAGGCTCGAAGCGGAAACGCTTCAGGTAGGGATAACCAAGCTGGGCATCGTCCAGCGCGAGGGTCCATACCTTGTGGGGATCGAATTTCTCTATGCGGGCGATGTTGTCGTCGTAATGGTTCTCGTCGGAATGGTTGGTGGTGTAATACTCACCGTCGCGTGTGATGACAAGCACGAGGTCGTCACCCTGGAATGTGCCCAGGCTCTCCCCGCGCCCGTCGTAGTTGAGACGCAGCACATCGCGGTCAAACCACACCTCTCGGCCCCCCAACGTGCTTCCGCCGCGCTTCTCCATGGTGATGTCCTTGATGGCATATTTGGTGACGAGATTACCCAGGGATTCCTTACCCTTGATGTCCAGGTCAGCGAAATCCACCTGCACCGTCTGATGGCGCGGACGTCGTCCGTCAGGCCCCGGCTCATCCTTGAGCGTCACCTTCACGGTCTCGGCCTCGCCGTTGGGATTCACAGTGAGCCAGTCTATGCGGCTTCCGGGCACGCCTTTCGTGATGTTGTATTCCTTGTCGCGGGTGAGTCCGGTGATGAAGAAGCGCTTCTTGTAATAGAAGCCCCCTTTGGGGCCGTTGCGGTAGATGACATTGTAGACCGTACGCTCATCCTTCTTCTTGAAGAGGCCGATGTGTATGATTTTCTTTCCCACGAAGAGCTTCTCCTGCACCTTGACGATCTTGTACGTGCCGTCTCGGTAGATGAGCAGCACGTCGTCGATGTCGGAGCAGGCGAACTTGAACTCGTTATCCTTGAGCGCGGTGCCGATGAAGCCCCCCTCTTTGTCGAAATAGAGGCGCTTGTTGGCCTCCGCCACCTTCGTGGCCTCGATGGAATCAAACCCGCGCACCACGGTGCGCCGCGGGAAGTGGGAACCGTATTTCTCCTTTAGATGAGTAAACCAATGGATGGTGTATCGCGTGAGGTTTTCGAGATTGTCGGTGATTTCTGCTATCTCGGCGTCAAGGGCGGCTATCTTCTCGTTGGCCTTGTCGGAATTGAACTTGAGGATGCGTGCCATGCGGATTTCCCACAGTTTGAGATAGTCCTCGCGTGTCAGGAGACGGAAGAAACCGGGTATCCAGGGGAGGAAAAGCGTCTCGAGGCGTGCCACGGCGGCATCCATCGTGGGTGCGTTCTCGATTTCGGAATCCTTATACATACGCTCCTCGATGAAGATCTTCTCCAGGGAGGCGAAGAGGCGAGTCTCGCGCGCCTCGCCGAGACGTATCTCGAGTTCGCGACGCAGCAGGTCACGGGTGTGGTCCACGGAATAGCGGAGCAGCTCGCTGACGGTGAGGAAGCGAGGCTTGTCATCGCGTATTACGCAGCAGTTTGGCGAGATGGACACCTCGCAGTCCGTAAAGGCGTAGAGGGCATCAATGGCCTTGTCGCCGGAGGTGCCGGGCTGGAGATGCACCAGTATCTCGGCAGTGGCCGCCGTGTTGTCATCCACCTTGCGGATCTTGATTTTCCCCTTCTCCATCGCGCCGAGTATGGAGGATATGAGCGAGGATGTGGTCTTGCCGAAGGGTATCTCGGTGATGGCCAGCGTGCGGGCATCCACTTTCTCGATCCTTGCCCTGACCTTGACCGCGCCTCCGCGACCGCCGTCGTTGTAGCGCGAGGCGTCCAGCAGACCACCGGTCTGGAAGTCGGGCAGGAGCTGGAACGGCCGTCCCTCCAGGCAGGCTATGGCGGCATCGGCCACCTCATTGAAATTGTGGGGCAGAATCTTCGACGAGAGACCCACGGCGATTCCCTCCACACCCTGCACGAGGAGGAGCGGGAATTTCACCGGAAGTGTCACCGGCTCCTTCTTGCGCCCGTCGTATGAGAGGGTCCATTCCGTGGTCTTGGGATTGAACACCGCCTCAAGGGCGAACTCCGAGAGACGCGCCTCGATGTATCGCGGGGCAGCCGCGGAGTCTCCTGTCAGGATATTTCCCCAGTTGCCCTGGGTGTCCACCAGCAGTTCCTTCTGTCCCAACTGCACGAGGGCGTCGCCAATCGAAGCATCACCGTGGGGATGATACTGCATGGTGTGGCCCACGATGTTCGCCACCTTGTTGAAGCGGCCGTCGTCGAGAGTCTGCATGGCGTGTAGGATACGGCGCTGCACGGGCTTGAGACCATCCTCGATGTGGGGCACGGCCCTCTCGAGAATGACGTAGCTCGCATACTCTATGTACCAGTTTCGGAACATGCCCGAAAGCACAGTCCGCCGGTCGCCTGTCCCCGGCACATTGTATTTCTGAGTCCCAGCCATCGAATCGGGAGTAAGCTCGTCTGCCATGTTGTAGGATTTGGTAATTTGGGTTGTTGGGGAAATCCAACGCGAATTTAGCAAAAATTTCCCGATTTACACTCCGCCAAGGTCAAAAAATCACCTTCTGAGTATGACAGCGGCTCCCCTGTCGGTCTCGTTGACGAACCCTCGTGCTGCAAGTTCCTTCAGCGTCATCTGAAGGTCGGAGTCATACATATAATCCTCTTTCAGATACACCACGGCGGTGATGCTGTCAAGAAACTGCAACTCCCCATCGGGCATCTTCCATATATTGCTTGGCTTGAAATGGTAATCGTGCACCCCCGGGCCGTCATCTACTCCAAGCATCAGCCTCCACCTGATTCTGTCATCGGAAAGCAATACCCAGCGGTCACCGGATTTGCGCACATCCTTCACCGCAACTTCCCACTGCGCGTACTCTTTGTCGTAGTCGTCGGGCGACA
Organism: uncultured Porphyromonadaceae bacterium; assembly: GCA_947174995.1. Lineage (GTDB taxonomy): Bacteria > Bacteroidota > Bacteroidia > Bacteroidales > Muribaculaceae > Lepagella. The sequence continues at coordinate 18,442 of CAMWLC010000014.1, forward strand.
CGATACCCGTGCACAGCTCCGGCACCTCGATAGGCCTGTACACACACACCTTGCGCATACAGTCCCATTGCGTCGCAACGATGGAGACACAGCCCACCATCACCACTCCGAGGGACGTCACGAGGTATCTGTTTATCGCGCCGCGACCCATGCACCAGAGCACAGCCACGATCACGGGCAGACTGAAACCGGCCTCCACCCTCTCGAAATATGCGTCCGAGCCGAACATCATGGCCACGAGCACGGCGGCACATGCCGCGAGGCTCAGCACCGGGGTTTGGAGCGGCTTTTTTCCCGGCCAGGCGAAGTTCCTGACCGCCGGAAGAAGTATCCACGCGCCCGCCACACCGCAGGCCGCCCCCATCAGGCCCTCTGCCTGAAGTCCCGCCTCATCCTGCTTGACCATAAAGATGCCGGTGACAACGATACAGACCACACAGATGAGTGCGGCAATCAGGGTACGCCGCTTTTCCGCGGCGGATGCGCGTCCCTGCGCCATATCCCGCAACCGGTGCCGGAACAGCAACGGCAGCAGTATACATGCTACGGGAACGATATTGCGCTCCATTACAGCGGGCACCATCGCCATCATCCTCCATTTGAGTTTGGCAAACCCTCCGCCCACTCCGTGACCGGAAACGACATATTCGGAGAAGTCCGACACGTATGCCCCGATGCTTCCATATAATACAATGATAATCAGCAAGAGCACCAGGCAGAAAGAAGCGCTGCTCGCCAGGCCCCCCGTCCATGCCACACGGCGCGAGAGCCTGCCTCCGGAGACACCCCACCACAGAATCCCCAGGAAAATCGGCATGATTATTCCCGAGGGGAGCCTGCCGGCGGTCATCAGTGCAAATGCTGCTCCGCATATCGCTCCCCTTGCGCAAGAGGGGCGCCTGAAAAATTCCACCGCCGCAATCATGCCCAGCGCATCCCAGAGCAACGTGCCGGACTCCCAGTTGTAGAGCATGAAGGCATCCATGCGCCATATCCAGGAGCACACCATGAAGAGCAGAGAAGCAAGCAGCACATTTCGGGTGCGCCTCCAAGCGTAGAAGCATGACACAACCACTGTCAGACAACCCAACGTGACTGCCAGAAACCTGAGATTCAAGATTTTCATGCCGGTCACGCTCAGCCAGCCGTGTCCCATGAAAAATGTCAAGGGCGCCAGACGCGTCATCTCGGGGTGAAGCACGCAGAATGTCTGGTAGCTCTCGTCGGCCCAGATCTCCCCGTAGCCAAATAAATATAGGTACGCGAAGAGTCCCGTAGCGATGCACGCAAGTATCATGAGATACCGCAGAGGCCGGGCCATCCCGGATAATTCTTGATTTGTCATATTTCCATAGCCCCCGTCATTTCATTCTCTCCGGGACGATGCAAAGATAGCATAATTCCGCGGATAATGCAAGCTCTGCCACCGCCAAGGGCCTAATACTGAACCCCGATCCCTCGGCAAGTGTTATAACTGCGTGAGAAACACCACCGAAACATACTTATAAAAACATTTGACGATTATGAGTGACGTATTGAGTTATGAAGAGAAGAAGGAGTTGCCGGACAGCGTGTTCGGCCTCCCGGAGAGAAGGGAGTACCCCATGCCGGACGCGGCCCATGTCAGGGCAGCGGAGTCATATTTCCGCTACTGTCCGGAGGACCTCAAGCCAAAGCTCGCAAGGGCCATCCTGAAGTTCGCGCATGAATATGGCGTAGACGTCGAAAGCCCTACGGTCCTCTCCTACGCGGAGCAATAAAAAGTGAAAAGAAGTCGTGCATTTTGTCTGCACGACTTCATTCTTTTAAATAGCGTCACGGAAAAACAGGTGTTTTTTCGCTTTTCCGGGGCCGAGATATTGCATAAACCGGAGAAAAGTTGTATCTTTGCACGTTTTAGCACCCTCAACGGGGTGTAGCGCAGTTGTACCCGCCTCCGCCGACCCCCGGCGGGGAAAGGGGAAAGTAGACCGAGAACCATAAAAACAACACATACTCTCGATATGTACAGAGACAAGACTTGCGGCGAGCTCCGTCTCGCCGACGCCGGAAAGAAGGTGACCATCGCGGGGTGGGTGCAGCGCACCCGCAAGATGGGCGGCATGACGTTTGTCGACATCCGTGACCGCTACGGCATCACTCAGATAGTGTTCAATCAGGAAAGCAATCCTGAGCTCTTCGAGAAGGCCAATTCACTCGGGCGTGAATTTGTGGTGCAGATTCAGGGCACGGTGGAGGAGCGCACATCCAAGAACCCGCAGCTCCCCACGGGCGACATCGAGATCATAGCCGATTCCCTCAATGTGCTCAACACCTCGAAGACTCCCCCCTTCACTATCGAGGACAAAACCGACGGCGGCGATGACCTGCGGATGAAATACCGCTATCTCGACCTGCGACGTCCCTGCGTGCGCAAGAATCTCGAGCTGCGCCACAAGATGGCCTTCGAGATTCGCCGCTATCTTGACTCAAAGGGCTTCCTGGAGATAGAGACTCCGATTCTCGTGAAGTCCACTCCCGAGGGCGCCCGCGACTTCGTGGTGCCCTCACGCATGAATCCCGGAGAGTTCTACGCTCTTCCTCAGAGTCCCCAGCTCTTCAAGCAGCTTCTCATGGTCAGCGGTTATGACCGCTATTTCCAGATAGCCAAGTGTTTCCGTGACGAGGATCTACGCGCCGACCGTCAGCCCGAGTTCACACAGATCGACTGCGAAATGTCGTTTGTGGAGCAGGATGACGTGATCGAGATGTTCGAGGGGCTTGTAAAGCACATCTTCAAATACGTGAAGGGGATAGAGTTCAACGAGCCTTTCCTCCGCATGACCTGGGCCGACGCCATGCGCCTCTACGGAAGCGACAAGCCGGACCTTCGCTTCGGCATGGAGTTTGTGGAGCTCACTGACCTTGCCAAGGGGAAGGGCTTCCCGGTGTTTGACGATGCGGAACTGACCGTGGGCATCTGCGTGCCGGGATGCGCCGGCTACACCCGCAAGCAGCTCGACGAGCTTACCGATTTCGTGAAGCGTCCGCAGGTCGGAGCCAAGGGCCTGGTCTGGGTGAAGTTCGAGCCTGACGGCTCCGTGAAGTCCTCCGCCTCAAAATTCTTTACCCCCGAAGACTTCAAGGCCTGGGGAGAGAAAGCCGGAGCCAAACCGGGCGACCTCATGCTCATCATGGCCGGCGAAGCGATGAAGACCCGCAAGCAGCTCTGCGAACTGCGCCTCGAGATGGGCAACCGCCTCGGTCTGCGCGACAAAAATGTGTTCGCACCCCTCTGGGTGGTGGATTTCCCCCTCTTCGAGTGGGACGAGGAGACGCAGCGTTACTATGCCATGCATCATCCCTTCACATCGCCCAACCCCGAGGATATCCCCATGCTCCACACCGACACGGGCAATGTTCGCGCCACGGCCTACGACATCGTGGTCAACGGCACAGAGCTTGGCGGCGGCTCCATCCGAATCCATGACGCGCTGCTTCAGGACGAGATGTTCGAGCTTCTCGGATTCACACCGGAGCGTGCCAAGGAGCAGTTCGGCTTCCTGATGAACGCGTTCCAGTACGGAGCGCCTCCCCACGGCGGCCTCGCCCTCGGATTCGACCGCTTCGTGTCGATACTCGCCGGTCTTGACACCATCCGTGACGTCATCGCCTTCCCGAAAAACAATTCCGGACGCGACGTGATGAACGAATCCCCCTCCCCCATCGACCAGGCGCAGCTTGATGAGCTCAAGCTCACCCTCGTCGAGGAGAAGTAAAGTTTGACCCAACAGTTTCACAATGACCGTAAAGGATATTGCGAAAACCATAGAGGATTTCGCTCCCTTGGCCCTCCAGGAGAGCTACGACAACGCAGGCCTGCAGGTTGGCGACCCTGAGATGCAGGTGTCCTCGGCCCTGCTCTGCCTTGATGTAACGGAAGAGATTCTCGAGGAGGCCCGGCAGCGCGAGTGTAACCTCATCGTGAGCCATCATCCCCTCATTTTCAGGGGGTTGAAACATCTCACGGGCTCCACACCCACCGAGCGCATCGTGATGAAGGCACTGACCTCGGGCATAGCCATCTACTCGGCCCACACCAACTTGGACTCCACCTTCGAGGGGGTGAGCTACGAGATAGCCAATTCCCTGGGAATGACAGGACTCCGGCCCCTTCGCCAGGCCGGAGACAATCCCCGCACTGGCCTGGGAGTGGTGGGAACGGTGAAGCCCACACCGCGACTCGAGTTCCTGCGCCGCGTGAAGGAGACCTTCGGAGTGCGCGACCTGCGATACAGCTCGCAGGACTCGCGGATCGTGGTGCGCACCGTGGCCGTATGCGGCGGGTCGGGGGGCTCGCTCATCGACGACGCCATTCGCGCAGGAGCCGATGTCTACGTCACCGGAGACCTCCGCTATCATGACTTCACATCTTACGGCGACGCGATGATTCTCGCCGACATAGGCCATTATGAGAGCGAACTCTGCTCCCAGAAAATATTCTCACGCGTCATCAGGGGAAAGTATCCCGATTTCGCAACCTATTTTGCGGAGTCCGAGTCAAACCCCATCAAGATACTCTGACAGAAGACAAAACCAAACACTCACATACATCGACAACATCAACCTGTAATATATGGCAACCGAAAAGAAAAACGACAAGGAACGCAGCGTGGAGGATCGTCTCAAAGCCCTCTACAAGCTGCAGACCTACTATTCGGAAATCGACCGTATCCGCACTCTGCGCGGCGAGCTTCCCCAGGAGGTAGACGACCTGGAAGACGAAATCGTGAGATTCCAGACCCGTATCCATAAACATGAGGATGAAATCGCCGACCTCGAGCGCCTCATCAATCAGAAGAACGGCGAGATCGAGGACCGCCGTGCGAAAATCGCCAGATATGATTCCCAGCTCGACAATGTGCGCAACAACCGCGAATACGCCTTTCTTGAGAAGGAAAAGGAGTATGAGAGCCTTGAGATAGAACTCGCGGAGAAGAATATCCGCGACGCCCGCGCCAAGCAGGAAGTCAAGAAGGAGGAAATAGCACGCTGCAGCGAGGAACTCGCCGACAACGAGCATGTGCTCGAAGAGAAGCGCCGCGAGTTGACCACCATCATCTCCGAAACCAAACAGGAGGAGGAGGAACTGCGCGGCAAGATCAAGGAAATCGAGCCGAGCATCGACGAATACACCCTGAAGGCTTTCAAGCGCATACGTCAGAACGCCCGAAACGGATTGGGCATCGTGACCGTGCAGCGTAGTGCCTGCGGCGGCTGCTTCAACCGTATCCCGCCCCAACGCCAGCTTGAAATCAAGATGCACAAGAAGGTCATCGTCTGCGAATACTGCGGACGCATCATGATAGACGGCGCTCTGGCCGGTATCGAAGAGCCAAAGGCCGAGGCCCCGGCACCCAAGCGCCGCTCCTCGCGCAAGAGCGCCGCTGCGGCTGCCGAGTAAACGGCCGGCAAATGACGTATAAAACGGGAGCGATGACTGTTGTCATCGCTCCCGTTTTATACGTCATTTGCCGTTTTTGATATTGTCCGGAACACGCTCGATGGTGAAGCGATGGGGGATGATGGTGACTTCAAAGGGGGTGGAGGTGCCCTTGCGCGGAGGATCGCTGTGATGATAGTAGAAGGATTTCTGCGTGTCCCAGGACGGGACAGTGACGTTGCGCGATGTGCCGGGGGGAACAAGACACTTTATCTCCACGTCGCGCGAGTGCAACTCCCTTCCGTCAAGAGTGGTATAGGTAAGGTTAAGCACTATGCCGTGAAGGGTGTGTGCGGACGAATTGGAAATGAAAAATGACTCCCTGGTGGAATTGGTTTTCTTGTCAAAGCCGGCGAAACGTATCATATTGATAAGATCGCCGTTGGCCGAGTCGGTACATTCGATGCAGATGGTATCCAAAGGAATAGACTTCACCTTTTTGGTATTGCGGGAGGCTGTGCGACCGGTCTTCTGTTTGGTGGATACTCTCTTGGCTTCGCTCATGGGAGCAAAGCATAACAGGGTAAGCAGGAGTATGAGTATTTGACGTGTTTTCATGGCGATTAAAAGGTCTTTTTCTCTCTTAACACCACGCATCCGCAATGTGTTCACCCTCAGAGATAGCGAGGGCGTCGACGCGAGGATCCGTTGCCGTCGTAGGAGGGATAGACCTTTATCATTCCGGCAGGGAGGTTTTCAAGAGGATCCTTGATGCGCAGACGCGCTATGCGCCAGAATCTCGGAAGAAGGAGCGAGGGATTGAAAGAGATTTTGATCTTCCGGGTCTTTACAAACAGCGATTCCGAATCGGCTGACAATGTGGCCAGACACTCCTCCGGAGAGGAGAGGGTTCCGCTCCGTGCCCTCGTGAAGAGAGTGAGCTTGAACTGCCGGATGTCAGGTGTGGCTTCAAGCCGACCTATGACATCTCCGGGAGCGATACGGGTGTCCTCGCTGTCGAGGGCTATGATATCATATCTGCCCGTCTGCGCCGCGCTGCGGCGCACGAGCACCGTGACGCCATCCTCGGGATACTCCCATATACCCTCCACGGGATCAAGAGGACTCGTGTCGCAATATTCCATGGCCGAGGCTCTGTCTGTCACTTCGGCCCGCATATTGACGGGAGCCATCAGCATGACCAGACAGAGTAGAATGATGCGCAGTAGCGCCACGAGTGCACACGGCCCTCTCATGACGGCTTTGTTGAGAACGTATAGGTCAGACCGAAACTGAGAATCTCCTTGAGCATCCAGTGGCGCCACTCGGAAAGCCTTGCATCCGACGATGAGTCATATCGCAGATGAGCATATATCTGAGTGGAGAGGAAACGGTTGATGGTGAAATTCCATGTGGTCTCCAGGTCGCCGAGAGAATAGGAATAGTCAGTGAAGAGGAAGAGGCGTGTCTTGCAACTGATGTTGGAGGTGATGGTCCAGTTGGCGGTCAGCTCAGCGTTGCTACCGAACTCGCTGTTGGTCTTGCGCCCTGCCTTGATACCGAATTGAGTGGGGTCTATCTTGGTGTCGATGCAGGTTTTCAGGTTATAGGAGAAGGGAGCTATCGAGGCGTTGAATTTGAAGGTGTTCTTCTTGTTGGCATAGCTGTACGTCATACCGACACCGAAGTTCAGGTCGCCCGGCGAGAGGAAGGAGGCGGTACGCACCGGGGAATTGGTGGCATAGCTGTTGAAGAACTGTGTCTTGAACTGCGCGGTGACTGAATAATACCAGTTTTTGGTGGCTTTGTAACCCGCCTTGGCATTATACTGGAAGAGGTCTTCCGATATTGAATACTTGTGGTATGTGTCGCTGCTTGTCTGGTTGAGACCGAGCTTGTAGGTCATCACGCTCTCGAAGAGAAGTTTGGGATGATACACCTTGTTGAGAGTGACGTTCCATCCGAGATTGACCAGCAGGGCAAGGTAGTCGTTGCCACCCTGATACCAGTTTGACGACACGTAGGCCTGCGAGAACTGAAGGCCGGCTGTGGCGTTGTGAAGCCAGTGGGTGCGCTCTACTTCAAATTCGGGGATGATGGCGTCTCCCATATCCACCTGAGGGAGATTGAGGGTCGTGATGTAATGATGGAAGCTGACGTCATCCTCCGGGAGCACGGGGGGCACGGGGAGATCCCAGTAGGCGTACTCTATGAGGTGAGGATACTGCATCATCATGGCATACATGGTGCGGTCCTGCATACGCTCGGCCGTCATGGAGTTCTGAAGCCATGCGGGCACAGCGCCCTCCTGCCACACTGTCACCACCGGCTCCGGCAAAGCAGCGGGAACCACCTCAGCCGGGGCTGTTATCTTCCTCTCGGGATATGTGCGGTAGCCGGAGAATATCCAGGGACCGCCGTACTTGAGATACGGGATGCTGTATTGCCCCGTGTCGGGAATGGAGGCAAGTATCTCCTCAAGATCCCGCTCCCGCATCAGCTCGGCATACACTGCATCGAGACTGTCCTTGCGGAGCTGTTCGGCATCAGGTTCTTCAAACCCGGGCTCGCCTATATAGCGTGCTATTCCGGCCATGACTACGGAATCATTGTCCACCGGGGCGGGTATATCGGGAATGGCAGGCACCTGCGGGGCTGCCAATGCTGAGAGCGGAAGCAAGAGAGGGAGAAAGAATGTTGCTGCTGAAGATTTCATCAGTTACTGAGTTTGGGTGATATACGACAAAAGATGGATTCGCACCGGAAGGAGTGCTACTCCTTACCGGGTTGCAACAGGAGGTCGTATTCGGGAGAATTGATGATTCTCAGGGCCTCCGCAAAAATCGGGTCATTAAGGTTGTAGACCTTGAAATAGGTGGAGGCATCATATATGTCACGTCCTATGAGGCCCTTTATCACGGTCTCGAAGAGAGGGCGAGACTGAACGGCCTGCTCGGCATCATACTCGATTTCCTCCTTTTCAGCCATCTCGCGCAGACGGTCAAGCATCTTGTCCGTGACACGGAAGTGGTCGACAAACTGCGTGTCGGTCTTGTACTGCTTCTTTATTTCCTTGCGGTGGGCGTCCACATACTCTATGGCGAAACGGTTGAGGAGGCCCTTGGCCATGACGTTGCGGTAATACTTGGTGTATTGCGTCGTGTCGAGACCCACGAAACTGTCGGGATAAATGCCTCCGCCCCCGTAGAGGGCACGCCCTGTGCGTAGGGAGCTGACACGCAGGGAGTCGGCGAAATGGATGGAATCAGCGTGCATCAGCTCGCCGCTGTTGAGGCGGTTGACTATATCCATGCGATATGCCTCGGCATTCCCCTTCTCGTAGGGCTTCTGGATATTGCGGCCCGTCGGGGTGAAATAGTGTGCTATGGTGAGTCGCATCATGGAGCCGTCAGGGAAGGGTATGGGACGCTGCACGAGTCCCTTGCCGAAGGTGCGTCTTCCCACTATCACTCCCCTGTCCCAGTCCTGGATGGCGCCGGAGGTGATTTCCGAAGCGGAAGCCGAGTTCTGGTTGACCATCACCACTATGCGTCCGTCGGCCATGAGGGGATTCTTGGTACGGGGTACCATCAGGTCGGCGCGCGGCGAGGAGAGGCCCTCGGTGTAGACCGCCAGTTGTCCCGGCTCAAGGATTTCGCCAAGCATGTCGACAGCGGCATTGAGGTATCCTCCGCCGTTGTCCACCAGGTCAAGAATCAGATTCTTCATACCCTGCTTGCGCAGTTTCACCAGTGCCTCGCGAAACTCCTTGGGCGTCTCCGCGCCGAATCTGCTTACACGCACGTAGCCCGTGGTGGGATCGGCCATATACGAGGCGTCTATGCTGTAGATGGGTATGTCATCGCGTGTGATGCGGAAGTCAATGGTGTCGCGCGAGCGGAGCACGGTGACATCCACATCCGTGCCCTTGGGACCTCTCAGGCGCTTCATGATGTCGGAATTCTTCATCTTCACCCCGGCGATGGTAGTGTCGTTGACGGCGATTATACGGTCTCCGGCCAGAAGACCGACTCTCTCGGAGGGGCCTCCGGACACTGTGGCGATAACATATACCGTGTCGCGGTTTAGATTGAACGTGATGCCTATGCCGCTGAAGTTGCCGGCCAGGGGCTCCGAGAGTTCACGCGTCTCCTCGGCGTTGGTGTAAGATGAATGTGGGTCAAGCCCTTCGAGCATACCCTTTATGGCGTCCTCGACGAGTTTCTCCTCATTCACCGTGTCCACATACAGCTGCGATATGGCGGCTTCGGCCATTCGGAGCTTAATGTTCTGGAGCTGATCCTGGGGCACGGACTGTGCCACGGCGAAAGCGGAGAGAAAAAAGATCGCTATTACGGGCGCGAGGGCCGCGAGTCTATTGCATTTCATTGTCTGTGGATTTAATAATGTTACGGTAGAAACCGGGAGACGTCATATCCGTGGGATGCGAGTTCCCTGACGGCTGAACTGGAGACACACGCGAGTTCCGGGGCGGAGAGCAGAATCACCGTCTCCACTCCGGAGATGCGACGGTTGATTTCGGCCAGATTGCGCTCATATTCAAAATCATGCGTGTCCCTGACGCCGCGTAATATGAAACGCGCTCCGAGTCTTAAGGCGAGTTCCACCGTAAGGCCGGAATATACCTCCACGGCTATTCGGGGGTCGTCCTCATAAAGCCGCTCTATCTCCCCTGCTCTGCGCAGAGCCGAGGCCGAGGATTCCGGTTTGTCGGGATTACATCCTATGGCTATGACCACGCGGTCAAACAGGGGCAGTCCACGCTCCACTATATCGGCGTGGCCTTTGGTGAAGGGATTGAATGTACCGGGGAATATTGCTGTCCTGCTCATGGCTGCGGAGATGTGTGCGAAGGGGTTGGTTCAGATCTGGGAATCATCCTCTATGACGAGATTGTCTATGATGAAATTCTGACGGTCAGGAGTGTTCTTGCCCATATAGAACTCCAGGAGTTTCTCCACTGAATCCTCCTTGCGCAGCGTCACGGGGTCAAGGCGCATCCCCTCGCCGATAAACTCCGCGAACTCGTTGTCGTTGATCTCACCCAGGCCTTTGAAGCGGGTTATCTCGGCATTCGCGCCGAAGCGCTTGACGGCTGCCTCACGCTCCTCGTCGGAATAGCAGTAGACCGTGTCGGGATGATCGGCCTTCTCTCCTTTTTTGGGGCGTCTGCGCGATGATGGGGCGGCGCGGCGCGACACCCGCTTGTCACGCACGCGGAACAGCGGGGTCTGGAGTATGAATACGTGTCCCTTTTTGATGAGGTCTGGGAAGAACATCAGGAAGAATGTGATGGTAAGCAGACGGATGTGCATACCGTCTACATCGGCATCTGTGGCTATTATGACCTTGTTGTAGCGCAATCCCTCTATACCCTCCTCGATATTCAGGGCGGCCTGGAGGAGATTGAATTCATCGTTCTTATACACCACTTCCTGCGTCATGCCATAGGAATTGAGCGGCTTGCCGCGAAGTGAGAACACGGCCTGCGTCTCGGCATCGCGCACCTTGGTGATGGTGCCCGAGGCCGAGTCTCCCTCGGTGATGAATATCGAGGAGCGGTCACGCAGGTCCTCTTTGGCGGAGGCCTTCAGCGTGTCGTTGTAGTGTATGCGGCAATCGCGCAGCTTGCGGTTGTGAAGGCTCACTTTCTTGGCTTTCTCGCGGGCGAGTTTCGCCACGCCGGCCATGGCTTTGCGTTCCTTTTCGGAAGAGGCTATCTTGCGGAGCATCACCTCGGCCGTGTCGGTGTGCTTGTGAAGATAGTCGTCGAGTTCCTTGCGGATGAAGTCGCCTATGAATTTATTCACCGTCACGGGCGAGCCGGGAGCTATCTCCTTGGAGCCGAGTTTGGTCTTGGTCTGAGACTCGAACACGGGCTCCTGGATGCGCACGCTCACCGCCGCCACCATTCCGTTGCGGATGTCGGAAAACTCATACCCTTTCCCCGAAAACTCCTTGATCGTGCGCGACACCCACTCTCGGAAACTTGTCAGATGGGTACCTCCCTGAGTGGTGTGCTGGCCGTTGACAAACGAGTAGTACTCCTCGCCATACTGCTCGGCATGGGTAAGCACCACTTCTATGTCATCCCCCTTGAGATGGATGATGGGATAGAGCGGCTCGGAGGTCATGTTTTCCTTCAGAAGGTCAAGAAGGCCATGACGCGACAGAAATTTCCGGCCGTTGAAATATATCTGGAGCCCGGCGTTGAGATAAGTGTAGTTATTGACCATCGTCTCGACAAAGTCGAGATTGAAGCGGAAATTGCTGAAAAGGGCTGTGTCCGGCAGAAAGCGCACCATCGTGCCATTGGGCTCTGAGGTATCGGTGAGGGGCGTATGGTTGATGAGGGCCCCTTTCTCGAAGTCTACCGTGACCATCTTACCGTCACGGACGGAAGTGACGGTACACAAGGTGGAGAGGGCGTTGACAGCTTTCAGGCCCACTCCGTTGAGGCCCACGGATTTCTTGAAATTCTTGTCGTCAAACTTGCCTCCCGTGTTGATTTCCGACGCTACCTCTCGCACCTTGCCGAGAGGTATGCCGCGCCCGTAGTCGCGCACCGTCACCCAGCCGTCTTCGGCCACGGTGATGTCGATACGCTTGCCGGCGCCCATGTTGAACTCATCGATGGAGTTGTCCACTACCTCCTTGATAAGCACATATATGCCGTCCTCGGCGTGCGAGCCGTCGCCGAGTTTGCCTATGTACATGCCCGGGCGGCGGCGGATATGCTCGTTCCAGTCGAGGGTCTGGATGGCGCTGTCGTCGTAGGTGCCGGCTGAGGATGATGACACAAGCTCCTCCGCCTCGACGGGGGCGCCGGCAGTGACTGCCGCTGTGGTGTCATCCTCCCGGCTTTCCGGGATTGTAATATCGAAGAGATTGTCGTCGGCCATAGTAGGAAATCGCTTAGCCCCCGTCTCACTGGAAGGGGAGGTCAATTTCCTGCAAAATTAACAAAAAAAATCGGGAAATGGAAATCGGGGGCTTATGATTTGCTGTCTTGCGGAGTGCGGAATATCAGGGCGGTGGCCTGGGCGGCTATTCCCTCGCGGCGTCCGGTGAAGCCGAGTCCCTCGGTGGTGGTGGCCTTGACGGAGACGCATCCGGCAGGGATACCCATCACCTCTGCCAGGCATCGGCGCATATCCTCGATGTGAGGCTTGAGTTTGGGAGCCTCGGCCATGACGGTGACATCCACGTTGCCGATACTCCATCCTTCCCCTGCCAGGAGGTCGCGCACGGCGGCAAGGAGACGCTTGCTGTCCGCCCCATTAAAGGCCGGATCGGTGTCAGGAAAATGGTAGCCTATGTCACGCAGGGCCGCGGCACCGAGTAGAGCATCGCAGAGGGCGTGGATGGCCACGTCGGCATCGCTGTGGCCGAGCAGGCCGTGGGTATGGTCAAGCCGAAGGCCGCAGAGCCAAAGCTCGCGGCCTTCTACAAGACGGTGCACGTCATAGCCGGAGCCGACGCGAAACGGAAATATATCCTGTGAGGTCATGTTATTCGTTGAGATGATGTCATTAGCGGCGGCGCTTGCCGAGAAGATCCTTGAGGCCGTCCATGTCGAAGGAGAGGGTGAAGCGCAGTGTCTGGTCGAGGGGGCTGCTCTGGGCCGTGGCGAGCATATATGAGGCGTCAAGACGCACCACGTTGAGCGAGAATCCGGCTCCGAATCCGAAGTAGGAGCGGCCACCCTTGGCGGCATTCTCATAGTTGTAGCCGGCACGCACGAAAAACTGCTGGTTGTAGGCATACTCCGCTCCGAACGACACGTTGATTTCCTTCAGCTCCTCGCTGAAGCCTCCGGGTGCGTCGGTGAAGCTCTTGAATATGCCCGTGATGGGCGACATCGTCTCCCATTTCTCCTTGGCGGCTTCATATTCCTCCTGGCCCTCGACTGTGCTCATGTCGTAGTCGCGCTCGCGCGGCTTGGTGGGCACGAGGAGCTTGTTGAGATCCAGTCCGAAAGCGAGGGTGTTGTAGTCGGCGAGGGGGAACATGAAGTTGGCGCCGAGACGCAGATTGGTGGGCAGGAAGGCGTAGTTGGCTCCGTGATCGTAGCTGACCTTGGTACCGATGTTGCTGATGTTGAAGCCCCAGGCGAACTGACACTCGCTGCGCCCTATCATGGGGTAACCCACGTGATAGCCGGCGATGTCCACGGAGAAGGCTGAGGCAGCAGTGTTGGTCTCCCCGGAGTATGAATCCTCGTATGAGAGATCCGAAAGGATATACCTGAGCACCACGCCCATGGAGAAGCTTTCGGAGAGCTTGCGGGAATATCCGAGATCAAAGGCCATCTCATAGGGATTGATGGTCTGCACCATGAGTCCGTCTCCCTCGCTGGTCATCACTTCGCCGAGCGAGAAATAGCGCAAGGAGGCTGAAATGGCCTGATTGTCGCCGGAGCCGATCTTGTAGTATCCGGTGAGGTCGGCCAGGAAGATGTCGTTGACGATCTTGCGGAGCCAGGGAGTGTAGGAAATGCCGAGACCGCCCGAAGAATATGCGAAGGCATACTTCGACGGATTCCAGAACTGGGCATTGATGTCGGGGTCCGTGGCGGCACCGAGGTTGCCCATGGCGCTACCGCGGGCATCGGGGGTGATGCTCAGGGTGGTGACGCCCGTGTTGACGGGGTTGAATTCGTTGTCCTTTATGTCGTTCTCGGCGAAGACCGCGGGGGTCTGACCCACGATGGCCGCGAGACCGAGCAAAATCTTGATATTCCGTTTCATTGAGTATATAACGGCGCGGGAGGCACGGTTATTATTTTCAACCATACCTCCCGCGGAAAATTCATATCACGGCTACGTCGATTGTGTTACTGTGACCTTTGGTCTGATGCGAGCCGGTCTCGACCACGTAGGCCTTGTAGCGCCCCGGAGCCACTTTCCGGCCCTCGTTGTCCACGAGTGACCAGGAGTACCCCTCGGCGTTGATGTCGGCTGTAAAGATTTCCTTTCCGGAAGTTGTCTCTATGACGAGACGTCCCGAGGCGGGTGCGTGACCCTCGAAGAAGAACTCTGCCTTTTCAGAGGCTGCCTCATCGATGCAGATGAGATTGTAGGAGTTCTTTGCCGGAGCGTAGGTGAAGGTCATTTCGGAGACTGACGTGTTCCCGGCGGCGTCGCTCACCTGCAGGCGTGCGGTGTGGTTGCCGAAGGAGAGACCATACAGCGGAGATACACGTATGCAGCGGCGAGAGCCGTCCTCGGTATCGATCAGGGAGTTTGACGCGTTGCGGTCATAACGGCCGTCGATAAGGAGGGAGAAGCCCTTGGAGGCGGGATTCATCGATCCTGCCGAGAGATCCAGGGCCACGTCATCGGCCACCACGCTGCGGATGGATGATGTTGCCTCATCGAACACAAAGGATTCGATCACCGGGGGAGTTACATCCACCACAGGCTCGATACCGCTCTGGGTCGGGTCGCCGATGGTGACGGGCACCATCATGGCCATGCCGTTGCGGGTGGTATGGTCCAGGCCCGAGAGATAAATGTATGCGGTCTGGCCGATGTAGGCAGACATGGAGGCAGGGATATCGAGGGTGACGTCAAACTGACCGTTCTTCACATCCACCGAGGCCTGCGAGGCCTGAGTGTCACGGTAGACGAAGTTCTGGATGCTGTCCTCCTGTATCACGAGGTCAGCGCTGACGAGATCCACCTGGGGACAGATGAGACGCGCCACCATGCGGCCGTTGAAATCAGAGTCGCCACGGCCGTCGGTGCCGGTGACCTTGCCACGAAGGTTGATGCGGTTTCCGGCAACGGGGATCACCGAGCTCGGAGTCTCGTCGAGTATGGCCGTGCGCACCACGAGGGGTATCTTGACGGCAGGGTCGCCCACGAGGTGATAGGCCTGGTCATTGGGATATGTGGAAATCGACTTGGTGTTGGCGTAGATTTCACCCAATGTGAGAACCTTGTCGTGGGGGGAATAGAGAATCTTGTTGTCGGCGGTGCGCGTGTGGGCACGGTGCATGCACGTGAGCAACTGTCGTATCAGCATCTGGTTCTGACCGGACCATGTGTCGCGCGAGGCACACAGTGAGGCGATGGCGCCCGAGGGAGCCTCAAGCACGATTTTCTCTCCGAGTCCGCGCTGGCCACGGTCGAAGTTCGTGAGCGAGCAGCCGGCGAAGAGCATGAAGGGCATCATGCGGTTCTTGAGGCGCATTGCGTCGGAGTTATTGAAGAAGTCGAGCGACCATCCGAGGCGGTCGGCAGCGCCGTGGCCGATGTAGAGGTAGAGGCCGGTGCCCTGGTCAAGATACTCCAGCATTTTGGCGCGTCCCTTCTCCCTGCCGTAGGCATTGATGGGGAGAAGGGAGCCGATAAGGCCGTTGAACGCGAGCTCATCGGCATAGCGCGAGAGATCGCGAGCCTGGATGTCGTGGGTGTGGTTGTCGCCGTAGCCGCCTACGAACAGATGGCGTCCGACAGTGTAGACCTGCTCGTCAAGATCGGAGTAATAGCGCTCCAGCTTGTTGACGTATGTGTCGGCCTCGATGGTCGTGTTGAACGGGAGTACGCCCACGCCGACGTGGATGGTCTGCTGCTCGGGATTGCTGGCGATGGTGGCGGAGTAGTCGGCCATCATGCCGTAGAAGTCATTGACGTTGAAGGCTCCCTTATCGATCGACTGGGATGTGACCTGATAACCTATGAGGGCATTGTCCACGTCACGCTCCACAAGGATGCCGCGCACGTCACCAAGCACAGGGCCCATCAGCAGGAGGTTCTTCATCGTCTCGGGAGAGGCAGTGTAGAGCATCTTCACGAATGAACGGTAGGCCATCGGGTCGGGTATGCCGCCGGAAAACTCGTTATATACCTGGTTCATGTCGGCCACCACCACATTCATGCCGTCCAGACGGCGGTGAAGGTCGGCGATGCGCTCGGCCTGGGTGCGGAGCCAGGGGGTACAGATAATGGCCATGTCCACTGCCTGACCCTGCAGGGCGTGCAGATCCTGGTTGGCGACAGGAGAGTAACCGGCCTCGTAGCCGGAAATCTGAAGCTGGGGCTTGGAGATGTCGAACACCGCCATCACGGGAGCCGTGGTGAACGCGGGAAGATAGATATTGCCGTTTTCATCTATTTCGAGCATACTCGGCCTGGCGGGATCAGTGACATCAATCGCCACACAGCCCTCGGGGTTGGGAAGCGTCACCTTGTAAGTCTTTCCCACCGATTTCCCGGGGAATGCTATGAGGTCCTGGGCGATGCGGCGTCCGCCCACTGTCATGCTGGGCACTCTGCGGGGATAGGAGATGGCCCAGTAGTCGAGATTGGCGTCATCGGCCGAAGTGATGAAACCCTCCACGTAGACCTCCGCACGGTCCGAGTTCATGAAGATTTTATTGTAGAAGGGTTCCTGGGGACGGAAATTGACGGTATTGAACTTCTTCACCGGAATCTCTGCGCCCGCTACGGCGTCCGTGATGCCGTAGCGCAGCCAGTTGTTCTTGATGGAGCCACCCGAAGCGTCGACGTAGGTGGAGTAGAAGATGCAGTCCATGACACCCTCCCTGGGGAGGACGTCGGGCATAGCCACCTGCCAGGTGTAACGCGAGGGGTTGGATTTGTTGAATCTCTCACCCCAGAAGAGGCGTCCCGAGGAGCTGTTGTTGTGCTCCAGATCGTCTTCATGGTACACAAGGCCGACACCCTCCGTCAGGGCCAGGGCGTCCTCATGGCTGCCCGTGGCCATGGGCATGTCCGGAGCCGGGGCCGAGTCGGTGAGGAAATAGTAGCCGAAGCGTGAATAGATGTTTTTGCCGTTGTTGACAAATTTTCCTTCGGTGGGAAGACTGCCGTCATTGGTGAAAGTGTAGGAATCGGTGCCGAGACCATAGAAGTAGAGACGGTCATTGATATGGATGGCGCCGGTGCTCTGAAGGTCGTCGGTGAAAGCCGGATTGCCATTGGCGTCCACAAAGGATTCGGGCATCATCTGACCTCCGCGGCCATACACACCCACTTTCGCGGGATCGGAGAAACCCATGGCCCGAAGCTGGTCGTATGAAATCTCATACACTCCGGTTTCCGTGACTCCCACCTTGACCCAGTTTCCGGCCGAGAGGACGGAAGAGGGGGCGTAGAAGGATGTCAGCTGTGCCGAGGCACCCATTGTGGCCATCGCGGCCAAAGCCGCAAGCAAGTATCGCTGTGTCATGATTGGCTAATGTGGTTGTATCAGAAATAGTGTATTGTTGTTTGTTTCTTGGGGTTTGATCGGATGCGGACAGTGTCAGGTGAGCATCTATCTGATCCGGGTCAGGAGAGAGGGTGATGAGTCCGAGAAGGCTGATATGCGCATCCCCCTTCGGAGAGGTATTCCTTTCGCGGCGATCGCCATATAAAACAAGTCGCCGGTCTTCAGAGTGATGGTGCGGCTCAGGGAAGCTATAAGTCTGCACGCCCTGTCAGTAATTTCATCGCCCGAGATGCGGGCCGCTTCATCAGACGAAGCCTCATCTCCGGCGGGGTTGGCGTCGGTCCCGCTCACGGAAAAGAGGATGTCGGGAGCGCCCGCCCCTTCGGCGCAGGGTTTCCATTCTCCGCAGGGGGCCGAGGCGTCGAAAACCACGGCCTGTGTCCAGGGGGCACCCTTGCGGCGTAAGTCATCCAGAAGGTCGACGGCGACCATCAGCAACGCCGGAGCCACGGCGCCGACATATCGTCGGGCAAACCGCAGGGGTATGGATTTCCCTACACGACCTATCCGCACACACACTGCGGGGAGGGCCTCGAACTCCGAGGCGAAGTCGGGAATGAAGAAGGGATGATGGTGAGGCACGCTGGAGACGTCACCCATCATGCACACCTCATACCCTCCGACGGAGGCTTCGCTGCCGGGATAACCCTGCGGATATGCGGCCATTACCTTCATATCTCCCCTCCTTTCTCCTCCGGTGCGGAGGGCATTTCAGCCAGACGGTTGAAGATAAGGGCGAGATGAGCGTAGATGGACGTATTGGCCATCACCACTCCCTCCGGCACCCTGACGCGGCATGGTGTGAAGTTCCAGATGGCCCTTACTCCCGCGGCAATGGCCATGTCCGCCACCTCCTGCGCTTTGTTGGAGGGGACGGCGAGGATGGCTATGGTGGCCGGATTCTCGCGCATCGCCTCGCGGAGTGTATCGGGATGACGCACCGTGATGCCCCCGTAGGTGAGTCCCCCCTTGGCGGAGTCTGTGTCGAAGGCTCCTATGATGTCGAGGCCGTAGTTGGAGAGCCCGCTGTCCTGCATCAGGGCCGACCCGAGGCTCCCCGCTCCGAAGAGATAGGCCTTGTGGCTGACGTGAAACCCGAGAAAATCCGTGAGGGCCTCCTCAAGCGCGGCGACTTCGTAGCCGATGCGGGTCTTCCCCTTCAAGGACAGGAAAGAGAGGTCCTTGGCGATGCACGAGCTGTCAAGGTCAAGATCCTTGGAGATGCGCGTGGACGAGACATACTCCTCCCTGGCGTCACGCAGGGTCTCGACGTAGGCGAGATACCATGGCAGACGCCTGAGCGTAGGCTCTGGCAGTATGACGGGTCGCGGAGTGTTCATTGTCGGCTGCAAATTTACAAAAAAAATCTCTAATCTCCTACATTTTAAATCGCTGCACCCACGGCGATTTTGGTGGAGGAGCGCGAGACGCTACCGTCTTCGGTGGTGACGGTGGCGCGGCACACGTAGATGTCTCGTCCCACTGTGCGTCCTGCATCGTCACACCGGGGCCACGCCACGGAGCAGACGTTGGAGGTGCGTCCTGAGCCTGCTACCTCACTGTGCCATACACGATGACCGCCGAGAGTGTAGATTTCAAAAAGCACCTTCACTCCCGATGCCGGACGGTCAAGAGTGACGCTGAGCAGGGTATTGCCGTCGGCCGGGCGCGTGGCTAGGGTCATGATTCCGGCGCTCTTGCGCAGGGCCACGTTGAAGAGAAGCGTGGACGAGGAGGAGTTGCCGGCGTTATCCCACACCTTGAGCTCCAGCTCATGGGTGCCCGGTTCGAGATCTTCGAGAGCGTAGGTGATGGAGCCGGCGCCGTCACGGTATGGGTCGGGCACGAAACGCGAGGCCACGTCGTCGAAGGTCTGCTTGCCGTCGAGACGCAGGGTGATGTCATGCCCCAGCGATGCGTCCGAGAGGTTGATGCCCGACTCGTCGGAGAATGTGGCCATCACGATGGGAGAGCTGTGGGTGGCGTCACCCATGGCGAAACCCTCGTGATTGAGCGTGAAGATTTCGATGACTGGTCCGGCATTGTCCTCCGGCGCGGTCTCGTCATAGCCGTAGACATAAAGGTTGTCACACATTCCGTTGGCCTCCATGCCCGCGTCCGAATAGGCATAATAGGAGAGCATGGCGGGAGAGAAGTTATTCTCGATGTCCGAGGGAAGACGAAGCACGGTCTCCCAGCGTCCGCCTGTGACGACGGTGCTCTCGGCTGCCAGGCGCGTGGAGCGGTCGTTGTAGTCGAAGGGCTCCCCCGTCTCGCCGTTGCCGTTGGTGGTGACGGCTCTCTCGGCATCGTAGAGGCTCACCTCGATGATGCCGTTGAAATCATCCGCGGGCACTCCGTCGGGAGTCATTATGCATCCTGACACCTTGACGGAGGCACGGGCGCCGAGGGTCTGGGGCTCTGCGTCCGCAGCCATATCGCCTATGGTCTCGGTCACCACCTTGTGGGAGGGACTGATGATGCGCAGGGCCGGGTCTCCGAGCAGACAGTAACGGAGCTTGTTGTCGTCGTTGATGTAGGTATTCTTGCCCGCGACCATGATGTCGCCCACGCGACGTCCTTTGCCGTCGGCGTCACGCTTGAAGAATTCCGCCATGGTGTTGGCGCTTAGCACTCCGTTCTTGTCGATGAGCACACTTCTGGAGGGCACGATGCCGGTGACATATCCTCCGTTGGGATTGAGCATCATTATCTCCCCTCCGCTCTGGGAGTCGGCGTCCCAGCAGGCAAACTCGCACGTGGCGGCATAGAGTATGGGGAGACGCTCGTTGGAGAAGGAGGTGATGTCCTCCCAGAGGAGGATCTTCTCGTGGCTCCAGGAGACGGTGTTGGCATGTCCGATGTAGTTGATGAATCCCACGCCGTCGTTCCATCGGTCAAGAAGGCGTGCCTTGGCGCCGGGATATGTGAAGCCGGAAGCGGTGGGCACTATGGGATAGGCGTCGAAATACACGCGGTCATATACGAAGGAGTCGCCGTTGCCCTGAGTGGTGAGGGCCCTGTAAACACTCTCCATCTGCGACATGTGCTTGGCATGGTCGTCATCATCGGCCACGAGCATCACGTGATTGCGCCACGAGCCGTATTCGGGCTGCATGACGTAATTGATGATCTTGTTGACAGCTCCTTCGGCCTCGGCCACGGATGTGGCGGGAATACGTCCCACGGCCACATGAATAGCAGCGCTTCCTATGCTCGCCATGTTATGGTCCAACATTCCGATGATGTCATCGGTGGAATACGAGTTGGAGGTGGATGTCCTGTCGCAGCTCTGCCAGATGGGCACACGGGGATAGCCGGTGCTCTTCACGGCCGGGGTCTGCATCTTGTTGTCATACGTGGGTTTGCTCATGATGAGGCAATATCTCACCTGCGCTCCCTCGGGATTCTCCTCCCCTCGGTCGCGCCACATCCTGAGCATCTTGCGGAAAGCCCCGATGTCGGCTGAGCCTGAGGTGAACTCGTTGTATATGGCCTGGGGGGTGAGGACGTGCACCGTCATGCCGTCAACCTTGCGGTGCATGGCGGCAAGCCGCTCGGAAGCGGCCATGTATTCGGGAGGGGTGATTATCACCATGTCAGGCACGGGGAGGGAGTGGATGTCCTGGTTGGAGACGCGCCCGGCCGAGGCCGCGGCACGCTTCACCTTCGCGGGGCTGAAGGCCACATACTCCCTATAGCCGCTCTCAGCCGGGGCGAAAAGGGCTGCCGTGCCGGAGAGGGTGAACTTCACCTCGCGGGGAGCGTGTGGTACGGTCACGTCCCAGATACGCGTGTCGGAAGAGCATCCCTCCACACGGAAGGTCTGTCCGCTTCTGACGTCCAGACCGAAATGAAGGTCGCCGCCGCTCAGGGCGAGGTTGCGGACGTAGAGCACCTCTATCCAGTCGAGTCGGGCAAGCGTAACAGCTCCTCCCGGGGTATAGGTGATGCCGAAATTGAGCTTGTCGCCAGCCTTGGGTATCTCATGGGTGGTCAGTCCCCTGACCATGAATACATCCTTTCCCCCGATGGAATTGATCTCATCATAGGGCGTGGCCGGGAGCTGGGTGCCGTTGGCCGAGAAGGAGAGTCTTGACTTTCCGTTGGTGGTGAGGGCCGCGAAACGCACTCTCGCCGTGACAGGTTCCGAGGTGTTGCCGGGGAGCTGAAACGAGAATGTGCGTGATGACTGGGCGCGGAAATCCTCACCGAGAAGGTCGCTGCCGGTGTGGGAGGGTCCGAAGATATCCTGCTCGTGCAGAATACAGTCCTCGAAAGTGGTGACGGCTCCGACTGCATCGGGAGTAAACAGCGGGGCCTCCCCCATCGCCGTTTCCTCACAGGGGTCAGTGTCGGAGAGGAAATAATAGCTCTGCTCGCAATAGGGGTGCATAGTGTGCTTGCTGTTGCCGTCCGAGGTGATACGGTCCTTGCCGTACCATGTGATGTGGTCGGTGCCGTAAAACACTATGCCCGAAGAGGTGGCCACGGAGGGGAGAAGAGGGAGGTCGTCGGGAAGGCCCTCGGGGAAGTTGTCAGGCACCATACGCCCTCCGAAACCATAAACGCGGGTTTTGGCCGGATCAAGGCCCATGTTCTTGAGCTGGGTGTTGGATACGAATTGCATTCCGGTCTCGGACACGCTCACGCGCATCCAGCGTCCCTTTGAAAGGCGCGAGGATGGGGCGTATGTGTTGTCGGCGCCAAGCGGAAACACGGTGCACAGGGCCACTGCGGCGAGCACAAGCACGCCGAGGAGTCTTTTGCAACGGGATATGGATATGGGGGTATATGGATATCTGATTTTCACCGGTAAGTATGTATGTTATGTATTTATTTGTAACGTCCGAATAGGGCGAATATTGTGTATGGCGTCGCTGTCGGTCGGGGCCTCTCTCAGGGGCGGAAACGATGGTTTTCCACGAAGGCGTCAAGCTCTGCACGCGACCCCGCGAAGGCGTCCAGGTCCACCTTTCCGCGTATGCCCGCCATACGCCCCGAGTGGGAGAACTGCCAGAAAAAGAGATTCGGCAGGGGCGGGGGCACGGATTTGAACGAGGCTATCCAGAGGTCAGCTCCCGGCAGGATGGGCTCGACATACTTGTAATAGCCGTCGGTGTTGCTGTATACTGTGACGCGATGACCCAGCAGGTTGAGATATTCCACCATGGCGGTGAGCCGCGATGAGATTTTGGACATGGGGACGCCGTTGGCGTTGCCGTGGTCCTCGATGTCTATGAATAGCCCCAAAGGGAGCTCACGGTCACCTATGGTTCTCAAGAAGTTACGGGCCTGGTCAGTGCCACCGCAGTCGAAACGGAAGTAATGATAGGCGCCGGTGAGGAGCCCCGCTTCGGTGGCCTTGTCGTAGTTGATACGGAAATTCTTATCCTGAAACGTAACACCCTCAGAGGCCTTGAGAATGATGAAAGAGATTCCGGTCTCCTTTCCTGCGGCTTCGAGATTCATCATGCCGTTATGGCCGGAGACATCTATACCGCGCACCGGGAAACGGGTCTCGTCAACGTAGGGAGGGGTGGATTTCCACCACGTCCAGGCCTGCCATCCTGCCCAAGCAAGACACCCGGCCACGACGGCGAAGAGCACGCACACCAGCACGTCGCGGCGTCTTGAAGCCGCGGAGTTGCCGCCGGAGGGGGATGGTACGGGAGGAGGGGTGCCTGGATTCATGAGTGCAAATTTAGATATTTTTTTACGAAATCTCCAATTCACAACCTCAAATATTGGTCCATAACGGGGGTGCGGTTGCTTAAAAATTATTAATTTTGCATCCGAATGGATGCCGTTTACCATCTGCTGGTCATTATCGCGGGCCTCTACGGATTGTTCCGGGGCTGGCGCCTTGGTCTCACCGGGCAGATAGCCTCGCTGCTCGGTGTGGGATTCGGCGCGGTGTGTGCCTGCGTGTTCGCCCCGCAGACGGAGGAATGGATCCGAGACCTTTTCCCGGGCCTCATCTCCCGCCCCGGGGGAGATTGGGTGTGCTGCTATGTGGGAGGGGCGGCGACATTCGCCGCGGTGTACACTCTCTTCGGCCTTCTGGGCGGAGTGTGCCGCATCGTCATGGAGGGGTATGGAAAGGGTACGCTCGACTCGGCAGCGGGATGCCTTTTCTGCGCGTTCAGATACCTGCTGTGGATTGGCGTGATATATGACCTTCTGTTCTCGCTGAGTCCGTCGCAGACATTGCGCCACTGCGTCATGAGCGATGACGGCAATGTGGTGCAGGGGGTGATGTACATGGCGCCTCCCCTTACGGGATGCGAGGACCTGGACGAGTATCTGCACCTTCTCGAACTTGACCGCGCGCGCTCCATCTCGATGACCTCTTCTCCTCCGGTCCTCTCCCCACCCTATTCTCCCCTACTCCCCGACCAACCATCGGCCCTGCGGCAATGTTATACTTACAGCCCCCCGGCGATACCCGTGCAAGGATTGCCGGGACAGGCTCCAAATCATGATAAAACCAATGCTTAAAGTCACAGACCTGCGTGCCAAAATCGGCGACAAGGAAATACTCAAGGGAATAAACCTCACTGTCAAGCCCGGTGAGGTCCATGCCATCATGGGCCCCAACGGCTCGGGCAAGTCAACACTCTCAATGGTGCTCGCCGGCAATCCGGCTTACGAAGTCACGGGTGGCAGCGCCGAGTTTTACGGCAAGGACCTGCTGTCAATGCCCCCGGAGGTGAGAAGCCACGAGGGACTCTTCCTCGGCTTCCAGTATCCGGTGGAGATTCCCGGCGTCTCGATGGTGAATTTCATGCGTGCGGCGGTCAATGCCAAACGCAAGTACTTCAACGAGCCTCCCATGACTCCCACGGAGTTTCTCAAGATGATGCGCGAGAAGCGTGCCGTGGTGGAGCTTGACAACCGTCTCGCCTCACGCTCGGTCAACGAGGGTTTCTCCGGCGGTGAGAAGAAGCGCAACGAGATTTTCCAGATGGCGGTGCTTGAGCCCAGACTCTCGATACTTGACGAGACGGATTCAGGCCTTGATATTGATGCCCTGCGCATCGTGGCCGAGGGCGTCAACAAGCTCAAGACCGAAAACAACGCCACTATCGTCATCACGCACTACCAGCGTCTGCTCGACTACATCAAGCCGGACATTATCCACATCCTCTACAAGGGACGCATAGTGATGACCGGAGGTCCGGAGCTGGCCCTCGAGCTGGAGGAGCGCGGATATGACTGGATCAAGGCCCGCGTGGATGCCGAAGATGCCGCAAACCTCGGGGAGGAGGTCAAGTCATGACAGAGGCGCTGAGACAATATGTCGATCTGTACCGCTCACATAGCGATCTGATTGACTCACATTCGGCTCCCGCGCTGAACGCCCTGCGCGAGGAGGCATGCAGCACCCTTGAGTCCGCCAACCTGCCCGCACACGGAACGGAGAACTACGAGCATACCGACCTGACGGCGCTTCTCTCCCCGGACTATGGCATCAATCTGGCCCGCACGCCCATGGATGTGAATCCGGCGGCAAGTTTCCGCTGCGACGTGCCTCATCTGAGCACTTCCCTCTTCTTTCTCATCAACGACACTTTCGCAGCGAGCGACCGCTCATACGAGGGTCTGCCCGCCGGAGTGACAGTGATGGGTCTGGCGCGTTTCGCACGCGAGTATCCGGAAGTCGCAGCCGCACACTACGGTCGTCTGGCCGATATGAAGAATCCCGTTGTGGCGCTGAATACCATGCTCTGCCAGGATGGTGTTGTGATATACGTCCGCAAGGGAGTAAAGGTGGAGAAGCCCCTGCAACTCGTCAATATCCTCCACAGCGGCATGCCCCTTATGGCCGTAAGACGTCTGCTTGTGATAATGGAGGAGGATTCGGAGGCGCGTCTTCTTGTGTGCGACCATACCCAGGTGCCTGACATGAAGTTTCTCACTCTGCAGACCGTGGAGATATACGCCGGGGAGCGTTCCCGCTTCGATCTCTATGATCTGGAGGAGTCCACCGAATCCACGTCCCGTCTTTCTTCCCTCTATCTGCGCCAGGAGGGGGAGAGCAGCGTGATGATCGACGGCATAACCCTCTATAACGGCACGACACGCAACGAATACCACACCCTTTTTGCGGCTCCCGGGAGCGAGTTGAAACTCTACGGAATGGGCATAGAGGATGCGGAACGCAGCCTTGAGACATATTCAAGGATAGCCCACGAGGCGGGTGGGTGCATGACGGATGAGCTGTTTAAATATGTGGTAGATGACCGCGCCACGGGCTCTTTCACCGGACGCATATACGTGGCCGAGGGAGCGGCGAAGACCGAGGCTTACCAGGCCAATCGCAACATCGTAGGCTCTGACGAGGCAAGGATGTTTGCAAAGCCTCAGCTCGAAATCTATAACGATGACGTGAAGTGCTCACACGGCACGGCCATAGGACGTCTCGACGAGATGCAGCTCTTCTATATGCGCACACGTGGATTGAGCGAGGATGAAGCCCGCCTGTTGCTGAAGCAGGCCTTTATGGCCGACGTCATCGACGGCGTGCGTCTTGAGGTGCTTCGCGAGCGGCTGCGTCATCTTGTGGAACGCAGGTTTGCCGGAGAAGCGGCCGGATGCGGCTCATGCAGCCTACATTCGCACCCGGGATGCGCACCGCAAGCCTGATATAATAATAAAGCCCTATGACAGAAAAGGAAGTTACGGAAATACGCAGGCATTTTCCCATTCTCGAACGAAAGGTGGGAGGACGCCGGCTCGTGTATCTTGACAATACAGCCACGTCACAGACTCCTGATTCCGTAGTGGAGGCCGTTGTCAATGGCTACACACGCACCAAGGCCAATGTGCACCGCGGGGTTCATACCCTCTCCCAGGAGGCAACTGACCTCCAGGAGGAGACGCGTCGCCGTGTACGTGACCATATAAACGCCCGCTCCGAGCGCGAAATCATATTCACGCGCGGCACCACCGATAGCATAAATCTCGTGGCCTCCAGTTTCGGACGTCGATTCCGCGACGGGGACGAGATTATACTCACCGTGATGGAACACCACGCCAACATCGTGCCCTGGCAGCTGATTCGCTCCCGGACCGATGTGAAGTTGCGCGTGGTGGACATCAATGAGAGGGGCGAGCTGGATCTGGATCAGTATCGTTCGCTCTTCAACGAGAGGACCGTGATGGCCGCTTTCTGCCATGTGAGCAACGTGTTGGGCACGGTGAATCCCGTGAAGGAGATGACGGCGATCGCCCACAGCCACGGGGTGCCGGTGCTGGTGGACGGAGCGCAGGCCTCCCCTCACCTTCATATAGACGTGCAGGATATCGATTGCGATTTCTACGTCTTCTCCTCGCACAAGATGTATGGCCCCACGGGAATCGGCGTGCTGTACGGACGCGAGTCCCTGCTTGAGGAGATGCCCCCTTATCAGGGAGGCGGGGAGATGATAAGCCACGTGACGTTCGAGCACACCACTTACGCCGAACTCCCATTCAAGTTCGAGGCCGGCACACCCGATTTCGTAGGTATCGGAGCCTTTGTCAAGGCTCTTGACTTCCTGCGCGACACCGGACTCGACAATATCGAGGCTCACGAGGAGGAACTCCTGCGGTATGCCACGAAGCGTCTTGAGGCAATACCGGGCATGAGGATTTTCGGCACTGCCCCCTGCAAGAGCGCCGTGATTTCCTTTCTTGTCAATGACATCCACCCCTACGATCTCGGGATGCTGCTCGACAAGATGGGGATAGCCGTGCGCACGGGCCATCACTGCGCCCAGCCCTTGATGGAACGCCTCGGCATCCCGGGCACAGTGCGGGCTTCATTCGCCGTGTACAATACCCGGGAGGAGGTGAACGCCTTCATCTCGGCCCTCGACCGCGTGCTCCCCATACTGCGCGGTTGATGGTTGGCACGCGCTCTTAGACCCCACTATCACTTCCGCTCTTCTTCCTGAATGGCCTTTGCGCTGTCAAGAAGAGCTTGCGAGGGGTTGTATGCTCCGGCTCCGGATTTGATTTTCGGGGCCGGAATCACTTTAGACAGATACTTCTCATTGATGGTCTGCATCAGTTCCCAGAAGTTGGGAACGAAGAGGGTGCCGACAAGTCCGTTCATGGCCATGCCGAACACTATGGCCGTACCGATCTCAATGCGGCTCTGCGCTCCGGCTCCGGTGGCGAACATCATGGGGAGTACGCCGAACACAAAGGCGAGCGCCGTCATCATGATGGGACGGAATCGTATCACGCCCGCATCATGGGCAGCCTGACGTATGGACACTCCGGCCTTGCGGAAGTCCATCGCATACTCCACAATCAGGATGGCGTTCTTCGCCGACATTCCCAAGAGCAGAATTATGGCTATCTGCGAGTAGATGCTTATACTCTGCCCCATGCAGATACACCCGAGGATGGTGCCTAGTATGGCTACGGGCATCACAAGCACCACGGCCACGGGGTCAGTCCAGCTCTCATACTGGGCTGCCAGCACGAGTATGGTCATGATGATGGCGAATATCATCACGAGCGTGACCGTAGTTCCGGCCTGTGTCTCCTGATAGGCTATGCCTGTCCAGGCATAACTGTAGTTTTTTCCGAGTGCCCGGGACACTATCTCTTCCATCGCCGCTATCCCCTCCGAAGAACTCACTCCGTGAGCCGGCGTG
Source organism: uncultured Porphyromonadaceae bacterium (assembly GCA_947174995.1). Lineage (GTDB taxonomy): Bacteria > Bacteroidota > Bacteroidia > Bacteroidales > Muribaculaceae > Lepagella. Next base: position 46,777 of record CAMWLC010000014.1, read on the forward strand.
GCGGTGAGGGAGGCGGAGGTGTACATATTGTATCTGTCCACCGAGGGCTGACCCATGGTGGGGAGAAGGGTGGCGAAGGATGCCAGGGGCACCATCTCGCCGGAATCGTTGCGCACCGATATTTTCATCACATCCTCGGGATCCTGACGTGACGCGCCGTCAGACATGAGGTTGACCTGGAACACGCGTCCGAAGTCCACGAAGTCGTTGACATACTCTCCACCCATATAAGCCGAAAGGGAGGAGTAAATGGCATCCAGATTCAGGCCGAGTGTCTCCACGCGGTCGCGGTCGATCTGCAAGGCATACTGAGGCACCTCACCCTCGTACATAGTCGTGACGCTCTGTATGCGGGGATCCTCCTGCGCTTGAAGCTGTATTTCGGCCAAGGCCTTCTTCATCTCTTCCGGTCCGTAGTTGTTGATGTCAAGGAGCTCCATGCCGAGGCCAGAGGTCAGACCCAAGCCGGGGATGGCGGGGGGATTGATGGAGAACACTATGGCCTCCTGAACCCTTGCCGTTATCTCGTCTACACGGGCCATCACCTTGTCGATGCTCCCTTTGCGACCACGCTCTTTCCAGGGCTTGAGCATCACCATTATCATGCCGGAGTTGCTTCCCGAGCCACCTATCATTGACGCTCCGGATAGAGAGACCACATCCTTCACTTCCGGCACTTCCTTGAGAATGGCGTCCGCTATGCCGTCCACCACTTTGCCCGTGCGCTCGGCGGAGGCACCGGTGGGGAGCTGCACGGAGGTCATGAAATAGCCCATGTCCTCTTCCGGGATGTAGCTGGTGGGCCATTTGGCGAAGCCGTAGAATGCCGCGAAGGCGAGCACAAGGAATATGCCGAGCGAAAGACGCGGCTTGCCGAGCATTGCCGTTATGATATGGTCATACAGACTAAGCACCCGGGTCCAGAATTTGTTGAATCCGCGATACACGAAGAATCGAGCGGGCTTGCGCGGTGTGAGGAACAGGGCGCAGAGAGCCGGGGTGAGGGTAAGGGCATTGAAGCCTGAAAAGGCCGTTGAGGTGGCTATCGTGAGGGCAAACTGGCGATACAACTTCCCTGTGATGCCGCTCACGAATGCGGTGGGAATGAACACGGAGAGAAGCACCAGCACCTCACCTACCACCGGCCCCTGAAGTTCCTTCATGGCCTGCACGGCTGCCTGCTTGCGGTTCATCTTGCCATTGTCCACCAGGCGCGAGACATCCTCCACGACCACTATGGCATCGTCCACCACTATCGCTATGGCCAGCACCATGGCGAAGAGGCTGAGCGTGTTGAGCGAGAAGCCGAGGAGCTTCATGACGGCGAATGTGGCTATGAGCGATACGGGAATTGTAATCATCGGGATGATGACGGCACGCCAGTTCTGCAAGAATATCAGTATGACGGCCATGACGATGAGAGAGGTAAGGAGGAACGTGGTCATTACGTCGTCGATGGAGGCACGCACGAAGTCGGTGGAGTTTTCCACCACCCTGTACTGCACGCCGTCCGGGAAGTATTGCGACAGTCTGTCAAGCTCCTTTATCACTCCGTCAGCGACATCAATGGCGTTGGCGCCTGGATATTGGCTCACTCCAATCAACGCGACTTCCTCTCCGTTGACCTTAGCCGTAACGCCGTAGGATGCGCTGCCAAGCTCTATATGGCCCAGATCCTTCAGACGAAGCAGTCCCGTCTTGTCCGAGCGGACTATTATGTTGCCGAATTCCTCGGCTGTGGTGAGGCGCCCGTGGCTGGTGAGAGTATACTCGAACTGAGCGCCGGAAGTCTCGGGCGGAGCACCGATGGTGCCGGCCGACACCTCTATGTTCTGAGCCTCGATGGCTGCGGCCACATCCGAGGGATCAAGCCCGCGGGCACGCATCGTCTCGGGATCAAGCCACACACGCATGCTGTATTCTCCGGCGCCGAAAGCATTCACACCTCCGACGCCCGCAACGCGGCTGAGTGCGTCCACTATGTTCAGCTGGGCGTAATTGGTGAGATATAGCGCGTCGTATCGTTTGGGGTCGGTTGTGGTCAGCACGGCGAAGAGCACCTGCGAGGTGGATTCCTTGTTGACGCTGACTCCCTCCTGCGTGACGGAGGAGGGAAGCTGGGCGTTGACGAGGGCTATGCGGTTCTGCACCTGCACTGCCGCCTCATCAAGGTCGGTGCCGTTTTCAAATGTAACGGTAAGGCTGTAGCTGCCGTCGGAGCCGGAAGAGGAACTCATGTAGAGCATCCCGTCGATACCGTTGATCTGCTGCTCGATGGGAACTCCGACCGTGCGTGCCACTGTCGCGGCATCGGCACCTGGATAGCTGGCCGACACCATCACTGTGGGAGGGGTTATGTCCGGATACTGCGCCACGGGGAGCGTGAATACCGTCAGGGCTCCGGCCAATACCATAAGTATCGCCAGGACTGTGGCGAATATCGGGCGGTCAATAAAGAATTTCGAGAACATGGGCCGGGAGCTTATTTGGTGAAACGGGGGTTGACTTTCATACCGTTACGCACAGTGAGGAGCGCCTTGGTGACATAACGGTCCTTCGGCGTAAGACCCGAAGTCACGATACGCAGGCTGTCACGCACCAGTTCGCCTGTTTTAATCGGGGTATATACCACTTTGTTCGAGTCATTCACGACATATACGTATTTGCCGAGCTGATCGGTGCCGATGCTTGCGTCGTTGATAAGTATGGCCTGCGGATCGGTGCCGTAAGGGAGAGAGATGGTGACGTACATGCCGTCCTTGAGTTGATGGTCGGGATTGGAGAGCTTGCCCTTGAGATTGACGGTACCTGTGGTAGCGCTCACTGCGGGAGATTCGTAATAGAGATCGATGGCATAGTCGCGGCTCATCGGGGTCTTGAACTCAAGAGGTACCCTGCGATACATCGCGTTTCCGAGCCCTCCGGACACACTGAGCAGCGTGCGGTATTGATCATCCTGTATGTCAAAGGATGCTATCAGCTCATCGTCATTGTAAATCGTGGTGAGACGCACGGGCGATCCCTCGCCTCCCACGTATGCGCCAGGGTCAAGAGCCGCACCGGATATATACCCCGATATAGGGGCACGCACCACGCAGTATCCGAGGTTGGTATTGGCTATCGACAGCTGCGCCCTGGCGGTCTGCACGGAGGCGGCCGCCTGCTCCATGTTGGCTTTGGCCTGGGTGACGTCCATCTGGGATACGGCATCGCTCTCGAGAGCCTTCTTCATCGCCTCATGACGCCGCGTGGCATAGTCGAGCTGGCTTTCGGCAGTCGCGAGGGAGGCGCGTGCCTGGGCCACCGCGTCACGGTATTTGGTGTCTTCTATGGTGAAAAGCACCTGGCCTTTGGTGACATATTGGCCGCTGGAATACTGCTTGGTGAGCAATGTGCCGTTCACCCTTCCGACCACGTCCACCATATCAAGCGAGGAGAGTTTGCCGGGATAAGTCTTGTGAAGCGTCACGGAGTCTACTTCGGGAAGAGCCACATCGATCTGCGGGGTCTCCTGTCCTTCGGCTTTTTTATCTGCGTGATTGCAAGATATTACAGAGGAAAGCATCAACATCAACAGACATGTCAGGGAGAGTGAGCGGGTGTATATGCGGATATGTTTTTGTGTCATGGCTATTTGAGATTGGGTTATGGGAAAATCAGAATCCTCCGCCGAGGGCCTGGTAGAGGGATATATAGGAGTTTAGCAGTTTTCCTTCGCTGCTAATCAGACTGTTTTGGCTGGTAAGCAGACTTATCATTGCATCGGAGACGTTAGAGAAGGGCGTGAGGCCCTGCTTGTACAGATCAAGGGCAAGATCGAAAGAATGGCGTGATTCCTTGATGACATCTTTTCTAAGCTCTATCGCACGCAGTCCCGCGTTATAGTTGGCAAGGGCGTTGTTGACCTCCTCCACAGCCCCCAGGACTGTCTCGTTATAGTTGTCCACCGCTGCTTCAAGGTTCAGCCGGGCTTCGGCACTGCGGGCATTGCGTGCCAATCCGTCGAAAATCGTCCAGCTTAAAGAGGGAGAAACCGACCATCCGAAACTGCGTCCGGAGAAGAGGTCTCCGGCATCTCGCGCGGATGTGGAAGCTCCTGCGCTCAGGGATAGCGTCGGGAGGAAATCCTTCTTGGCCACGCCGCAGAGGGCTGCGGCCCGGGCTGCCTGCGCCTCGGCTTCCACTATGTCGGGACGTCGCCTGAGCAAATCCGCGGGGACACCTGCGGCTATGTAGCCGGGATCGCGCGGCATACGCGCGGGAGTGTCGGCAAGGATACTTCTGATTTTAGAAGGGGTGGTGGCCGTGAGAGTGGCCAGGGCGTTGGTCGATGACTCGATCATTGCCTCCAGGGCCGGGACCGAGGCACGGGTGGAATAAAGCACGGTGAGTGCCTGTGAGACATCAAGCATATCCCCTATTCCGGCTTCATGGCGTGCCTTGGCGATAGTGACTACCTTCTGCTGGGATTCCCTGTGAGCCTCGGCTACGGCAAACTGCTCCTGATACATCCTGAGCTCAACATACGTCTTGGCCACCTGGGCGCAAAGGCTCACCATGGCGGCTGTATACTCGGCCTTCGTGGCATCCGCCGAGGCCGAGGCCGCTTTTACCGAGGAGCGGGTGCGACCGAAAATGTCGATTTCCCAGTTCATTGACACGCCGAGGTCAAATCCTCCGGAAGTATACGCATCCGCAGAGGGAGACGACATGGCTCCGGAATTTCGGGATCGGGTCCAGCCGGCACTCAGGCCAAGATCGGGATACCATGCTGCACGGGCCTCACGCACACTCTGACGCGCGCTCTGCACGCGTCGCGAGGCTGCTGAGAGATTAAAATTGCCGGCTTCGGCCATGTTTATCAGGGAGTCGAGGACGGGGTCGTCAAACCGTGTCCACCAGCTGTCTTCGGCGGGAAGTGTCTGGTGGACGCTTTCGGTGTATTCCCATGTTTCGGGTAGAGAGTCACGCAGCCACACCTCCGCATCCGAGACACAGGGTGTCAGCATGGATAGCAGCGTGACCAGAAAAGGGAAAAGTGCGTTTTTCATAAGTCTACAGTGGTTGTAACATCACAGATGTATGACTTTATAACCACTTCCCGGCCTGATTTGTTTATCATCGGACAGCGCACTCACCGGTGTTATCAGGGTATACCCAGGAAGCGGTGGAGCTGCACGCTGAGAGTCCACCGCGGGTCGTCAAGCACCCTGCGCACCGTGCGAAGACGGTTGGCCTCGTTTTTCACGAGGTCTGATACATAGCAGGGCTGAAGATACATCAATGTATCCTTTTTGATACAGGAGAGGGAAAAATAGGGCTCAAGATCCTGGCCGACATCCACCACCTTCACCTCATCGGCGTGGGAGACACGCACGGTGGCGTCACCGCTGCCTCCGTCAATTCCGGTCTTGGGAGAGACACATACCCAGTCGATGGAGGGAGGAAGTTCGCGCGTGCCGTTGGTCTCGATGGCCACGCGTTTTCCCGTGGCACGCTTCAAGGTGCACACGAAGTCCTCGTCTATCCAAAGGGATGGCTCGCCTCCGGTAAGTACTATCCAGTCTGCTTTATATAGCTTGACGGCACGGATGATGTCATCATCCGTCATGTAAATACCCACATTGTGGCGGGTGTCGCAGAAAGGGCACGCCAGATTGCATCCTGAGAAACGAATGAACACCGAAGGATATCCGGTGTGGTGGCCCTCCCCCTGGAGAGAGTAGAATATTTCGTTGATTTTTCGCATGTGAAAGACCTCATTCAATCAGCCTCGTAAATGGCGGTGTTACCCTCGCTCTCCTGCACCTCGCAACGGAAACAATGAGGTATGGTCTCTACGATCCATCTGGCAATGTTCTCTGCCGTAGGATTGAAGGGGAGCACGTCGTTGAGCACGGCATGATCAAGCAGATCCATCACACTGTGCTTAATGTGGGTGAAATCCACCACCATGCCATCGGAGTTGAGTTCCCTCGACTTACATTCCACGGTGATGATCCAGTTGTGTCCGTGAAGGGAGGTGCACTTGCTCTCGTAAGAGAGATTCAGCCGATGGGCTGCGGATATTTCAAAACGTTTTTTTATATAATACATCTATTACGCAGGAGGATTAAGTGTGGATTTCAGACCCAGGGGAGACCTGCCGCCTCCAGTGCGGCCCGGCGCTCGCGGCATGTGCCGCACACTCCGCATGGTTTCTCTCCCCCCTTATAGCATGAATAGGTTTGGGAATAGTCCACTCCCAGGTCGCGCCCCTTGCAGGCGATGGTGTTCTTGTCAATGCGGGTGTAGGGCGCGAGAATGGATACTCCGTCGTATGTGCCCGCGCGCATAGCCTCGCTCATGGCAGCCACAAAACCGGGGCGACAGTCAGGATAGATGGAGTGATCTCCTCCGTGGTTGGCTATAAGGACATATTTGAGACCGCGTGATTCAGCCAGGCCGCAGGCCACGGAAAGCATTATGCCGTTTCGGAACGGCACGACTGTGGAACGCATGTTTTCCTCGTCATAATTGCCCTCGGGAATTGCATCCGCTCCCGCAAGCAACGAGCTCTCGAAATACTCCGCCATGAACATCAGGGGGATTACGACATGCTCTATGCCGAGCAGGGCACACTGCCAGCGGGCACACTCTATTTCGCGGGCATTGTGGTTGGAGCCGTAGTCAAATGTCACAGCAAGCGCGATTCTCTCTTTCCTGTCGTGGAGAAGAGTAGTGGAGTCCATGCCTCCGGAGAGTACGATAATTGAATCTTTTTCCATATTTATCTTCGCTGTATTCAAGAGAGTCTATTTATTTCAGCACACTCTAATAACGCCGGGTCATTCCTGTGTATTGCAGTTGTCACAATGCTTTTTTCACTCCCATGGAGAATGATTCCCTGCGACGCTGCTCAGCAAGCGCCGTGTGATCGGAATCGCCCCAGTTGGCGAAAGGATAAATGCTTATGCCTCCGCGCGGCATGAAGATACCCGTCACTTCAATATACCGGGGATCCATGAGTGCCCGGAGATCCTTGAGAATGATGTTGACACAGTCTTCATGGAAGTCCCCATGGTTGCGGAAGGAAAAAAGATACAGCTTAAGGCTCTTGCTCTCCACCATCCTCTCTCTCGGGATATAACTGATGACAATGTGGCCGAAGTCGGGCTGACCTGTCTTCGGACACAATGTGGTGAATTCCGGACAATCAAACGTCACCACATATTCCGCATCGGGATGCTTGTTTACAAAGGTCTCGAGCAATGCCGGATCATAATCCGAAGGATATTTCACGCCCTGGTTTCCGAGAAGAGACACCCCCTCGAGTTCGTGGTCGGTACGCATTTCTTATTTTGTGATTTTGATATGATTTGATGTTAAAATGTCAGCGTAAGTGTTAAATATGCTGCGTAAAATAAACAAAAATAATGACAATTTTGTTTATATTTCTGAAAGAAGATAGATTTTTGTTTATTAAGTTTATGACAAGTTTGACGCTGCAAGGCGTCGGTTCAAGGGCGGTTCGTGAGAACGGCCCTTGTTTCATTTCCCGCTCTTCCTCATTTTTTCTTTTGTATGGAATGGATGTATTCCACCGTAAGGCCGGTGAGTCCGCTCACTTCATCTACACCCATTCCCATATCCATCATTTTTACGGCTACTTCTTCCATAGCTCCATTATAACCCTCGGCACGACCCTCTGCACGACCCTCTGCACGACCCTCTGCACGACCCTCTGCACGACCCTC
>CAMWLC010000015.1 GCA_947174995.1 uncultured Porphyromonadaceae bacterium
ACGAATAGCCCCATTATTTGCCGATGATTTTTGGGGTACGCGTTGACGAAGTCAGAAATAAAAGCCCGAAAAGCGGGGAGTATCCGTCAGTGCAAGGCCGCTTGCGGCCGAAGGGGCAGTCCCGGGGCCGAAGTGGCAGTCCCGGGGCCGAAGGGGCAGTCCCGGGGCCGAAGGGGCAGTCCCGGGGGAAAACGAAGCCGCCCCGGCCGGGAGGGGCTGGGGCAGCTTAGGAGAGGGAGAGGCGGTCGAGGAGGCGGCCGGGAGAATCAGCGGATTATGTTGGCTTTGAGGGTGTCCACGATATAGCGGACATCGTCGTCGCTCACCCAGGGGCCGGCGGGGAGGCAGAGGCCGATGTGGAAGAGGGATTCGCTCACGCCGCTGAGATAGGCGGGACAGTCGCGGTAAACGGGCTGACGGTGCATGGGCTTCCAGAGAGGTCGGGCCTCGATGCCGGCGGCGTCCATCGCCACGCGCATCGCCTCCACGTTGTCGTTGGGCTGGCAGTCGGTGGTCGGGCTGTCAGCTATGTGTATCACTCCGGCGGCGCCTCCCACGGCTCCTGTGATCACCTGCTTGTAGGCGTTCTCCTGCCCTTTCACCCTCAGCGAGGGGTCGAGGGTACAGGTGCAGAGCCAGAAGTTGGAGTCAAATTCTTCAGAGGGGTTGACGTGCATGGTCACGCCCTCCACGTCGGCAAGCAATTCGCAGTAGAGGGCCTGGACGTGCTTATGGTGGGCGATATGCTCGTCTATGATGGTCATCTGGCCTCGGCCGATACCGGCGCAGATATTGCTCATGCGGTAATTGTAGCCGATGGCCTTGTGCTCGTAGTAGGGATAGCTCTCGCGAGCCTGCGTGGCATACCACATGATGTCGCGCTTCGCCTGCGCGTCCTCGCAGATGAGGGCGCCTCCGCCGGAAGTGGTTATCATCTTGTTGCCGTTGAAGGAGAGGACACCATACTTGCCGAAGGTGCCGAGCACCTGTCCGTTGTAGCGTGAGCCCAAGCCCTCGGCAGCATCCTCTATCACGGGTATTCCATATCGGTCGGCAATCTCCATGATGCGGTCGATTCGGTAAGGCATACCGTAGAGAGCCACGGGGATGATGGCTTTCGGGGTCTTGCCCGTCTTGGCGATGCGATCCTTGATGGCCTCTTCGAGAAGGTCGGGATCCATGTTCCAGCTGTCCGGCTCGGAATCTATGAATATGGGAGTCGCGCCGACGTAAGTGATGGGATGGCTCGAGGCGCAGAACGTGAACGACTGCACCAGCACCTCATCGCCGGGACCCACGCCGCAAGCCACAAGACTGAGATGCACCGCCGCCGTGCCGGCCGACAGAGCCACCACCTCCTTGTGAAGCGGAGCCTTGCCCTCACGGTGGTTGACGAACTCCTCGAGGTCTTTCTCGAAGCCGTTGACATTCGGACCCAAGGGCACAACCCAATTGGAGTCGAAAGCCTCCTTCACGAAATCCATTTCCCTGCCGCTCATGTGGGCAAGGCAAAGCAATATTCTTTCTCTCATGATTATACTAAGTAGTTCTGAAAAATTAAACGATACTTGTTTTAAAGCAGCTCTGGAAAAATCTTGAACCATAAAATTTGCTGTTTTTGGCCGCTTTGAGCTTGTCATTCAGTCGAATACATACGTATTCTCCCTCATTCCGCACTCAAATCGCCTCAAAAACATCTAAATTTTATGTGTTCATTTATTTTTCAGAACTACTTACTAAGTAAGTGTTCAAATTGTGTCTCGCCCCGCCCCGGGTGAGTCCGCGAGTATCGGCTTCAGTTTTCCGACCAGCCAGCGCGTGTATAGCTCCGCCCCGGTATTGTTTAGGTGACTGGGATCCTGATAGAGGGAGATGTCCTCGAAGAACTGGGGCTCGCTGCGGAAAGTCACTACCGGCACCCTCTCCTTCTCAGCCAGCGCCATGCCGTAGCGATATGAATAATTCCTGTCAAGATAGGGGGAGACCGAAAAGACGAGTTGTATGTTCCTCTCCCGGCAGGTACGGATGAATTTCTTCAGGAGGTCTATCTTGAGGGGGTCGTATTCATATTTTCCCGAGACACTCGGGTCCTCCTCCTGCAGACGCGATGCCCCCGCGTATCTTGACCACAACGGTTCATAGCCCCATAGGGTGTCGGTAGCGGCGCTCAGATTGTCGAATCCCAGACGGGGAAGCATGGAATTGACCCTGTAAAGTCCCGACATCATCTTGATTCTCTCCGAAGGGTCAACGCTCCAGAAAAGGGAGTCAACGCCCGGCACACCGTAGGCGTTGCGCAGATTAGGGAGATATTGGCCGTTGTCATCGGTGAGATAATCATTCCACGGGGTGAGTTCGTAAATCACCGTCCTCACTCCTCCGTGGCGCAGGAGCTGGAGAAGCACACCGTAGTTGTAAACGATGCCCATGCCGTCCATTCCGGCGTTGTAGACGCTCACGCCGAGCGAATCGCGCAGAATCCGGGGGACTATGTGGTGGGAGGCACGCGATGATCCCACGATCACCAGCTCCTCGTCGGCCCGCTGACGTATGTATTCGGCCTTATGTGTCACTCCCCCGGGGGCGCGTTGTCTCAAGAGACCGGCAGCCATGCCGACAGCAAGATCCACCATCATCATAATCGCCATAAATATGGCAAGTTTTATCAGAAATCTCTTCATCTTGGGGGGTCAGAAGCTGACGTAAATGAACTGTCCGGAATCAAGCACCCCGAAAGTCAGGATGAGGGTCAGGAGAATAACGTAAGCGCTCCATCTCACGACGGTGTAACGGTTGAGTCCGGCGAGAATCCCCGGTGTGAACTCCCGCATCACATCGGCCGCCACCACAATGGGGACAGCCACCGCCAGATGGAAAAAAGTGGTGGGATGAATGTATGGAGCCGCCGGCGAGGAGAATATATGGCGTATTACCTCCCACCCCTCTCCTATCGTCGGAAGACGGAAGAAAATCCATGCGAAATTCACTATCACGAATGTGAACAGGATGCGGGGCAATACACTCCATTTCCCACGCGGAGCCATGTTCCAGCCGAGAAATTTCTCGACACACTGCGCCGCGCCGTGAATGACGCCCCAGAAAATGAAGGTCCAGTTGGCGCCGTGCCAGATACCGCTCACCAGGAATGTGAGCATTATGTTGCGGTATGTACGCAGTTTGCCGCAGCGGCTTCCCCCGAGGGGAATGTAGATGTAGGTGGTGAGCCAGCGGGTCAGCGAGATGTTCCAGCGCTTCCAGAAAGCGGACACGGATGTGGCGAGATACGGGCGGTTGAAATTCTTGATAATATCGAACCCGAGGAGGCGTGCCACGCCGAGAGCCATGAAGGAGTATCCGGCGAAATCGCCGTATATCTGAAGGGAATAGCAGATGCTTGCCAGCAGCGAGGAACTCCCCGAGTATTTCAGAGGCTCGGCGTATATGGTATCCACGTATATTCCGAGCCTGTCGGCAAGCACCACCTTCAGAAACATACCCCAAAGCAGATATTTCAGTCCGCTCACCGCCCGGGTATAATCGAACTCGCGCGGGGATTTAATCTGAGGCAGCAGCTCGTCGGGGCGGCTGATGGGTCCGCAGAGAATCTGCGGGAAGAAGGCCACGAAGAGCATATAATCGCCGAAATTGCGTTCCGCCTTTATTTTGGCGTAGTAGACATCCCAGAGATAACCGAGTGCCTGGAACGTGTAGAACGACAGGCCCAGGGGCACCACCCATTCCAATGCCGGGGGAGCCGCATCAATACCGATCCACTGCAGGACGGAGGCTCCGGCCCCGGTGATGAAATTGAAGTATTTGAACACCAGCAGCGGGAAGAGTGTCAGCGACACTCCGGCCCAGATGATGTATTTCTTACGGCCGAAGGCCTTGCGACGCTCTATAAGCAGTGCAAAGAAGAACGTGACGAGAGTCACGCCGAAGAGAATGAGCGTATAAGGAACGCTCCATTGGGCATACAGGCCGTATGACACGGCAAGCAGGAAATATTTCGCCACATCTCCCGCACGCCGTCCCGGCCACAATCGGCTGCATCCCCAATAGAGGACGAAAATCAGAGGAAAAAGCCAGACAAACTGAAACGAATTGAAAATCATGTATTGTATTTGATGACGCGGGCGGGCACCCCGACGGCGACCGCGCCGTCGGGAATGTCGCTGACCACGGCCGCCCCCGCTCCTATCATGCAGTCACGGCCGATGTGTATGCCCTGCTTCACGACGCTTCCGGCCCCTATCCACGTGCCATCGCCGATGACACATTCTCCGCACACGGTCGCACCCGAAGCCACATGCACGAAATCTCCGATCACGCAGTCGTGCCCCACGGAGGCCTTGGTGTTAATGATACAGTGGTCGCCTATCCTGCTACACGCCTGGATGATGGCGCCATGCACTATGACGGTGCCCTGGCCAACTGTCGAGGTCGGGGCTACTATGGCCGACGGGTGTGTCACCGTGGGATAATTCTTCACTTTAAGCCGCGACACTATTTTGCGGCGTATGTTGCAATTACCTATTGTGACAATCAGGGAGTCATACTCTTCACGTGGATGTCTCACCGGCACCCCCAGAATAGAATCCTCGACAGGATTGTCATCCGCCACCTCCACCACGCCGTAACCGCGTGTGCCAAGAATGTCCATCACCACCTTGCAATGGCCGCCGGCACCGTATAGCGTCACATTCTTTGAAGTCTTATTCATATCTCAGTTCGTTCCGTCAAAGGGGACGGCCGTGGCCTGCCCCTCGGTATTTATACCCTCGCGCTTGAACACCTTCAGCACCGTGAGCCAAAGTATCCGGCAGTCAAGCAGGAAGGAGATATGGTCCACATACCACACGTCATATTCAAATTTCTTTGTCCACGTGATGGAATTGCGTCCGTGGGTCTGCGCCCAGCCCGTGATGCCGGGGCGCACTTCGTGGCGCCGCGCCTGAGTGGGGCTGTAAAGGGGGAGATAGTAGGTGCGCAGAGGGCGCGGCCCGATGAGCGACATGTCTCCCTTGAACACATTCCAGAGCTGTGGAAGCTCGTCGATAGAGGTTGATCTCACCAGCTTTCCCACCTTCGTGAGTCTCCGGGCATCGGGGAGCAGTTTGCCATCCGGCCCCTTCTCGTCGGTCATGGTCTTGTATTTGACCACCTTGAAAATTTTGCCATCCCTGCCGGGACGCTCCTGGAAGAAAAAGGCCCCGGCCCCCTTGTTGGCGAAATGGAGCCAGAGCGTCACGAGCGCCAGGGGAATTGCAAGCACTATCAGGGCGCATCCCGACACGATGATGTCGAGGGCACGCTTGAAGAAATCTCTGTATGGTTTCATTCTCCTTTTCTTAAATCACGTGTCACGATGTCCGCCACCCGTTCCACGGTATAGTTATCCATGAGGAACCGCTTTCCGTTATCACCCATGCGGCGGATCTTCTCGGGGGTCATGCGCTCCATATTGGCCATGAAGGCGGGAAGGTCACCGTTGAGACACCACAGTCCGAACTCCTCCCGCTCCGCCAGACGTCCCTGGTCGGTATTGGGATCCGTGGCGAGAAGCACCGGCATACCGTTTTCGAGATAGCTCAGCAGACGCGAGGGGAAATTGGGAATGGTGAATCTCGGGTCAAGGAAAATCAGCCCCACGTCACTCACGCTCACGAGCCTGTCGTAGTCCTCCTTGGGGAGACGTGATATAAGCGTGGCGTGACGCGGCGCATGGTCGTCAAACCATCGCTTCATCCTCGGGTATTCCGTCCCATCGCCCACGATCACGATATGCGAATCATCGCGCTTCTCGTTTTCAGCCACCACTTCGAGCAGGAAATCCAGGCCCTGCGGCTTGCCGAGGTTGCCGCCGTATATGAAGAGCCTCCTGTCAGTCGGGATACCCAGCGACTTCAGCAGCTTCTCCCTCTCAGCGGGCGTGACCGCGGGACGCTCCACCGGCTCCACGGCATTCGGACATACCTCCACGATGGAGGGATCCACCGACGGATTGTGCTCCATGACATAACGGCAGTTAGCTTCAGACATGCACCCTATGCGGTCGGAAAGCGCATACATCTCCTCCTCCTTGCGGCGGAACATGCGGTGGAGCACGCTACCCTCCTTCATCATGCCGAGATCCACGGCATTCTGCGGGAAGATGTCCTTGAGCATCAGATAGCTTTTCGCGCCGTCGCGCAGCTTGATGCTCCGTATGACGCTATTGAACGTGATGGGGGGTGTGGAATATATCACCATATCGAACTTCACGTCGGGCCACGTCTTGCGTATGGTCTTCATGAACTGTCGCTCCAGCAGAAGGGTGCCTATCCCCTTCTCCACCACATTCGTCTTCTGAATATTGAGGGTGCGCACCCTCAGGATCTCGGCCCCCTCCTCGCGGATGAGATGTGTCGGTTTGCCGAAACGTCTCTCCGTGGGGGAGGCTATGTAGATATTATTGCCACGGCGGCGCAGCTCCCGCATAAGGTCGGAATATATATTCCTGTCCTTAAGGGAATTGACGCGACCGACGGTAAGGAAGAGTATGTTCATTGTCAGAACTTGCGCCACACCATCTTGTTGACCACTCCCGTATAGCTCTGAATGAGCTTGACGATTTTGTCGGAGACATTCTCATCGGTGTAGTTAGGCACCGGCAGACCGAGATGGCCGTTGCGGTTCATCTCCACGGCCACATCCACAGCCTGGAGCAGACTCCGCTCGTCGATGCCGGCGAGGATGAAGTCACCCTTATCCAGGGCTTCCGGACGCTCCGTGGAGGTGCGGATGCACACGGCCGCTATGGGTTTGCCGATGGAGAGGAAGAAAGAGGATTCCTCGGGAAGTGTGCCTGAATCGCTCACCACGGCGAAGGAATTCATCTGCAAATTGTTGTAGTCATGAAAGCCGAGGGGCTCATGGGCTATGACGCGCGGATCGAGTTCGAAGCCGGAGGCCTCGAGACGCTTGCGCGAGCGGGGATGGCAGCTGTAGAGTATCGGCATGTCATACTTCCGCGCCATGGCGTTGATGGCGTTGAAGAGTGAGAGGAAATTCTTCTCTGTGTCTATGTTCTCCTCGCGGTGGGCCGAGAGGAGAATATATCTTCCCTTCTCAAGACCGAGACGCTCCAGGATGTCGCTCTTCTCGATGTCCGCAAGATTGTTGTGGAGCACCTCCGCCATGGGGGATCCGCTGACATACGTGCGCTGCGGCGCCACACCCGAGGCGTTGAGGTAACGGCGGGCATGCTCTGAATAGCAGATATTGACATCGGAAATGATGTCAACGATGCGGCGGTTGGTCTCCTCGGGGAGACACTCGTCGAAGCAGCGGTTGCCGGCCTCCATGTGGAAGATGGGGATGTGAAGGCGCTTGGCGCCGATGACCGAAAGACATGAATTGGTATCACCGAGCACGAGCACGGCATCCGGTTTCGTCTCCACCATCAGCGAGTAGGAGGCGGCGATGATATTGCCCATCGTCTCGCCGAGATCCTTGCCGACGGCATCCATATAGACCTCGGGATCGGCCAGCTTCAGGTCCCTGAAGAAGATACCGTTGAGATTATAGTCGTAGTTCTGGCCGGTATGGGCGAGTATCACGTCGAAATACTCGCGGCACTTGTTGATTACCGCCGCCAGGCGGATGATTTCCGGGCGTGTGCCCACTATTATGAGGAGTTTAAGTTTGCCGTTGTCGGCAAACTTCACTTCGCGGCTGATTTCAGACATTATATATGTTTATTAATCAAGATTCATTTGCTTTCTGAGAGCCTCGATTTTCTCCACGCGCTCCGCGTATGGTTCAAGACCTTCGTACCATGCCCCGGCCTTCTTTTGCGCTGAAGCGGGAATACCGGTGAGCAGACAATTTCCTTCCTCGCAGGGACGGCTCACGACAGCATTGGCTCCGACCGTCACATTGTCTCCGAGATTCACACCCCCGACCACTTTCGCTCCCGTGGCCAGGTAGAAGGCGTCTCCGATGGTTTTGCCATTGTCTGACACGCACGTGGAGGTATGCAGCACAGCGTATCGACCTATACGATTGGTCTCACCTACGACAATAGTGCCGTAATGCGACAACACCACACCATATCCCAGAGAATGTCGTCCTATCGAATAGCCGAGCTTTACTCCGAGGCGTCGGTACCTAATGCTATGATAGACACCCTTTATCCACATAAGAAGTCCGGGTGAATCCTGACGCGGAGAATCCGGCTCATTTCTTTCGCTTTCGCGGAACAGGTAACTGCTCACCCTCATCGAGCGGAGATAGCGCATTATGTAGTCAGGAAACACAACGTCGCGCAAACGATCCTTGAGAGTGGGCTTAAACCGTCCGCGATTCATCATCCTGTCGGCCAGCATGTAGAATTCCAGTTCTTTCTTGCTTCTTATCATCGCGTGGTCGGGGTTATGGTTAGTTCTTATCTTTTGTTCTTCTGTGTCTCCGGTCAGACGGGATCGAAGAAGGTATCCGGGCGGTTGGGATCGAAGAGCTCGTTGCAGTACATCACCGTCACGAGATCCTCAGTATCGGAGAGATTGATAATATTGTGAGTATACCCGGGCAACATGAACACGGACTGTATCTTATCGCCGCTCACCTCATACTCAATCACATCATCTGTACCCTCCTTGCGCATCTGGATGAGCCCGTGGCCCGACACCACTATAAACTGCTCCCACTTCGTGTTATGCCAATGCTGACCCTTCGTAATACCCGGCTTGGAGATATTGACGCTGACCTGGCCGCAATTGAGTGTTTTGACCAACTCCGTAAAGGAACCGCGGTCATCAACGTTCATCTTCAGGTCGAAGATAGCCTTCTCCTTGGGCAGATAGCTGAGATAAGTGGAATAAAGACGCTTGGCGAAGGAATTGGCCGGTATATCGGGGATGACGAGTGTATGAGGCTGCTCGGAGAACTTATGCAACAACTCGACTATCTCGCCGAGAGTTGCTTTGAAAGTTGTCGGCACGTAACAATAACGCCCCTCTTCTTTAGCCACGGCCTCGACACCATCAAACTCGCAATGATGCTCGTGTCCCTGCAGGGCGAGAATCATCTCCTCGACGAGGTCATCTATATAGAGGAGTTCGAGCTCTACCGAGGGATCGTTGACCTGAATGGGGAGGTCGTTGGCGATATTGTTGCAGAACGTGGCCACGGCGGAATTGTAGTTGGGGCGACACCACTTTCCGAAGAGATTCGGAAAACGGTAAACCAGCACTTTGGCCCCGGTCTTGTCGGCGTAATCGAAGAAAAGTTCCTCACCCGCCTTCTTGCTCTCGCCATACGGATGGCCTGCATAGCGCCCTAAGAGAGTAGCCTGTATCGAGCTGGAGAGCATCACCGGGCAGGTGTTGCCATGCTTTTTCAGAGTGTCGAGCAGAGCCGAGGCGAACCCGAAATTTCCCTTGCGGAAATCCTCCGGATTCTCCGGACGGTTGACGCCGGCGAGATTGAACACGAAATCGGCCTCGCGGCAATAGCGGTCGAGTTCCTCGGGAGTGGAGTCGATGTCGTATTCAAACACCTCCTCTATCTCCACCGGATAATTGCAGGCCTTACCCTGCCGGATATTGTTGAGCTGAGCCACTAAGTTGCGGCCCACGAACCCCTTGGCCCCCGTGACGAGTACTTTCATTTCTTGCAGGATGAGGGTTTGGGATTACTGTACGAAATTGCCTTCGCCCGACAGCTCGCGCTGTATGTAGTCGAGGGCGGCTATTTTCTCCTTGGTTTCGGCCACGCTGAGCTGGCGCGTGTTGTTGGAGTCAAACTCAGTCAGCAGATTGCGCGTATCATCGCCATCCTTGAAGAACTTGTCGTAGTTAAGACCGCGGTTGTCGGCGGGCACGCGATAGAAATTTCCGAGATCCTCGGCCTTGGCACACTCCTCGTTGGTGAGCAGCGTCTCATACATCTTCTCTCCGTGGCGTATACCGATGACCTTGATGTCCTCCTTCTTGCCGCCGAAAAGCTCGCACACCGCCTCGGCCTGAGTGCCGATGGTGCACGCAGGAGCCTTCTGCACGAGGATGTCGCCGTTCTGTCCGTGCTCGAAAGCGAAGAGCACCAGATCCACGGCCTCCTCCAGGCTCATGATGAAGCGTGTCATGGAGGGCTCGGTGACGGTGATGGGATTGCCCGAGCGTATCTGCTCTATCCAGAGGGGTATCACAGAGCCTCGCGAGCACATCACGTTGCCGTAGCGCGTGCAGCATATCTTGGTCTTGCCCGAATAGCGCGACTTGGCCACGGCTACCTTCTCCTCGATGGCCTTCGTGATGCCCATAGCATTGATGGGGTAAGCGGCCTTGTCGGTGGAGAGGCAGATGACGGCATCCACGCCCGCCTCGATGGCGGCGGTCAGGATATTGTCGGTGCCGATCACATTGGTCTTCACAGCCTCCATTGGGAAGAACTCGCAAGAGGGCACCTGCTTGAGGGCGGCCGCATGGAAGATATAGTCCACGCCGGGCATGACGCCACGGCATGACTGGAGGTCGCGCACGTCGCCGATGTAGAACTTTATCTTGTGTGCCGCCTCGGGATAGCGGACCTGATATTCGTGGCGCATATCATCCTGCTTCTTCTCGTCGCGGCTGAAAATGCGGATTTCCTTGATATCGGTGTCGAGAAAACGCTTCAGCACCGCGTTGCCGAAAGATCCTGTGCCTCCCGTAATAAGGAGGGTCTTGTCCTTGAATACTGACATTATATGTTGTGTTTTATGATTTGTTCAAAAGTGAGTCATACAGATCGACATACCGTCCGAACTGCCGGCGCATGTCAAATTCCCTTACGGCCCTGCTACGGCAGTTTTCGGGAGAAAAATCCTTTGGATTGTCAATCACTTTCATAACAGCCCGGGCGAGGGACGCCACATCCCCCTTCTCCACCACCAGCCCCGTGTCCCCATCCACGGCCTCTGGACTCCCACCCGTGCGGTAAGTCACCACGGGAGTGCCGCAGGCAAGGGCTTCGATATTCACCGTCGGGAAAGTGTCGTTATGCGTGGGATTGACAAATACCGCAGCCTGCCGATAGAGGTCCCTGAGTTCCTCCACCCCTCGGGTGCGCCCCATCCCCGTGATACCCTCCGGCAGGGATTTGATCTGTTCATCCTTCAAACCCACGAGCACTATCTCCACATCAGCGGGAATAATCTTCCGGAGCTTGCAGAAATCACCCAGGCCTTTGTAGGGGGGCCATACGTTGGAGACCCCCAATATCATCCTTCTCTTCTCTCCGCCCGGCATGAACACATCGGTATTGACCCCGTTGTGAATCGTGATGACATTGCTTCCCTTCAGCATCGACTCCGCGGCATATACGCTTATCCACTCGGAGGCCCCTACGATGGTGAGTCGTTTTCCCAGGGAGGCGAACCATTTTTTCTTAAGGTCGAAATTCCTTGCGGAGCGGTCGGGGGCGAAGGAATATTTCTTAGGGCAGTCCCCGCAGTGTGTCCGCCATTTCATGCATCCGGCCTGCTCGAAATGATAGCAATGGCCCGTGAAGGCCCAGCAGTCGTGAAAAGTCCAGATGACGGGGGTATCGACACTCTGCAAATAATTGAACAGCACCGGATAATTGAGCCAATGGTCGTGAATGTTATGCAGATGAATGATGTCCGGCGAAAGATTCTCTATCTCCCTGACAAGTCTCTCCGTAGCCCGGCGGCTTCCGAGCCCCTCTCCGTCCAGGAATCTGTTTCGGGCGTAGTGCATATACACATCCGCTTTGTCTCCTGTCTTGATCAGATTTGAAGTCGAGGGATTCATCATGCGTCCGTAAGCTATCGTTGACTCCCATCCCCGCGCCATCGCCACCTCACCGATACCCTCGGCTATCTTTCCGGTCGAGCCCCAGTTGGCCGTCGCGTTCAGATGAATCACCCTATGCGGCTTCATGGCTTTGCCAATTCAGGGTGATGAAACCGAAAGGATTATAGCTCCATGCCGGCGGTGTAAGAATGGTCAGAGTTCCGCGCTCATTTTCGGGGGGGGGGGATTAACTACCTTATTATCAACAATTTGCAGCGATTTAAGACTTATTTTATCCAAAGAATTGGTCTGGAAGGCCGAGATGTTTGATTTCAATTTCTCTTCGGGCCATGTCCACCATCCGGAGGCCGAAAGAGCGGCGCAGATATCCTCGTCAAATCTGTAACGGATCACCCGGGCCGGGATTCCGCCGACGATGGCGTATGGCGGGACATCCTTGGTCACGACGGCGCTTGTGGCTATCACCGCGCCATCGCCTACCCTCACGCCGTCCATTATCTTGGCTCCGTGACCGATCCAGACGTCATTGCCAATGACGATTCTTTTGTTGACATGCGCGTTGACATTCTCCGACACCCAGGAATACCCGGTGCCGTTATGCTTCTCGGTGAATATCGGGGAGGTGGATATGTTATCCAGAGTATGGCCGGCGAGTCCGATGCACACATCTCCCGCTATGGAGCAGAAGGCCCCTATGTCGGCGTTGATTATCAGACTCCCCCCTCCGATATAGGAATACCTGCCCACGGTGGAGTTGAGGATCTTCACACCACGGTTGATTTTCGCCCTGCGGTCTATATCGCAGCGATGGTCAACCAGGGCCAGGGGCGAGACAGCCCTGTTGGTGATATTCCTGATGAAGCCTTTGAGATATCCTATCATGATTTCTTCAAATATGGGCTTTTATAATCCGCATCTGGTTTTCGGGATTCCATTTCCCGTCGATTTCTGCATAACAGGCCTCCCTTACGGCCTGTCTGTCGGGATGGGCGGCAAACCAGCGGCTTATCTCATCGGCAAGCGATTTCTCGTCCCCGGCCTTGAAGAATCCACCGGTCACGCCGGGCACTATCGATTCGAACTCCGGCATCTGGTGATTGAAGTCATCGTTGGTGATCACCGGAGTGCCGAAGGTCAGGGTGTGTATGGCCGTCAGGCCCACGTTACCGGGCGAGACGCAGAGGTCGGCCGAGGCTACCAGTTCGGCATTGGTGCGCTCATCATAACATGCGCCATAAAACCAAGCCGGAACTTCAAGCTCCGACGCCAATTTCTGAAGATTACCCTTTTCCGTTCCGTTTCCTATGAATACCACATTGTAATCCTCACCCCTTTTCTTGAGATCGGTTACGGCCCGGAGCATCATGTCAAGCCGTTTGACAGCCGTAAGACGTCCGATGAATATGATCACGTTATGGTCATTGCCGAAATGTCTGCGGTAGATATCAGAGGGAGGCAGTTCCTCACGCAATTTCTTCTGGCAGTCGTAGTCGAGGGAGTTGTAGATGGTAAACACCTTTTCTTCCGGTATACCACCCTCTATCATCAGTCTGCGGGCACGCTCATTGTAGACGAACATTCCGTCCATCCCCTTCATGCGCCAGCGGGCCAGACGCCTGTGCCACTTCCCCTCGCGTCCGTACCATCCGTGGCTCCATCCGAAAATACGCTTTTTGGGAAAGAACAGGGCCTTCAGCAGCACAAATAGCCAGAACGACACCGAACGCTCCTCGGCCAGGACGAAATAATCCTTGTATTTCCTCTTGAAAAGACCGGGAATGAGGGCGCCCTGCCAATACAGCCGCTGCGGATTGCCGCAGGATTTATAGTATTGCGTATGTTTCAATTCGGAGAGGTCCATCTCCTTGATGTCGGTCTTCGTTTCGCCGAAATACCAGTCGCAGTCATACGCCCTGTCTATCGCGCGGAAGATCGGGGCGCGATAGAGCGGAGCGGTGTTGTAGATCAGACAAAGTTTCTTCATAATCATTGAAGCATGGCATGCTCATTGAGCAATACCGCATTCCCGGTCTGCTCGCCGCTGCTCCGCAGAGCGCTTCCAAGCAGACAGTAGCATATCACCCAGCTCGTGCCCGGGCCAAAGGGGGCGCTGTATTCACTGAGGCTCGTCAAGAAGGCCAGAGCCAGGCACATGATGACGTATTGATAGCGGCTCCAGCTGATGCGCAGGAGCTTTATGCCGTTCCACAGCACAGCCAGATACACCATGATGAAGGGCACAGCATACACCAGGCCGTATCTTACCAGCTTCCACACGAGATAATTGTGGGGATTGTGGTATGTGTTGCGCCAGACGGTGTTGGCCGTCAGGTCACGCACGGTGCTCCCCCACAGCGGATGACGGTAGATGAAATCCAGTGAATCGGCCATACGGGTGGCGCGTCCGGTGGTCATGCTGTCGATATCCGTGGCATCATAGTGACCCACCATCGAGGCATACAGCACATTCGTGAGCTGGTCTCCCCAGATTCCGAACACCACGATGAGCACAGCCGGGATGATAAGCAGACTCTTGGCATGATATTTCTCCCAGAGAATAATGACGGCGAGGCCCAGGGTGGCGAAAGTGGCGGTTCGCGCCCTCAGCACCACGCAGTAGACGATAGCGGCTATGAAGGCTCCGAGGAACAGCAGATCCCAGACGTTTCTGTGGCGGTCGAGATAGAGACACAGCGATATGAGGCCGATCTGCGCGTAAAAGGGTGCCGTCTGATTCTTGAACACTCCGGCGCGATACATGTCCTGCACTATGAATCCTCCGGAATTGGCCACCGTGTACATCACCGCCAGTATGCTGCACAAGGCTACTACCATGAAGCCCCTCCGAAACTGTTCCGGAGTGAATTTCAGCAGATAATATGAACTGAACGTAAGCGCGAAGGGTATGAACAGTTCCCTGGTGTCGCCCATCACGCTCTTGAACGTGTATGACGGGAGAATGAACAGTCCGCACAGACACAGCCCTATTCCCACCAACCACACTTTGAGCAGCGACGGCACGGCAGGACGCCGCAAACTCTTCCAGACTGCTGCGAGAAAAAGCACAGCCACTCCCATCTGGGAGAGAAGCTGCACGGGATTGTTCTCACTGTCTTCCATCTGGGTGAAGGAGAGACAAGTGAGAAGGATAATGATGAGATAGGCGATACTGAAGCCCATGTTCACTTTTCCGGATTGATTTTCACCATATCGCCGAAACGCACCTGCGTCTCGGGCAACCGATTGACGTCGAAACCTCCGCACGGAGTGAAGGTCAGTTCGCCGAAAAGGGGCTGTCCATGCTCAAGATAGAAATCGGCCCGTACAAAGGGGAATCCCTTCGAGAGGCGGCTCGCATATTCAAACAGGCGGTCTATCCCCGCGGGCTTGGGAAGCGTGAACCCCTCCGGGGCCTCCTTGCCCGCCTTGTTGTAGCGGCAGAGCTTCCAATCCTTGTCAAAGAAATAATACTTGGTGCCGTGGCCCGAGTCGTCGCGCCCACTGCACACCAGCACGCACGCCGCGTTGCCGTCGAAGCAGTAGAATTTATAGTCCACGGGCAGATTCCCCTTTTCCGGCTCGATGAATTTCTCGCAGATCAGTTTAGGTTCGATGCCGCGATACTGCATCTCGGCGTACGGAAGATAGAACGTGTCCTTCGTCTTATACCATTTGGCGAGTTTGCGCTTCGCCTCCTCGACATCGAGTTTGCTCTTGTCGCGGCAGATGAGATTCTGGCCGCAGCCGAAATTCCACTTTATGACGAATTTGTCCGGAAGGCTCTCCCAGGGTATCTCGTCGATGGTGTCATACACCCCGTAAAGCTCGTTGAGTATTTCGCCACATCCGCGCTCCTCCACAAACTTCCTCACGGCATACTTGTCGGCGCAATCGCGCACTTGCGTATTGTCAAGATAGTCGTGAAATTTCAACCACTGTATTTTTTCATCCAGCGTGCGGGGATTTTTCAGATTGATGACCTTCCTGAACTTCACGAGATACAGCACCCATGTGTTGAGTTTGGGAGATATACGTGTAAGGGTGGATTTGAATATAGAGGCTAAATTCATTGTTATTTTCTGTTTTTAAGTTCCATGATTATTGATTTCACATCCTTCATGGCCTCAAGCCGCAGAGCGTAGGCCATGCCGAGATACACGATGCCGAACACCGCTATCTTGGCAATCAGATCGACAATAAGGGAGAAATTCAAAACCAGGTCCAGACACAGGGCCGCCACGCACGCCACAGCCGTGCAGGCTACCGCCGGGAGGGTGTCGAGAAGCTGACGCCAAAGCGTGTAGCGCAGGAAATACTGCACCTGCCAGGCATTGCATATCAATATCACATAGCTGCTGGCAGCCACACCCACCAGCACCCCGTATATTCCCCATATCAGGCCCAGCAGCACGAGCGAGAGCCCTATGCCGCGCTTTATCAGCGTCCAGCGGAACATGGCCGAACTCCTGCCGATGGCCACCACTGCGGAATAATTCACATACTGCATGCAGATTGCGAGCCCGGCGAAGCAGAGAATCTGAAAATAGGGCACTGACTGCATCCACTTGTCGCCGTAACAGAGGGGTATGATCTGTCTGCCCGCCACGGCCAGGCACATTATGATGGGGAATGAAACGAAAGATATCATCTTGACGAATTTCCTCACCACACTCACCAGCCCGACGGGGTCGTCCTGCTTCTTTGCGAGGGCAGGATAAGTCACCTGGTCTATTATACCCGAAAGTGATGTCGAGGCGATAGTCTCAAGCTTGCGTGCCTGGCTGTAATAACCCAGCGTGCCCGCGCTGAAGGCCTTGCCTATGATAAGATCCTGGATATTGTTGCCAAGAGTGTTGATGATGTTGGCCATGAACACGAATGAGCCGAAACCGAACAGACGGTGAAACGACTGCTTGCTGAAGATGAGCCCGGGACGCCAGTGTCCCATCCACCATGTCATCACGGCGCGCACGAAGGCTACAATCAGCATTTGCGCCACGAGCGCCCACACTCCGAAGCCCCGGTAAGCCATGTATATCGCCACGCTCACACCCACCACCGTGGCCGTGAGCAGGGCTACGGTCAGCTGCTTGAACCTCATCTCCTTGCGCAGTATGGCCGTCTGCACTACGGCGAAGGAATTGATGATCAATATGAGGCCCTCCACCCTCAGGAGTTTCTTGAGCAACGGCAGATTGTAGAAATCCGCCACAAGGGGAGCGCAGAAATACAGCGTGAGATAAAGCACCACGCCCAAGGCGAGGTTGAAGTAGAACACTGTCGAGAAGTCCCCGTTGTCGGCATCCTTTTTTTGGATGATGGCCGATCCCAGGCCGCTGTCGACAAACGTGTCGGCCACGAGGATGAACACGGCAAGCATCGCTATGTAGCCGAACTCCGCAGGTGTGAGCAGACGGGCCAGAATCATGTTGGTGACAAACATCAGCATGAGCGACCCGAAGCGGTTGATGCCGGTCCATACGGCTCCGGCTACGGTCTTGCGCTTTAGATTTTCAGCCATACAGTGCGCTTACCTGGATTTATGATATTCCTTCCACGCGAAGTAACACTCCTCTATTTCCCTCTTCCACCCCCTGCCGAGGAAAAGCTGACCGGTGCGGTCCCACATATCGTTGACCTCAATCACCACCGGCCCGCGGGGGGTGATGGCGATGTCCCACCCGGCTGCCTTCACGTACGGGAGACGACGTTGGAAATCCTCCACCCGTCTCTTAATCTCCTCCCAGTTTTCTATCACCATACCCTCTACCCGGCATCCGGTGTCGGGATGGTTCTGAATCGGGGTTATCTTGCGCCATCCGTTGAAGGATATGGCGTTGTACAGTCTGCCGGTCCTGACATCCACGGCCGCGTCCACATTTCCCCCCGCTCCGGCATTGTCCACGCAGCTTCCGGCACGCCCGATCTTTATGAATGTGGCGATCGTCCGCGCGGTGCCGTCAGGCATCAGCGTGGTCATGAACCGCACGGTGTTGACCGACGAGGGATTGAGGGCCATCATCTGCGGAGTCTGTTCGATGAGCGACTCGAAAATCAGAGGTTCCTTCCCGAGCACCGAGGAGAGTGTCATCTCCCTGCCGTCATATCTGCGCAGAATGGCATCGCCGGCGGTATATTCCACGCCCTCTATCACCCACACATTGTCACCATGACTGCTTTCCGTGGTCTTGATGATGAATCTGTCGTATCCGCTTTTCTGAAGGATAGCGCGTACCTGCGTCGCATCAGTACCGATTCTCCCCGTGCCCAGGCCCGCTTCCGGGTTGTAATAACACAGCAGTTCGGCTGTCTCCGTGACGCCGGCCGCCTCAAGCACCAGATGGGTGAGATATTTGTTGCGGGCCAGGGAATAGTATTTGCGCGGATTGAGCAGGTCAAGATACCGCTTCTGCTCCTCCCAGTTCAGGAAAGACTCCTCGTATGCCTTGTCATGCCTGTCGAGCTCGCAATCATGTATTTCCGTCAAATAGAATCCTCGGCTGCGTTGCAGACGGTTGATGTAGAGCAGCGCGGACAGCGGATTCTTCCCGCTGCCCCTTGCTATGTTTCTGAATCTGTCGATGTTTCGTTTTATCCTTTCCTGAATCACGCTCATTGTAGTTAAAGTCAGCTGTGCCGGCTGACAAATCGGTTGAGGAAATGAAAACCCTTTCGCGCCACGTTGAAGCGCGATTTATATGCACTGTATATCAGAGGATAGCGGCTGCTTTCCACCGCTGCCCGCATCCACTTCATGCGGAAGCGCATCGGAGCGGGATGACTGTAGAATTCCACCACATTGCCGGACGTGGTGTATACGAGCCTGTAACCGGCGCTCACGTCCCGGCCCTCGATGTCGCACTCCACCAGCATACCTATGCGCGAAAGATGCCTCCACACCTGCACGATGGGAGAATCGATCGACTTTGGATAAGCCACGATGCGCGGCAACGAGGGGATTACATCTCCGCTCTCGGGATACCATATCGGTCTGGGAGGCTGCATGAGATAGTCCGGAAACATGAAGTTGCCCATGCTATACGCTATGGGCTTGCAGCGATGGAAAGCAAGCGGCTGCACCTGATGGGTGTGGCTTGAGAACACCCCGTCGGCTCCGGCATCGATCATGGCCCGGGCATAATCCACGCACTCCGGTGTGGGGAGATACTGGTATTCGTTGCCCCAATGCGGCATCACCAACACGTAATCATACTTCTGCTTCGCGGACCGGATGTCCTCCACGCACCGCCTGATGTCGAGCGGATTCACGCCCGGAGACGTGGCGGTGGCTTTCTCCACGTGCCCCACATACACCGTGCCGTGCTGACAGTAGGCGAATATTGCGACCCTCTTGCCGCCGATCTCCAGCACGGCGGGTCTGGAGGCCTCCTCTATGTTTACCCCGGCCCCGCAATGCTTGATTCCGGCCTCGTCGAGTATCCGTATCGTGGAGCGAAGCCCCTCCTCGCCGAGATCATACAGATGATTGTTGGCCAGGGAGACCACATTGAAGTTCAGGGCCTTCAGTCTGCCGACAGAAGAGGCAGGGCTGTATATGATATTCATTTTCCCGGCCATCTTCGTTTTGTCAAACGGCAGACCGTCACCCAGGGCACATTCCAGCGTGCCTATTCTGGCGTCAAAGGTGGCGAGATACTTACGGAGGTCGTCGGTGACGTAGTCCCTCTGATACTCCAGCACGCCGCCGGGCATGATGTCACCTGCGAAAAGGAGTCTCATCTCTTCAGTCTTTTTCAGCGTAGTCGCGCAGATACTCGAACGGAGTGTTCAAGCGCCCCTTGCGCACGATTGTGGCGCGGTCAAGAATCCGGGTGTCGTCGGTGCCCTTCTCGATCATCTCCGTCAGCACCTCCTCTATGAGTCTGGAGCCGAAAAACTCGCTTGTTTCGCGCGGCAAAGCGTTGGGACACGTATCCACGGCCATCACGGTGACATGGCTGTCGGCGGAGAATGCCGGAGCCTCCTTGCCCGTGGCGGGATCGTAGTCATAAAACGGCTCGGCATGCGTGGAGGATCGCAGGGTGGACTTGATGCTCCCCTGTATGTCACAGGTGATGTCCCCTATCATCCGGATGCGGAAATCGGGGCGCGTATATGCCTCCTCGGAGAGATATACAGGCTGGTCATGCTCCCAGAAATGGCAGGAGATGAGAATATCCGTAGCCTTTGCGAACCGCCGGAAATCCGACTCATACCCGTCGGGGTGCTTGCAGAAATCGGCGAAATCAAACGACGCCCCCGCCTCGCGCGGCTTCACCAGATCATCCACGGCCGCCACACAATATATCGGACCCTCCGGAGTCTCCGTTGCCAGGTATTCATCCACGCTCACCTTTTTCACGCCGATGGCGTCGAGCACATGTTGCGCCCCGTGGGAGACACGCCCCGTGCCGGTGACCAAAATCTTGATGTCACCTAAGGGAGCCTTGCGCAGATTTCCGATTATCTCCTCCTTGGTGAAATGCAGATGCGGCGCGGGCAGTTCATACCGTCCCGTGCGCAGTCCCCAGCCCCTGAGGGTGTAGTAGCATCCCACGATACCCGCAAACCATCCGAAGGCCACGAGTCTCTGGCCGGAGTCGTCCACGAGATACTCATAGTCGGAAAAGGTGATTCCTTTGTTCAGGAAAGCCTTGAGCAACGGGCGGTTGTATTCCTGAAACTTTGCGATATGACCGAAGAAAAGGTAGTGCCGATCAGGCAGCAGCGTGGGTATGGCAGCTTCCTTTATGCCGAGCAGGAGATCACAATCGCTCACATCCTCGCATACATTCAGACCCGCCTCGGCATATTCCCGGTCGGAATAGGCACGCGTGGGACTCGACTGCACCTTTATCTCCACACCGGGGAAACGATTCTGAAGCTCTTTGGCCTGTTGCGGCGTGAGAGCCACTCGATTGTCTTCGGGCACTTTTGTTTCCCTGATTAATCCTATCTTCATGTTGTCTTCAATATATTCGTTTTTAGTCAAGCCTGTTGCCGGCAGACGGGATATACCCCGGGGTTTTAACCATTATGATGATCCGAGACACGCCTCCTCTTCCCCGCGTCGGGGCGCGAAACGGCACCGGGGCGGCGGCAAGAGGAATAAACGGAGTTCCTGCCATCCATTTCTTTACGGCAAATCAATATGCAAATTTACGAATTTCCGCCGAATCTGCCAAAAACTTAATTATTTCATTACCCCGGTGATGTCGGCTTCCCGGCCCAGTTTCTGCAGGAAGTCGGGAGTGTAATAATTCATCATTCCTCCCAGGGAGGTGAAGGTCAGCTCGCCGAAATAAATCTTTCCGTCGATGTTGTAGAGATCTACCCTCAATATAGGAAATTCTTTCGACAGTCGGGCCGCCACTTCAAGCATCCTTTCAAGATTCTTCGGTCTGGGGAGCACCTCGGCGCGCCAAAAATGAGCGCTGAATATGTGATATTGCGGACACGGGGTCCAGTCAAGGTCGTAGGTCATCATAGCCGCCCCCCGGCCTCCATCCTTTCTGTCGCTGAAAGCCAGGATGTATCTCGGCTTGCCATTGATACACCATATCTTGTAGTCCACCACGGAGGTGCTGTCAGCGGGAGAGGGAAGCAACTCCTCGGCGATTATCATGGGTTTTATACCCTTGTAGTGAGTCTCGCCTCCCAACGCTCCGACATGCTTTCGGTGCAGCCAGTCATGGAAGAGCTTCAGCAATGATGCCTTATCCGCGGATTTGAGATCGCCGACGATAAGGTTCGAACCTTTGCCGTCCCCGTTGTTAGCTTTGAAAATCAGGCTGTTCGGCAATTCGTCGAAATTGATTTTATTCTCATCATCCCAGGCTCCGTAAAGTCTCACAAGCGTGGATTCGAGTCCCGCCTTTCTGACATACTCCCTCACCCTGTACTTATCGGCCAGTTCCGACCATTTCGTGGTGTCGGCATACAGCTTCTGCCAAAGAATCTTTTCATTAAGATCCTGAGGGTCTTTCAGATTCGGCAGTTTGCGGAAACGGGCCAGATACCTTGCCCTGACCATAAGGCCGGGGAAGCGGTCGCCTGCCGCTTCACTGATCTTTATCAGCGGGAGAAAGAGCTTCGAGAGAACGGGGGAGGATGTGATATGCATATGAATCAGACCTTACGGTGATATACAAGTTTTTTATAGATGCCGAATATGAGGTTGGCACCGGTGTGGAGCGTGGCCATCACGGGATTATGGCCGAGAATACTCAAAAGCTCATAATGCCATTTTATGAGCGATACGTAGCTTTGATGACTCAGCGAACCGCTTCTGACACGGTATGACGCCAGGTTTTCGGGAAGCAGATAGCAGTCGGCCTTACGGCTGACCACGAGCCATAGTCCGTAATCATTGCGTTTGCGTATCACGGGGCCCTGCACGAGTCCTATCTTGTCGGCATCATACATCACCGTCAGGCAACCGAGCCAATTGTAGGCTTTCATTCCCCGCGAAGAGACATGTTTCGGTCCGGACACACGTATGCCGAGATCCTTTCCGTCACAATCGATCTGGGAATATTCCGTATAGGAAAAGCTGTAATCGTTGCGCTTCATGAAATCAAGCTGACGTTCCAGCTTACGCGGATCCCAGAGATCATCGCTGTCAAGGAAGGCGATCCATCGCCCGCGGGCCATACGGATGGCGGCATTGCGCCCCTCGGCACTCCCCATATTCTTTTCGAGACGCGAATAGCGTATGCGAGGATCGTCGAAACTCCTGACCACCTCCGCCGTGTCGTCAGCGGAGGCGTCATCGACGATTATCATCTCCCAGTGGGGATAGGTCTGCGCCAGTACTGTTCGGATGGTCTCTCCTATGAATCGGCCGCAATTGTAGGCGGGGGTGATTATGCTGACTAACTGTGGATCGCGGTGTTTTGCGGTGTGCATGTCGTAATTAGTTAAGCAGATGGCCTTTGACCGTAGCGGCCAGGCGTGACAAATAGAAGGGGAAATTATAGGCCCGTGGGCGAGCACCCCATCTGCGGGTATATGCGGCGAGGAGCCGCGCAGTGTTGAGGAGTCGGTAGGATAGAGACTTGCGTCTCGTATATGCGGATCCGGAGCGGAACCTGCGATAGTACACGGCATCCGGAGAAGCTGTCCTTATATCCGTCACGGCATCGGAAATCTCAAACATGAAGAGGGAGTCCTCACCGTTGCGGAAAGAGGGGTCGAAACGTCGCTTACCCACGAGGTCTGCGGGTAGCAACTTTCTGTATGCCCCGTTGAAGAATGAGCGAGTCTGCAACAGGGTAAAGGGGCCGGGGGCTTCTTGCAGCGAAAGATAGAGGCGGTGGAGAGAATAGTTTTCATCAAAACCTTCGCATCCGTCGGTAAAGGAGAGTGTGTTGCTGAGCACGGCGCGTCCCGGTGCGGCTTCGGCAAGCAACGCTTCCAGATAGCGCGGCGAGACATAGTCGTCGTCGTCGATGAAGGTGATATACTCCCCCCGGGCCTCGTCGATACCGACGTTGCGTGCGTTGCTCACCCCGGGGGTGTCCGTCTGTATGAAGCGGAGCGGAAACCCGGGATGCGCCTCGGCCCATGCGCGTATGTTGTCGCTCCAGGGATGGTCACACCCGTTGAGCACGAGTATCACCTCGAAGTCACTCGCCGGTAGTGTCTGTCCGAGCAACGAGCCGAGACACTCCTCCAGCCAGTCGCCGGGACGATAGCTGGGAATGATGACCGATACGCGGGGGGATGCGGATGACGTGTTCATGTTTTCTTATCTTTAAGCAGATCCAGGATACGCGAGGCCTGCGCCCGCGCTGTCTTGCGGGCGAGGATGAAGGCTCTCCCCTCATCATC
Organism: uncultured Porphyromonadaceae bacterium; assembly: GCA_947174995.1. GTDB lineage: Bacteria > Bacteroidota > Bacteroidia > Bacteroidales > Muribaculaceae > Lepagella. Next base: position 23,631 of record CAMWLC010000015.1, read on the forward strand.
GTGTCTCTTCCTGGCTTCCGGATCCATAGCCATCACCTCGCGCAGACACTCTATCCAGGAGTCCGCGCTCTCCGAGGCGGGATAATGGATGAAGGCATCATACTCCCGAGGTATCCCCGGAAGCCGGTTGGCCACGACGGTGCGGCCGGTCAGAAGGTATTCGATGGTCTTCGAGGGGAAGGAATAGCGGGTATAGTTGCCGGCCGAGTTTCTGGGATTGACCAGTATCGTGGCGCGAGACTGCTCCTTGAGCGCCTCCTCGGGGGAGAGGGAGCCGAGAAATTTTATCGCGGGATTCCGCGCGGCACGCTCCCGCAGCTCCTCCTCGGCCTCGCCCGAGCCGCATATACGCAGTTCGCAATTATCAAACCCTCCCCGCTCGAACATATCAACCAGATCCATCACGCCGAATATCCGGCGCAGCGTGCCGGTGTAGAGTATCACTTCCCCGCCTGCCTCCTTCTCCGCTTCCCCCGCAGTGGGAGCGGCAGCTTCTGTGACGCGTTTCACCCGCTCCTCGTCGATAAGGCCCTCCATTACGATCCAGCGGTCCGCAGGGAGATTGTAGTAGTCGTTCATGGCCTCTGTGAGATACACCATCCTTCCGATCCTGCGTGCGAAGAAGCGGTTCAGACGGTTTAATAGTCCCACAATTCTCATTTTCAGTGATTTGCCGCCATTCATCTCGGCCAGACATTCCGGCACGTCGGGCACCACCAGCGCCATCTTGAGGGGACGCGAGGTGAACATCCGCGCCATCCTCGCAGCCACCGTGTATTCCAGTGCGGGGGTATTGATCACCACCTTCACCTCTTCTGAACCGGGTCCGAAAGCACTGAGTTCCCGTAAAATGCCCCGCATCAGCTGCCAGGTGCGGGTGATGAGGTTGATGCCGGTGCGGTTGTTGTATCCGATGGAGGAGAAAGAGACGCCGTTATCCTCGTAGCTTTCGGCGCGGATGACACGGTTGCGGTTGTTGTGCGGATATGAGTACACCTTCGGGGCGGAGATAGCGCGCAGCTCCACATCCTCCCCCGCGGCCAGTCCGCGGATGAGCGACATCTCGAAATTGTGGTTGGAAAACTGTACCTTGCCGTAGGTGTCCTCCACCACGGTACGCATCATCTCCCGGGGCACGAAGCCCCCTATGAACAGCACCCGTGTCATTTCGTAAAAGGGCGTTTGCGCCCTCCCGGTCCCCGGTCGCCCGTCACCCTGTCGACATGCGATGATAGCATGCTCCAGAAGAAGAGCATGAACCAGAAATAGCGTGCCAGACCGTCGATGATAGGCTCGCTCATCGACTGCGCGATGAAGGTGACGCCCATCATGACTATGATCATTGTCTCGAAGTTATTGAAACCATAGATGGCATGCCGCCGCCACACCTGCCACACCGTGCGGCACATCCCGATGGCGAAATACACCAGCATCGCCATGCAGATCCACCCCCCCTTGAGTCCGGCGTCGATCCACAGGTTGTGGGCATACGTGCCTCGGCCCATGAAGATGATGCCGTCCACACCCCCCTCGGGGTGGCGCGCGAGAATTTCCAGGGCGTAGGCCATGCGCACGTCGCGCCCCGACATGGAGGATACGGAGTTGCCACCCTTGTTACGCTCTATATACTTCTGCACGACCTCGGACATGAAGTCCGACTCATTCAGAAATATCCAGTATATGAGACCCAGTACGCAGCAGACCAGGATAAGGTAGAGCAGTCTGCGCTTGGTGAAGGGCTGTAGCACGAGCCCAACTATCATGGAAATCAGCACCAGGGCGAGGCCGGTGCGGTTGAGCAGATGGACAGTGCAGAAGATGGCGAAAACCCCGACGGCGAGAAGAACCGTCTTCAACCGTCGGTCGGACTTGTCGGCAGCCGGCACGAGCAGCAATCCGGTGCAGCCCAGCGCCAGGGAGAGCATCATACCGTAGTTGGTGGCCGCGAGCAGTTTGTCACCGCCGGTCAGCACCTCGCGCATGGGGTTGATCAACATGCCGGTAGCCAGCGTGTCGTTGATATTTGAAACGATGGCCGTGGAAGCCAAGCAGACAATTATGCCCGCAAGGATCCACACGAGATTGCGCGGATACCGTATGCAGCTTCCCAGGTAGGCACCCGTCTGGGCAAGGAGTATGGGGAAGAAGATATAGAAGATCTTCGTGGCTGTCGGCATGCTGATACCACCCTGGATCATATTGGCCAGATAGAGGATGCTGAAGGCCAGGATCCAGTAGGACTTCGTGGTCCAGAGGTTGAACCGGAACGCCAGCGGCAGGAGCAGGATGAAGAAATATTCGCCGTAGCCCGTGAAGAGCTCCGGAATCATTCCTATCACCAGCACGGCAAGCACTTTCCAGTGGTCGGCCAGGTCGGCGATGACGGGATTCTTTATGCGGTTGGAAAATATCATTTTGTCAGGTCAGGAGTCTCGGAGCGGTTTTTCGTCACTGCAAGCAACCCGAGATTTATGATAGCGAATATGATGAAGGAGCACACCGTCATCCACGCCCCGCCTGTATATTGCCAGCGGGCCGTGAATACCGGCATGAGCGCCACTATGGCCGCACTCCCGATGATGGAGGTCCACAGGTAGAGGCGCGGACGGTTGGTGGCTATCGAGAAGTTGTTGATCAGAAAGTATATCGAGGAGGTGATGGTGGTCAGGGAGTAGATCTGGGCATATGGTGTGGAGTCCACATACCGCCCCGCCGTCAACAGGGAGATGACCCAGGGGGCGAGGAGGATGAAGAGGATCGTGACCAGCGTGATCAGGCCCGTCTGCAGCAGGCAGTAGCGCGCGTATGAACGCCATTGCCGCGCTATGACCGTGCGGTAGATGTCGGGCTGGAAGGTGTTGTTGATGGCCGAGCTGAACACCGTGAGATACCCGCCGATGGAGACGCCCACCACATATATGCCGTATTCGCGCGTCTCCCCGATGCTCTCCACGTAGGTGGTGGAGAAGCCGTGGGTGAAGTAGCCCAACATGGCGCTCAGGGCCAGCGGAAGACAGAAGATGAAGATGGGGCGGAACTCCGCGAGAGTGGTGCGGATGGCGAGTATCCTGCGGTATTTCCACAGCAGGAAGAGAAACACGCACGAGTTGCTCACCAGCGGGGCAAGCAGCTTGCCGAAAGCTCCCCATTTGAGCCACACCACACACAGCACCATCATGGCCACACCCAGCAGACCGTTGGCCACCGAGAGCCGGAAGTAGGCCGTGGCGCGTTTCTCCATGCGAAACCGTGCGAGACGCAGGTTGAGCAGTCCCGTCAGGGGGAGGGCGAAGACCATCAGCCCCAGGTAGGGGGAGACGGGGAAGTCGAGATCCCGGCTGTGGGTCAGGAAGAGATGCAGCAGTATGAAGCACACCAGGGTTACAATTCCCGAGAACCATATCGTGGCTTTGGCTATCACCGATTCGAGGTGTTCACGTCCCTCGGGAGTGCGCCGATAATACTCCTTGATATAATAATGAATGAGGTAGAATATTATTATCGGGCTTATCAGTGAGGAGTAGGAGGTGTAGTAGCCGCTGATGGCATAGTCACGCGGGTCCATATTCTTGGCAATCCACGGATTCGCCACCAGGTTGAGCATCATCGGTATGAGCGAGGCTCCGAAGTAGGTGGAGAGGCTTGCGGCGTACTTTGCTATGGTGGGGTTCATTCCGGCGCTCAGGGTTTTGGCTTGACGAACTGATTGGTGCGCACCCGCCATTCTATGCCGTTGTCGCTCTGGAAGCGCAGACGGTAGATGGCGGGCTCCCCCTCCTTGAGGGCCACATGGTCCACGCTCGCCTCCTGCCCCTGAAAGAGGGTACCCACCATGACGACGCTCTCCCCGGGCCGGGGCACGAGCGTGCCCAGCGGGGCAACTTCATATTCGGGAGTGAAGGTCCCGACGGCGGCTTGAAACCGCTCGAAGGCCCTGTGCGAGATGGGGGCGTAGGGAGCACCGGGGCGTCCGGTGGTGGTGTAACACCATGCCAGATCGCCTATGCGGCTGAAGAGTGTATGGATGTCGGCCGGACGACTGCGGAAAAACACCACATCGCGTATCACGGGACGCGTCTCGAAGGTGAGCCGCTTCCCGGTGCGCCTGGCTATCTCCTCGCTGGGATAGAAGAGCTGCGGCACGGGGAGGTCATCCTTCAGGAAGCGCAGACGTTCCGACAGGTCGTCGTAATCCACTCTCGGCCGCAGCCTCATGGCATACCATCTTAAGGTGTCGGAAGCAAACATCGGGGTCACTGTCTCCACGAGTCGGCGTTTCCGGGTCTCATCTATGGCGGCCGGTGGGAAGAGTCCTGACAGCGGCAGAGCTCCGCGGGCATCCGGCGCCACGGCGAGCACATCCTCCGGCGAGATGCCGCACCGGAGGGCCGCGACGGCCCATACTCCGGCAAGCAATGCGGCGGGAGCGATACGCGATGTCACGCCGGCACTTGCAAGGAGAGGAGAAAGAATGGCGTTGGCCCGTTTGCGCAATCCGGTCTCTGTGGCGGGCCTTGGAGAGAGGTCAAACACATATTGGCGGCGGGTGGAGGAATATCTTTCGGCTATGGAGGAGGCGGCCTCGCCCATTCTCTCCACATCCGTGCGCCGCAGACCGAGCAACTTAGCCGGGTCGGCTCCCCCTTCGAGCAGGGAGAGGAGCAGCAGATCCGGAGCGAGTCGGGGTGACCTCCCGGGGCGGCTTGCGGCTGAGCGTGCCAGGGTAGTCACCGCGTCGCAGTCGCCGCGCGACAACGACTTGGAATCAGCCGTGAGTTCCCCGGCGAGCCTCTTTACGCGGCGGAAAGCATCGGTGCTTTGCGCCAGACCCTCCCTCACAGCCGAGGTATATAGGCCCGATATGATGTCGAAAAAGAGCGCGGAGGACTTTGCGGAGAGGCCGCGAAGATACATGTCGAGCATCCAGCCCGATAGGAAACGCTCCATCGTCTCCCCCTCACCGGATGCTGCGATATACTCCCGCAGGGCACGTATCGCTTTATTATAGGAGCGTTCCGAGGCCGCGGACTTCGTGGCGGCCATGCGCGAGAACTCCGGAAGGAGCCTCACGAAGAGGTCGCGGGGAGTGTCGGCGGCTTTTAACCCCAGGCCTCCCGCAGTATATGCGTCATTTTCCCCCTGCGGACACGAATTAATCGTCATACAAGAGGTAACCGGGTGTGTATCAACGGATTGTATCACAAAAGCAAAGTCACATACCCCCGGCGTCCATCACAGACTTTCGCCATTTCGGGAGATATGCGACTGCAAAACTAATAAAAAAAATCCAATTAAGCCACAGAGGCACCCGAAAAAGAAAAAAAACAAAAAAAAATTCACTTTTTTCATGATATATGCTTTGTTTTATTAAAAAATGTATTAATTTCGCAACTGTAAAACCAATTATTAACTACTAATCCTATTAAATTGCATGAAAAAGTTTTACTCCTATGCAATGGCAGCGGTAATGGCGGCGACTTCGTTCGGCGCTTTCGCAGCTGACGAGGGTGTGACCATCATCGCGGATCCCGCACAGGGCTCCACGCTGGCAGAGTTCCCCGAAACCTTCACCCTCACTTTCGAGGGCCCCGCTTCAATAGCGAAAAACATCTCAGTGGGCAATCCGGTATTTGTGACCGATCCGGCGGGTACAAGAAAACAGTGCACGGCTCCTAACTGGGATTTCGACACCAATACAATCACCATCAAGACCTCAGCCGACTTTGCTGACTACGCCATGGCCGGCGACTGGACGGTGGAGCTTCGTGCAGGCGGCGTGCAGTATGTAGACGCGGACGGTGTAAGGACCAAATGTTCCTCTGACATCTTCACCTACACCGTAGGAGCCGCTCAGGAAGAGAAGCTCATGGTCTTTGACCCGTCTATCGATGAAGAGCAGGAAGAATTCCCCGAGACCTTCACCGTAACCTTCAACGGTCCCGAGAGCATCAAGAAGAACCTCTCAGTTTCCAGAGTATGTGTCATCTACGCTCCCGGAAGCACTGACGGCCTCACCGCAACTCCCACCTGGGACAATGCAAACTGCAAGGTCACTTTCGAGACCCTGCCCGCACTGAACCGCAACATCCCCGGTGAGTACAGACTGCACTTCAACGCCGGCGGCATACAGCTCGTATATCCTGACGGCACCGAGAAGATCGAGGAGATGGATTTCTATTACACCGTGAAGGGTAATGGCGACGTTCCCCCCGTTGGCGGTGACGAAGTGAAGTATGACATCGAGCTGATCGGCACCACTCCCAAGCTCGCTTCCGGCTTCGATGCTTCCGCGCGTACCTGGGAAACCATCCAGTTCACATTCGGCGCCGGCGGCCTCCAGCCCACTCCCGATGCCGTAGCCATCATCACCGGCCCCAACTACAACCAGCGTGCTGCTCTGAAATTTCTCATGGGCAATGACAATGCCACCTGGATGAAGGGTGCCTTCATGGATCCCGTCTACAACGGCACATACACTCTCACCATTCCCCAGGGTGCCGTCGGCAATGCAGATTACCTCGCTAATCCCGAGACCGGCCGCGCCAACGCAGCTGTAAGCCTCACTTTCGAAGTAACCGGTGCCAAGGATATGACCGGCGATGAAAAGCAGACCACTTTCAACCCCCTCGAGGTGCTCCCCGTGCCCGCAGGCAAAGTTGAAACCCTCAACTTCGTAATGCTCAGCTTCGAGGACGACGTATACTATAATGAAGGCCTCACCTTCAACGTCGGCATCAAGACCGACCCCGCAGCCGTAAACTTCTCCAGCTTCGGCACAGCCACCGTATCCGGCAGCGGCAACAGCGTACGCCTCGACATCAGTCCCAAGCCCACCACTCAGGCTGAATACCTCATCACTATCCCTCAGGAAAGCTTCCGCAACGCCGAGAACGCCGAGGAGGCCACCAACTTCAACAGCGCTCTGAGCTACAACTTCTTCCTCCGTCCCGTTAAGGTCAGCGTAGAGGTTACCTCCAGAGACCCGAAGGCTGAAAGCTACGTAGAGGGATTCCACGTTGGCGAGGGTGTCACCATCAACACCGACAACAACGAGATAGTAGCCAAGATGGACATCACCATCACCTCATACGAACTTGATAACGATGCCGCAGCTCCCGCGACCATCGTGAATGCCACCACCACCACGAAGAATGATGAGGGTGCCATCTGCTGGCTCGCCGAAGAGGACATGCCGTTTGACGCTTCCAAATACTACACCGTGGACTACACTCTGTATGACGAAGAAGGCAACAAGATCGCCGACGGTACTTATGACTTCTACGGAGCCGACGGTTTCGTAGGCGTAGAGAGCACCTTCGGAGCAGAGGCAGTGAAGGCTGTTTACAACATGCAGGGCATGCGCCTTGGCAACGACATCAACGCCCTCCCCGCCGGTCTCTACATCATCGACGGCAAGAAGGTAATGATCCGCAAGTAAAATCATAGATGAGGCCTCGGGCCTCATCTTAACCTGTAAAAGTAGAGGAGGCCTCGGGCCTCCTCTCACTTTATATATCTTATAAGTCTTATAAATCTTATGCATAAAAACCTCACTGTCTAACCCGAATTAGTATGAGAAATTTTTACTTCTTCGCCATGACGTCGGCCCTGCTGGCTACCTCTTCCGTCGCTTTCGCAGCGGACATCGCTCCCGGAGACGAAGTCTATGACGGCCCGGTGAAAATCACCATCTCCCCCGCTACGTCCGAAAGACTCGAAGAGTTTCCGGAAACCTTCACCATGACCTTCACCGGACCCGACCGCATAAAGAAAAACCTGACCGTGGCAAACCCCGTGATGGTATTCGAGCCGGGAAGCGATTCCGGTCTCCAGTGCACGGCGATTTGGGATAACACCAACAATAGCGTCACACTCACTACCAACAAGGAGACCAGACGCACGCTACCGGGCATCTACACGGTGCGTCTGCGCCCGGAAGGTGTACAGTACATCATGCCCGGGGGGTCTACCGTGAAGAGCTCGGAACAGGAATTCTTCTATGACGTAATAGGTCAGGAGGAGCAGGTGTCCAATGTGAAATACGACATCCTGATGTCCGGCACCACTCCCGGTCTCGCAAACGGTCTCAATATCCGTAACAAGACTCTGGAGACACTCCAGCTGGTGTTCAATGCCAGCTGTCTGCAACCCCTCGACGACGCGGCAGTCACCATCACCGGGCCCAACTACAAGCATACGGTCCACATCAGCTACAACATGGGCACCGCCGCCAATACCTCCACTTGGATGAAGGCCCCCTTCCCGGCCGATCCCGAATATAACGGCACATATACCCTCACCATCCCCGAGGGTGTGCTCGGAGACGAGGCATGGATCAAGGATCCGGAGAAGGGTCGCGCCAATGCCGCCGTGCACCTTGAGTTCGAGGTAACGGGTGGCAAGCAATGGTCGGAAGATGTTCCCCGCACCATGCTTAACCCCATAGCCCTCTCCCCCAACGCCGGAGCCGATGTCTATGTGATGAGCCATCTGGAGCTGACCTTCGACGAAGATGTGTACTGCGACGAGGATGTGCAGCTCAAGGTGGGTATCAAGACGGATCCCTCCGCACTTGAGTTCACCAATACCGGCTACGCCAAGGTGATATGCGAGGGCAAGACAGCACGACTGGATTTCGTGCCGCCGCTCTACGGAAAGGGAGAATATATGCTCTCCATCCCCAAGGGCACCTTCCGCAACACCCCCGAGGCGTCTGACGCCACCGATTTAAACAGCACACTTTACTACAATTTCCAAAAGCGCACCCCGAGCGGCGTGAAGACATCATCCGTCAATCCCACCTACAACTCCCGGCTGGACGGATTCGCCAAAGGGGAGGGATTCTCCATGGTGGCCACACCGACGGATCTCGTGGCGAGCATGAGCATCTTCATGACGGAGATACCGGGCAATATCATCGACAAGGACGAGGAGATAGCGGCAACGGTACTCATCCTCGACACGGTGACTACCTCCAAGAATGAAGCCGGTGACATCTGCTGGACAAACGAAGGGGATGACATCGTGTTCAAGGAGGGATATAAATACAATATCCGCTGCTACATCTATGACCCGGACGGAAATCCCGTGGCACAGAACTCGATGACCTACTACGGTCCGGAGGACTCCGTAGGCGTGGAATCCATGAAAACAGAGGAAATGCACCGCGTTTACAACATGCAGGGCATGCGCCTCGGCAACGACATCAACGCCCTCCCCGCCGGTCTCTACATCATCGACGGTAAGAAGGTAATGCTCCGCAAGTAAAATCCGATAGAGGAGGCTTACCGGCCTCCTCTCCAAAGCAAAATATTCAATGTCTGAGGAGGCTTACCGGCCTCCTCTACTTTTTATTCCCTGTAATAGATACGGCGCACCCTGGGTGAGACGGAGGTCAGTATCTCATACGGGATAGTGCCCGCGACTTCGGCCAGGCGGTCCACGGGAGCTGAAGGCCCGAATATCTCCACGCTGTCCCCTATCCGGCAGTCTATCCCCGTGACGTCTATCATGCAGGCGTCCATACAGATGTTACCCAGGGTCGGGGCATCCTTCCCCCCAACCTTGACGCTGACGGCCCCAAGGCCGAAACGGCGGTTCATGCCGTCGGCATACCCCACGGGAATGGTCGCCACCATAGTGTCGCGCGTCAGCACGGTGCGCCGCCCGTAGCCGATGCTCTCCCCGGCCTTCCAGCGGCGCAGGGCCACTATCACGGTGCGCAACGCCGACACCGGAACCAACGGGGGCTCCACATCCTCCGGGAGCGTGCGCACGCCATACAATCCTATGCCGAGACGGGCCATATCGTAATGAGCCTCCGGAAAACGGAGTATCCCCGCGCTGTTGAGGATATGGCGCAGGAAGGGACGCTGCGAGCGTCGGAGCATATACCCGGTGTACCGCTCGAAGCGGTCGAGCTGCAGACGGGTATAGTCGTCCATGTCAAGGCAGTCGGCAGTTGCCAGGTGCGAGAACACCGAGCGTATCTCCACCCCCTCCTGTGACTGCACGGCATCCATGAGCACCGGAAGTTCCTCCTCCACGAATCCCATGCGGTGCATCCCGGTGTCGAGCTTGATGTGTATGGGGTAACGCTTCACGCCGTGGCGCCGCGCCTCGGCTATGACGTCGGCAAGCATATCGGGAGAATAGATTTCCGGTTCGAGACGGTGGGCGAACATCACGCCGTAGTTCACCACGCGCGGGTTCATCACCATGACCGGCATCGTGATCCCCTGGCGACGCAGGTCTATTCCCTCGTCGAGCACCGCCACGGCGAGATAAGCCGCGCCGCAGTCCTGCAGTGTCTTGGCTATCTCGTAGCTACCCGCGCCATATCCGGAGGCCTTGACCATGGCTATGAGTCCGGTGAAGGCCGGGAGCCGGGAACGGAAGAAATTGTAATTGGCCACTATGGAGTCAAGGTTCACCTCAAGCACCGTCTCGTGGGTGCGTGCCTCCAGGCGACCGGCCACGCGGTCAAGTCCCGAACCGGGAGCACCCTTCACAAGCACGATGTCGCCCGCGAGTCCGGCGGGATTGAGATCGTCGAGCAGCTCGTCAGCCGAGGTATAGAAACGAGCGTCCGGACCGAAGAGGTCCGAGTATGCCGAGAGCACGGGGCCCACGCCGATGAAGCGGCTGATGCCGCGCGTCTTGAGCAGGGCCGCTATGCGTGCGCACGTGGAGGCGTCGTCACCCGTCTCGTGGGCGAGATCGCTCATTATCACCACCGGTTCCTGACCCGGCGTCATGCGCCGCGACATAAAATCAAGCGCGGGAGCGAGCGAGCCGAAATCCGAAGTGTATGAGTCGCGTATCAGCATACAGCCGTTGACACCCTCGCTGACATTGAGCCTCGTTCCCACGGGTGTGAGCGTGGAGAGGCGCCGGGCCACCTCCTCACCTCTCATCCCGCCGTGAAGCATGAAGGCCACGGCATGGGATACGTTGCAGCGGTCCGCCTCGGAGACAAACCGTGCCCCGGATGTGAATGTTTCCCCCCCGAATCTGAACGAGGGGTTTCCTTCGGGAGAGAATGTGATATACAGCGGGGCATCAGGGTCGCTCCACGACCATCCGAAGAGGGAGAGCTGCGGCGCGGAGAGCCGCTTCACGGCCCCGCACACCACGGGGTCGTCCGCGCAGTATATGAGGGTGCGCGTCGGCTCCGACGCGGCGAGAGACACCTTTTCGTCAGCTTTAGCTTCAATGGAGGGAAAACCCTCGGCGTGAGCGTCCCCGACATTGGTGACGATCACTGTGTCGGGACGTATGATGTTGCGAAGCACCGCCATCTCACCGGTGCGCGACACCCCTGCCTCTATAATGCTCAGATCGGTGTTCTCCGGAGTGAGCCACAGCGACAGGGGCACTCCGATGCGTGAATTGAAACTGCGGGGAGAGCGCGATATGCTCATATCCGGTGAGAGGAGACGGAAAAGCCACTCCTTGAGCACCGTCTTGCCGCGCGAGCCGGTGATGGCCAGGCAACGCGCGGCATTGCCACGGCGCGAGGCTCCGACCCTCTGGAGGGCAGCGAGCGTATCCGCCACACCGGGAGTGACCGCTTTTCCCACACGTATGAAAGTGGCTTCGGGCATTTCGGATTCTGCAGCGGGGTTCCAATCGGCATCCACCATGAAAGCGCGGACACCCTTGCGATATATGCGGTCGATGAAGAGATGGCCGTCACCCGTTGCTGTGCGCAGAGCGAAGAAGAGAGTACCCGCCGCATCGGCCAGCGAACGCGAATCGGTAAGGAGCGTCGAGACCTCGAAATCCCTGACCGGCACTCCCCGGCACCCGAGCACCGACATTATATCTGATAAAAGCATAAGCAAACGAAATTTTTTACCCGGAGAAAGACCTCTCGGAAAGGGGAATCCCTTTCCGACTGCAAAATTAACGATTTCGCCCGACACAGTCAAAATATTCGCATAATACGCATAAATCTTATACGTCCTATATGATTTATAAATCTTATACGTCTCATAAATCTTATAAGTCTTATAAATCTTATCAGATTCTGCTGTCCAAAACAAAAACAGGATCCGTATCGCTACGAGTCCTGCTTTGCCAATATCTCTCGAAATCCTTCGAAAGGATACTGTCCTATCCTAATCCTACTTCTATTAATCCATAACTTTACTAATGCAACAATAAATTGTCAATGAAACGATTGTATATCTTTCAGTCATGCCCTCCATGCGGAGGGAAATGTCTGTCCTGAGCTTTGGCAAGCGCTCTGCGCGAGCTGACCTTGTTTCAGCGGTGCAAAATTACTAACAAATTTTTGTCCTGACAAATTTTTTTAAGTTTTTTTGTCAATATTTTTTATTACAGTAAGCAAGTGTTCAAATTTGTACACTTACTTCATGCTTCAGCCACTCGGGGAGGCTCGCTTCCGGGGCGGTGCGGTCGAGAAGCTGCGGCGTGAGGGAGGCTATGCCGTGGGCCAGACACCATTCGTCGGTGTCGCGGGCGTCAGGCTCGTAGTTATCAAATCGCCCCGTGACCATATAGAAGGGTTCCCCCTGCGGGTCTATGTACTTCTCATATTCCTCCGTCCAGGCTCCGCGGGCCTGGCGGGTGAGGGCAATGCGCGTCGGGATGGGATGGCAGTCGGGTATGTTGACGTTCAGACACACCCCATCAGGCAACCCGTGCTCCAGCAAGGATGGAACAAGCATGTCCACAAACCGGCGGCAACCGCTGAAGTCGGCGTCGTCGCGGTGTGAGGTGAGTGAGAATCCTATCGAGGGGACACCGAGGGCACATCCCTCGAACACCGCCCCCATCGTGCCGGAATATATGACGTTGATGGCGGAGTTGGAGCCGTGGTTGATACCCGACACCACAAGCGAGGGGTTGCGGTCGCCAAGCACGGCATACCGCGCGAGTTTGATGCAGTCCACCGGTGTACCGTTGGTCTTGAAAAGGCGTGCACCCTCCACGGGCGACTCCACCTCCCTGACACGCAGGGCCTGCGTGAAGGTCAGGGCCATTGACTGGCCGGAGCGCGGGCTGTCGGGACAGATGGCCACCACTTCATCATACGGGGCAAGGAATTTCATCAGTTCGCGGACACCATTGGCCAGATATCCGTCGTCGTTGCTTACGAGAATCATTTTTTTAGTTTTCAGTGTTTAGTGTTTAGTTGGGTACATTCAAATGTAGGGACATCGCGTGCGATGTCTTCTAAAGGCGATGTCTTCTAAAGGGGATGTCTTCTAAAGGGGATTATCTGGCGGAGTTGGTGCAGGGGAACGAGGGTGTGGCGTCCGGGGAGGATGGAGAGGATGTCGACGGCGGGGAACTCCTTGTAGTCGCGCTTCATGCGCCTGAAGTCCCGGTGCGCCTTCAGGACGGCCCGCGTGTTGGGGAGATCCCCCTTGACAAGAAACATCAGCAGGGCGGCGGTGTCCATCAGCCGACGGAAGAAGAGCAATCGCTTTCCGCGGCTGCGGGGGAGGTTTTTATGAAGCAGCAGGAGGTTGTTGCGGAAGTTGAGATAGGTTTTCTGCGGATTTCCCTGCGCAAGGGAGGCCCCGCCGACGTGCCTGACGGCCGAGTCGGTGAGGGCATATACGGGATGCCCCTGCGCCCTCATTCTCAAGCAGAGGTCTATCTCCTCCATGTGGGCGAAAAACTTCGGGTCGAGGCCGCCGGCCTCCCTGTACCACCGTGTGCGGACCATCAGGGCCGCCCCGGAGGCCCAGGCCACCTCCGCCGGCGCTCCGTCATACTGCCCCCGGTCGGCTTCAACCTCAGAGGCCATTCTTCCCCGGCAATATGGGTATCCGAGGCGGTCGAGGAGTCCACCGGCGGCGCCGGCATACTCGAACATCCCCGGCTCGCGATATGAGTGTATCTTCGGCTGGCATCCCCCCGCCTGCGGATTGGCCTCCATGAACCGCAACAGGGGCTGCCACCATCCCTGCTCCACCATCACGTCAGAGTTGAGAAGGAGGGTGTATTCATATCCCGTGGCCTCGATGGCATGGTTGTATCCCTCGGCAAAACCGTAGTTGCGTCCCAGTTCCAGCACGCCCACCTGCGGAAAATTCTCGCGCACCCACTCCACGGAGCCGTCGTCAGAGCCATTGTCGGCCACTATCAGGTCGGCCTCCGGCGAGATGGTGTGGCGTGCCGCCTCGGGAAGGAATTCCCGGAGGAGAGCGAGACCGTTCCAGTTGAGTATTATGACGGCGAGTTTCTTCATATCGTGTCTGTCTGCGGCACTCCGGCCATCGTCTCCTCCTCTTCGGGGTCAAGTCCGGTGAGGAGCGTCGGAGTCACCATATTGTAAAGCCTCGGGTCGGCGGGGGCGCTGACCCGGATGTAATTGTCGGTGTGGCCGTGCATCACCGTGTCCTCGGGTGAGGCGGGATGCTCCCAGAGTACGGGGCGCGTCTCCCCGGCCATCTCCTGAAGGCGGCGGCGCATCAGGCGGTCTGACAGGAGGGAGAGCGCGGCCACGCGGCGATGTTTCTCCTCCTGGCTGACGATATGGTCGATGCCGAGGGCCCGTGTGCCGGGGCGCTCGCTGTAAGGGAACACGTGCAGACGGTCCACGCCCGAGGCCTCGGCGAAAGCAAGCGACTTCTCCCACTCCCCGGGGGTCTCCCCTCTGGCCCCGGCTATGATGTCGGCGGCTATGAAGGCATCGGGTATCATGGAGCGGATGAATTGTATGCGCGAGGCGAAGAGGGCCGTGTCGTAGCGGCGGTTCATCAGACGCAGCACGGCGTCGGAGCCTGACTGCAGGGGGACGTGAAAAGAGGGCATGAAGGCCCTTGACTCCCGGGCTATCCATGTCACTATCTCCTCGGTGAGCAGATTCGGCTCGATGGAGGATATGCGGTAACGCTCTATACCCTCCACGCCATCCAGGGCCTTGAGTAGGTCAAGGAAGCTCTCCCCCGTGTCGAGTCCGAAACATCCGACGTTGACACCCGTAAGCACGATCTCCTTCCCCCCCTCGGCGGCCACACGGCGGGCCATCTCCACGAGTTCGGCAGTGCGCCCGGAGCGGGAGCGACCCCGGGCGAAGGGTATGGTGCAGTAGGTGCAGAAATAATCGCAGCCATCCTGCACCTTGAGCCAGTATCGCGTGCGGTCTCCCCTCTCGCAGGAGGGGCGGAACGTATTGATGTCGAGGGCCGGGGTCACCTCCACGCGCCGAATGCGATCTCGCCGCCACGCGTCGATGAAATCAGCCATACGCAACTTCTCGTCAGACCCCAACACGATGTCCACCCCCTCGACGGCCGCCACCTCTTCGGGCTTGAGCTGGGCATAACATCCCGTGACGACCATCGTGGCGTCAGGATAGCGAGCCGCGAGGGAGCGTATCAGACGGCGTCCCTTCTTGTCGGCCGTTTCGGTCACGGAGCAGGTGTTGACCACGCAGATGTCGGGGGCCTCCCCGCCGCGCGCCCTCACCACCCCGCGCTCCGCCAACATACGCCCGATAGCCGAGGTCTCGGCATAGTTGAGCTTGCAGCCGAGCGTATAGTAGGCTGCCCGCAGTGTTGTCGAATCGTCAGTCATAATGTGCAAAGTTAGTAAAAAAGGGTGGTTTTTACAAAAATTTCGGCTTTGCACTTGACAAAAGCCTCCTTATTTATTATCTTTGCGCACTGATACCCATTGGTTTCGCGGAGCCGGAACCGGGGCCCCTGAATTATGAAACAGCATAAAGAGGTAAAAATCTCATATTTCGCCGCCCATCTCACCACCATCGTGAGCGTCACGCTCGTGCTCCTGATCATCGGCACGATAGCCCTGGTCAGCCTCGGCGCGGCCGGCGAGAGCCGGAGATTGCGCGAGAAGATAGAGCTCAGTGTGGTCATGGCAGACACGGTGGGCAACGACCGCGCGGCGCAGGTGTGTGACATCGTGGCTACACAGCCTTACGCCCGCGGAGCACGCCTCATCACCCGCGAAGAGGCCCTCCACATCTGGACCGAGGAGACCGGAGAGGACCTTGAGGAAACCTTCGGCGTCAACCCCCTCTCGCCCGAAATCACCTTCAGCGTGGCCGCCGACTACGCCTCCCCCGCCAAACTCAAAGCCATATCGGCCGGACTGATGAAGCTCTCCGGCGTGGAGGCCGTGGCCGCTCCCGACGCCTCGATGGTGGAGGCCATGCACCGCAACATAGAGCGCCTCACCCTTATACTCGGCGGCATCGCCCTGGTGATGATAGTGATTTCCTTCGTGCTCATCAACAACACCGTGCATCTCTCCATCCATTCCCGCCGCTTCACCATCCACACCATGCAGCTCGTGGGAGCCACCCACGGCTTCATACGGCGTCCCTTCGTGGGCAACGCCATGATTTCTGGCCTCATAGCCGGCCTCATAGCCTCCGGCATACTGGCCGCCGTATACTTCTCCGCCCCGGAGTTGGGGCTGGAGGACGCCGTCGCGGCCATCCCGCGCGAGGCCCTCGCCCTGACGGCGGCCATGCTCGTCTGCATCGGAGCGCTCATCTGCGCCCTGGCCGCCTCCATCGCCACCACGCGATACCTCCTCAAAGACTACGACCAATTATTCAGATAAGTACTTGAAAACTTACTCAACACAAATGGCAGAATCCACCTCCCCGCACTTCAGGGACCGGGCCCCCAGGCCCCAGGCCCTAAAACGTGTCCCGGACTCCGAGCGCCCCTTCGGACGCCGCAATTTCATCCTCATGCTCGTCTCCCTCCTCCTCATAGCCATCGGTTTCATACTCATGGCCGGACCCGGATCCTCGCCCGAGACCGGCTTCAATCCCGACATCTTCAGCACACGCCGCATCGTGGTGGGCCCTACGATGGCCTTCATCGGATTCCTCCTCATGGCTTTCGCTATCGTTATTCCTCCTGTCAAGAAACAAAGCACTCACAACAAGTAATTTACAAAAGTTATTGACAGGTTGTCTACAACCCCTGTCAATAACCTGACCCACCCATATACTCTGCATTTATGAACTGGTTAGACGCATTAATTCTCGGCATCGTGCAGGGGCTGGCGGAATACCTCCCCATCAGCTCCAGCGGCCACCTTGCCATCTTCCGCGAGATCCTCGGCATCGACCTGGCCGGCGAACAGGCCCTGCAATTCGACATCATCCTCCACGCCGGCACGGTGTGCTCCACCATAGTCGTGCTCTGGCCCCTCTTCCGTCGCCTCCTCCTGAGCTTCTTCGGCTGGAAGAGGGATGCCGACTTCTGGTATGTGTGGAAAATCATAGTCAGCTGCATCCCAATCGCCATCGTGGGCTTCTGCTTCAAGGATCTTGTGGACAGTCTCTTCGAGGGAAATCTCATGATAGTGGGCGTCTGCCTTCTGGCCACGGCCGGCCTGCTGGCCTTCGCGCATTTCTCTGACCGCAATCCCTCTGGGGGCAAGATGCTTCCCGCCTCGCGCGGACGCGACATAGGATGGTGGGACGCGCTGACCATCGGTGTGGCCCAGGCCGTGGCCGTGCTCCCCGGCCTGAGCCGCTCGGGCACTACCATCGCCACCGGCATCATCATCGGCGACAAACGCGACAAGGTGGCCTCCTTCTCCTTCCTCATGGTCATCATCCCCATCCTCGGGGAGTGCCTTCTCGGAGTGAAGGACATCCTCGCCGGTGAGGCCGCCGGAGACCCCGAGGTGGGTGCCGGATGCCTCGCCATAGGATTCCTCACCTCCTTCCTCGTGGGTTGCGTGGCCTGCAAATGGATGCTGCGCCTGGTCAACAAAGGGCAGCTCGTGTGGTTCGCCCTCTACTGCCTGGCAGTCGGTATACTCTGCCTCGTGTGGTGAGCATGACAAACGACCCTGTTTCACACTCAATCTACCCTGCTCTGACATGGATTTCATCACAGGAGAGACAATAGGCATTGACAAGCCCCTGGGGTGGACCTCCTTCGATGCCGTGAAGCGAGTGCGCGGAGCCATACAGCGGCGCCTCGGAGTCAAGAAATTCAAGGTAGGCCACGCCGGGACCCTCGACCCCCTGGCCACAGGAGTTCTCATCATCTGCACCGGACGCGCCACACGCTCCATAGAGAGCCTTCAGAACGGTTCCAAGGAGTATGTGGCCACACTGCGCCTCGGAGCCGTGACCCCGAGTTTCGACCTCGAGACTGAGATTACGGAGACCTTCCCCACCGACCACATCACCGAGGAGATGGTGCGCGGCGTGCTACCCGATTTCACGGGGCGCATCATGCAGGTGCCCCCGGTGTTCAGCGCCGTCAAGGTGGACGGCAAACGGGCCTACTCCCTGGCACGCAAGGGACGCGATGTGGAACTCAAGGCCAAGCCCCTCGAAATCGCCGAGTTGGAACTCCTCTCGGCCTCCCTGCCCGAAATCACGCTGCGCATAGTGTGCAGCAAGGGCACCTACATCCGCGCCCTGGCCCGCGACATCGGCGAGGCCCTCGGATGCGGCGCCCACCTCACGGCCCTGAGGCGCACCCGCGTGGGCGACATCTCCATCGCCGACTGCGTATCCATACAGCAGGCCGCCGACATCATCGGGGCGTGTCCTCTGGAGTTTCCCGACGACTACCGCCACCCGCTGTCTGACTGAGTGCACCGCGACCCACACATTTCATACTTCTTCACCACTTACTTCATACATCTTAGTTTATACATAAATGAAACTGTCCCAGTTCAAGTTCAAGCTTCCTGACGAACTCATCGCCCGCTACCCTTCGGAAAACCGCGATGAATGTCGGCTTATGGTGGTGGATGCCCGCACAGGCTCCATCTCCCATCATATCTTCAAGGAACTCATCAACTACTTCGACGAGGGTGACGTCATGATCTTCAATGACACCAAGGTCTTTCCCGCACGCCTCTACGGCAACAAGGAGAAGACCGGCGCCCGCATAGAAGTCTTTCTGCTGCGCGAGCTAAACGAGGAAAACAAATTCTGGGATGTCCTCGTGGAGCCGGCACGCAAGATACGCATAGGCAACAAGCTCTACTTCGGTCCCGACGACTCGATGGTGGCCGAGGTGATCGACAACACCACTTCGCGTGGCCGCACGCTGCGCTTCCTCTACGACGGCCCCCACGATGAGTTCAAGGCCGAGCTCTACCGCCTGGGCGAGACTCCCCTGCCGGAGTATATCGACCGCCCCGCCGAACCGGAAGACGAGGAGAGATACCAGAATATCTACGCCGTCCACGAAGGGGCCGTCATGGCTCCGGCCGCCGGTTTGCATTTCAGCCGCGAGCTGATGACGCGCCTCCAGATCAAGGGGATCGAGCGCGGGTTCCTCACGCTACACTGCGGCAGGGGCAATTTCCGCGACATCGATGTGGAAGACCTCACAAAGCACCGCATGGACAGCGAGGAGATGATTGTGGGCGAGGAGCTCGTGGAGCTGGTCAACGCCGCCAAGGACCGCGATGCACGCGTCTGCGCCGTGGGCACCTCCGTGATGCGCGCCATCGCCACTGCCGTCTGCATGAACGGCCATCTGATGACTTACGAGGGATGGACAAACAAGTTCATATTCCCCCCCTACGATTTCACCGTCTGCAACGCCATGGTCAGCAATTTCCACCTCCCCCTGAGCACGATGCTCATGATGGTGGCCGCTTTCGGAGGATACGATCTCATCATGGATGCCTACAAGGAGGCCGTCAAGGAGCAATACCGCTTCGGGGCATACGGCGACGCCATGCTCATCCTGCGCTGAGACCCGGAAAAACAGGGGCAAAAAAAAGATTAGGTGTCTCTCGACAACTAATCCTCTAACCTTAAATCTAATACCATGAAAAACACGTGCAAAGTTAATGATTTTTTGAGCTAAATAAAAATTTTTCGTCGAAAAAATTCAGTGATTTACAAGTAATTAACTCTCCGCAAGCCTTTTTCAAACGCGCTTGCGGAGAGTTTTTCCTTTCATTATGACATCGCGTCGGGGGTATCTTTCACGGTTTTGCGCCGGAGAGCCCTATTTTAACTTTTACACCCCGCCGGGGGATAGCATTTTGAAAAAATCACATTCCCGCCTGAAAAAATCACATTCCGTCGAAAATTTCCCCTAAAATTTCGGGAGAACGCAGGTTGGCCACCCCGGGGAAGTGGACCGAGAAGTATCGGAGCAGCTGTCGCGTCACCTCCCGGCGCTCCTCCCGCGAGAAACGGAAGCGGGGCGCGTTGAGGAAATCCATGCGCTCCAGTGAGAACGCCACGGCGGCACCCTCCGGGTCAAGACGGTCGGCATGAGGGGGAGGAAAGGCCGTGAAACGTCCCTCACGCATATCGAGCCAACGACCCGGCTCCCATGTGTCGGGGTCAGGCATGATGCCCGAGAAGCCGAGCAGCGAGACAAGCAGGGCGATGTGCCAGTTGGCAAGACGCGCTGCGGGAGCCGCGTCGAGCACCCCTAAGGCCGACAGCACGTAGTCCCACATCACGCCGTCGGGCGCCGAGTCGCGCATCAACCTCCCCAAAAACTCAGCCGCGAACATGGCCAGCGAACTCTTGACCGGGTGAAAGTATATCTCGCGCCACACCCTGACCGGGGCGAACTGCCCCAGGCGCGGCAGGTCGCGCCCGCTGCGGATGTCAATGTCGGCCTCTATGACCGCCATCGGCTGGAGCCGCGCGTTGCGCATCCGTGCCGTGCGCCCCGTCCCCGCAGCCGAGAGCACGGCCATGCGTCCGCGCGAGCGAGTGTAGAGCGTCACGACGTTGTGACGGTCGCTGTGGCGCACCGTCCCGAGCACTATCCCCTGTATCTTCTCTATCATATCCCTTTGGGTATTTATAGCATTACCTTTTGGTGTTTATAGTATTATCAGAACGCGGCGTTATCCTCCCGTAGTCTGCAAACCCGGCGCTGAGACCAAAAAATCTCCTCAGAGTTAAACTAACTCCCGCCGGAGGATGTTGAAATAATGTAATTATCAAAAACCACTCTAAAACTATGGCAGACACGAAATCTCTCAAAGGCACACAGACTGAAAAGAATCTCGCCACTTCCTACCTGGCCGAGTCAATGGCCTATACCCGCTACACCTACTACGCGCAGCAGGCCAACAAGGACCAATACTATAAGTTCTCACGCATCTTCGAGGAGACCGCTGACAACGAGCTCCACCACGCGAAGATCTACCTGAAATTCCTCAAGGAGGCGGCTGTGGCTCCCGGTCCCATCGGGGTTGACATGGGCGTTCTGAGCGACACCCTGACCAACATCAAGGTGGCCGCGCAAGAGGAGGAGACCGAAGGACGTGACCTCTACCGTAACTTCGCCGCCGTAGCCCGCGAGGAGGGCTTTGATCAAATCGCCGACCAATTCGCCGCCATCGCCGAAGTGGAGGAGCATCACCGCCGCCGCTTCCTCGAGATGGCCCGTCAGATCGAGGAGGGCGAGGTCTGGAAGCGCAAGCACCCCATCAAATGGCAGTGTGACGTCTGCGGATACATCTTCGAAGGCACCGAGCCCCCGAAAGTATGTCCCGCGTGTCTCCACCCCTACCAACACTATTTCCCCGTCAACGAAATCTAAGATTCAAGACAAATTCAAGATTCTAAAAATCAATCTCAGGAGGCCCCGCCGCAGACGCGGGGTCTCCTTTTATTTCGCAATTATAATCCCGGACGCGGACTTGGCATCCCATGTACCTGCAATAAAAAGCCAGCCCCTTTTCACAAAGAGGCTGGCTGAAACCTTAATCTTAATTTAATACTATGAAAAACACGTGGCAAAGTTAAGCAACATTTCCCATGTTTGCAACCTCGCCACGCATTTATTTATGTTAAAAATTCCACATTAACAATTTTTTAGTTAAAATCGTTATTTGCGGATCACGATTTTCTTGCCGTTGACGATGTAGAGGCCGGCGGGAAGATTCTCGTCCTTCATCTCGAAGCCCTGCATATTGAAGACTCTGCGGACTCCGTCTTCGTCCTCTATTCCGACGATACCGGTCGACATATCGCCGTAGAACTCGAAGCTGCCGTCGGTCAAAGCGTTGCCGTCGGCATCCTTCAGAGTGTAGACCACCTCATAGTAGTAGCCGGAGAGAAGCTCGATGTCACCTCCCTCGTTGTTTACCCAGCAGATGTAACCATCTTTGTTGATGGTGGTTGTAGTGATGTTCAACACAGTCTTTGGAGCCACGCTGTCGTCTTCAAGTTTGTACTCGATAAGCTCGATGTCGGCGGAAGCTACCTCCTCAGGCCGGTTGGTCATGATCACAATACACTCTTTGCCCACGGGGAAACTGCCTACGTAAGAATTGGTTGCGGGCACGTTGCCTGTCACCTCCACATCGGTAATGGTGCCTGCGGACAGGAACCAACTGAGATCCATTTCATCGTTGAAAGCACCGGCCTTCTCATTATCCTTGTCGGCCTCGTGTGCTTCATTCCAGATCACACCTTCGGGAAGAGTAAGTGAATACTGACCTGTCGTGCGGGGAGTCGGAGTGATTGTGAGGATCAGGTCGTTGCCCTCGCCTGCCGCAAGTCTCGCCGTGCCGAAAAGTACATCTACTCCCTGTTCTGAAAGGTCATTACGATAGGTGACTTCAATTTCAGTCTCGGGATTCCAGTAGGGCTTCGAGGTAAAAGCAAGCGTCACCTTGGGAAGGTCAGTCACTTTGGCTCCTACGCCGGGAGTGACATGGGGATTGAAAGTCAGGTCTTTCGTGATGGTGGAGGGATCTTCGCCATTGACTGCGGTGAAGGTGTAGACCACCTCGGCATTGGCATGGCCATAGTTGTGATCATTGATCCAGTCCTTATCACCCAGGATTCCCTGAGGAATGGTAAGGGTGTATTCTCCGTCGTATTTCGGCTGCTTGAAGGGGGCCTTGAATACCGTTGCCGTGGGCATGTTCATACCGAGGCTGAGCGTTGCGATGCCGTAGAAGTTCGGACCGGTGATGGTCACTACGGCATCTGCGTCCGGATCAAGCTGCAGATCACCCATGTTGAAGTAGATCTGTAATGTCTCGAGATCCCTCATGTCAATATCAAACGGAGTAAGAGTGGGGATATACTTGACGGCCTCGATGTCGTAAACCACATCTGTGGGACCCTGGGGCTCCTCATCATCCTTACCTTTTACGTTGTAGACATACTCTTCTGGATCCGAATAGCTTTTCGAACCGTCAGCCCAGAGATAGGTGATGGTTTTTTCTTTGAACTGCACGGTGTAGTCACCCTTCTCATCCAGAGGAAAGCCGGCAGGGACGTTGAAGGTGATGGTGTTTCCGGAGAACTCACCGGGTACCTGGTTGCGTGTGCCTTTAGGGGAGATGATCAGAAGGGGATTGCCTCCGACTCCGGTATTTTTCATAATGGACTTCGGACCATCTACGGTTATCACGAATGACTCGGGCAGAGTGTCGTATTCACCCGGAAGAGGGGAGATGGCGACAGTGGCATGCTCGGTGCTCAATCCGTTGATCACCTCAAAATCGTATGTGATCGCTTTGTTGGAATGACCGAAGTGAGGATCTTTGATCCACTCCTCGTCGCCCATCACTCCCTGTGGGATGGTGATGGTGTACTTGCCGCTGTACTTAGGGGCTTCGAAGTCGGTGACTTTGAACGCTGTCGATGAATCCGTCACCATGCCGAGCTTCATGGTCAACGTCTTGTCATATTCCGGGCCGCTGATGGTGACTGTGGCCCCGGAACCCAACTCAAGATGCCCCATGTTGAAATAGAGCATCAAAATATTGTTGGTCGTGTCATATTCCTGCAGATCAAGAGGAGTGAGGTTGGGAGTAGTCTTCTGCAACTCGATGTCATAGACCACCGGCTGAGGCTCCACGGGACCGGGCTCCGGCTCGTCACCGCCGCTTCCCTTGACGTTATAGGTAAATACATAATCCTCAGTCGTAGTCTGCTTTACTCCGCCAAACCACATATCCAGTCGTTTTGCTTTGACCGTGATAGTGTATTCACCCGATTCGTCGAGTGCAACAGCGGCAGGAACCTTGTAGACCATATGGTCTCCGGAGTATGTCGGGACCGAGGTACCGTTGTCACCCCCGCTGGGAGGGGTAATTACGACAGGATTACCTCCGCCAAACATATTTCTGTTGAGTTTTTCCGCTCCGGCAACGGTTATTGTAAACTCCGAAGGAAGAGTTTCATAATCACCCTCCGGCGGGGTGATTGACATCTCCACGTCTGCGGCGCTCATGGTCATGGTGCTCATAACCATAAGGCCGGACAGGAGACTGAGATGAAGTAGTCTCATAGTAGTTGAAATATTAAGTATAAAATCGCTCATTAAAAGTCGATATGTGGATATTTGAATGGCAAAATGCCGTCAAATAGAATTAGGATTAGTTAGTATTGGTGTTCAATTGAGCGCAAATTTAAATGTTTTATTTTGATTCTGCAAATAATCCGCTGCAATCAAAGCAATTTTTTGCAAATTAGCGTCCAAATCCGACATCACAGTAGGGACGCGATACATCGCGTCCGACACGGCAAAAAACATTTCGTTGTTGCCAACGTGCATGAAATTCAGCGCGGACTAAAATATGCGCGTGAACAAATCCGGTGAAATCGGCAGTGCCCGGTGAAATAATCGGGGGAAAAATTTCGGGTTAACAATTTTTTGGTTAATTTTACGTCATGGAACTTGTCTATCAGTATCTATGGCGCCACAAGATGTTCGGTCTGTCGCTCTCTCTCGATGGCGGACGCACCGCAAGCATCATCGACCCCGGCAGGCTCAACACCGATGCGGGACCCGATTTCTTCAATGCCAAGATACTGATCGACGGAGAGATATGGGCCGGAAACGTTGAGATTCATGTCCGTGCTTCCGACTGGTTTCGCCACGGCCACGACTCCGACCCCGCTTACGACAGCGTGATCCTACACGTCGTCGGCGTGGCAGACAGAGAGGTGTACCGCTCCGACGGCTCCTCTATCCCCGCCGCCGAAGTGACCCTTCCCAAGGATTTCTATATTTCGTTGGCCGCGCTTCGCCACGATATCAAGGCCGTGAAGTGCGCCCCTCGTCTGCCAGATGTCCCGGCGCTCATCGTCACCGACTGGCTCGAGACGCTCGCCGTGGAGCGCATTCAGGCCAAAGCCCAAAGGATTATGGACCTTCACCGCGACACCGGAGGCGACTGGCCTCAGACCCTCTTCACCATCCTCGGCAGGGCCCTGGGGTTCGGGCTCAACAGCGAACCCTTCGAGATGCTGGCCCGCAGCATCCCCTTGAAATTTCTTATGCGTCATGCCGACGCGCGGGAGCAACTGGAGGCCATCCTCTTCGGCCAGGCCTCCCTCCTCGACCCGGCAGCGTGCCGGTATGATGACTATTACCGTCTGCTCTGCCGCGAATACACATTCCTGAGATCAAAATACGACCTCAGGCCGATTCCGGCCGGGATGTGGAAATATGCCCGCACACGCCCGCAAAACCTCCCTCACCGCCGCATAGCCCTGCTGGCGGCCTCCGTGGGGGATCCCCGCGAAGGACTCGCCTCCGCGATGCTCGCGGCCCGGGGCGATGTCGACAAACTCCGCGAGATATTCAGCTGGTCACTTTCAGGCTACTGGCTGCAACACTACTCTTTCGCCACCCCTCCGACGCCCGCCCCCTCATCCCTGGGCAAAGGGAGCATCGATGTGCTCCTCATCAACGTGGCCGCCCCCTTCTACTACGCTCATGCCGCCCTCCACAACGATCCCGAAGGGGCCGAGTCGGCCATGCGCCTCCTCTACTCCCTTCCTCCGGAACGCAACTCCATCACAACGGCCTGGCGCGAGGCCGGCATCAAGCCGCGCGACGCACAGTCGGGCCAGGCCCTCATCCATCTGCGCAAGGAGTATTGCGACCGCAACCGCTGCTTCGACTGCCGCATCGGCCACCGTCTGCTGCGAGAGGCTGCCGGAGCCTCATCCATATCCCCTTTCTCGGCCGCACGCTCGCTGAAGATGTGGCTGTGTGGCGCATGGATATGCCTGATGACACTCTTCGGCTCCTGCTCGTCAAGCCGCAAGGTGCCGCAGGGAGAGTTTCTTCTCGACAAAGTGAGCTTCACTTTTGATTCCACGGCCCGAAAGGGGGAATTCGACACCGAGCAACTGCAGACCTACATGAGGCAGCTCCCAAACCACAAGATGCTGTGGAGCATGAAGTTCCGCCTCGGCATATACAATATGCAGGGGGCTGACTCCACGAAGTGGTGGAACCGCCTGGCCCGCAATCTCGGCGAGGCCCCGGTGATCTACGACTCCACGCTGACGGCGGCGGGCGTGACTCAGCTGCGCAACGCCCTGATCAACAAGGGACACCTCCACGCCGACGTGGAGGCACACACTACTGCCGACACCGCCGGGCGCAAGATGAAAGTGGAATACAGTCTCTCCCCCGGCCCGCTCCACACCGTGCGCAGCATATCATACGAGTTTCCCGACTCCATCCTGCGGAGCGCCATCATGCGGGATTCGGCCATGTTTCCGGCCAAAGCGGGAATGGCTCTCGACCGAGATCTGCTGGAGCTGCAGAGAGAGTTCGTCACCACGCGCCTGAGAAACGCCGGATATTACGCCTTCGCCAAGGAGCTGATCACATTCAATGCCGACACCACCTCGGGATCGCTTGACGTGGACCTCACCATGAAGGTGAATCCCGTGCCGGACAACAGTGTCGGCATCCGCCGCATGGCCTATTCCGAATACCTCATCCGCTCAGTGAGGGTAATCACGGACTATACCCCGGCCATGGGAGATCAGCCGCAGAACATAGCGGGTGCGGATACGGTGAGATACCGCGACCTGGAAATATTCTACGGCCACAGCAAATACCTGCGCCCGGGCGTTATATTCGAGAACTGCTTCCTGCGCCCCGGAGAGGTGTTCAGACAGCGCGATGTGGACCGCACCTACCAGGCCCTCTCGCGCCTGGGGATCCTGAAGTTCACGAGCGTGCGCACGCTGCCCGCCGGAAGCGTGGGGGACACGGGGCTTATCGACGCCTACATCCTCCTCACGCCCGGCAAGAGCCAGGTGGCCAGCGTGGAACTGGAGGGCACCAACTCCGAGGGAGACCTCGGAGTGGCGGTGGGTCTCGGATACTCCCACCGCAACATAGGGCGCGGCTCGGAGACACTCTCGGCGAAGTTCCGCGCGGCCTACGAATCGCTCAGCGGCGACCTCAAAGGGCTGCTCAACAACCGCTACCTCGAGCTCTCGGCCGATGTGGGACTCAGTTTCCCGAAGTTCAAGGCCCCCTTCCTGCGCGAGAGCTTCAAGCGCCACATCAACGCCTCCACCGACGTCAACGTCTCCATCAACTATCAGGAGCGCCCCGAATACACTCGCATCATCACCACGGCGGGATTCTCCTACAAGTGGATGGACCGGCGCACCCTCAACCGCCACACCTTCACCCCCATCGACATCAACTACGTCTATCTTCCCGCCTCCACCAACGACTTCATAGACCAGATAGCCCCCGACAATCCCCTGCTGCGATACAGCTACGAGGATCACTTCATCATGCGTCTGGGCTATTCGTTCTATTATTCCGACAAGCGTCCCGACTCCCCCTGGACCTCGGAGTTGCAACGCGACATACACACTCTTCGCGTCAACGGCGAGACGGCGGGCAACCTCCTCTTCGCCCTGAGCAGCATCTTCGACCACCGCTCAGACTTCCACGACAATCCTTACAGCATCTTCGGCATCCACTACTCCCAATATGTGAAGGCGGAGGCGGATTTCTCCCTGCTCCATCATTTCGACACGCGCAACGCCATCGCCTTCCACGCGGGAGCGGGCGTGGGAGTGCCATACGGCAACTCCACGGTGCTCCCCTTCGAGAAGCGCTTCTACGGCGGCGGGGCCAACGGTGTGCGCGGATGGGCGGTGCGCACGCTCGGCCCGGGAGCATATCCGGGTGTCAACTCCGTGAGCGATTTCATCAACCAGTGTGGCGACATTCGCCTCGACCTGAGCGTGGAATACCGCGCAAAACTCTTCTGGGTGCTTGAACTCGGAGCCTTCATAGACGTTGGAAATATATGGACAATCCGTGATTATCCCAACCAGCCGGACGGGGTGTTCCGCTTCAGTCAGTTCTACAAGCAACTGGCGGGGGCTTACGGACTGGGTCTGCGCCTGGATTTCAATTATTTCCTGATACGCTTCGACCTCGGCATGAAGGCCCACAACCCCGCACGCGGCGAGCAGCCCTGGCCCATCATCCATCCCCGATGGGCACGCGACCGCTCACTCCATTTCTCGATAGGATACCCCTTCTGAGCCGACACGGAAAGTCTCGGACTAAAGCATTTATCTACAATGAAAAAGCTGATTATATTCGATCTCGACGGCACTCTGCTCAACACCATAGCCGACCTCGGCACCTCCTGCAACTACGCGCTGGAGCAGATGGGGTTTGCCACACATCCCATCTCGTCATACAACTACATGGTGGGCAACGGCATACGCAAGCTCATGGAGCGGGCGCAACCCGATGCCGACCCCAAGACGATAGATGAGCTTCTGGTGCATTTCCGCCATCATTATGACGAGCATTGCACGGATTCCACCACTCCCTATCCCGGAATACCGGAACTCCTCGCGGAACTGACGGAGCGCGGTATAGCCGTGGCGGTGTCGACCAACAAGTATGAATCGGCCGCACGGCGCATAATAGCGCATTTCTTCCCCGACATACCCTTCGTGGCAGTAATGGGTCAGGTGGAGGATCGTCCCACGAAGCCCGACCCCTCCATTGACTTCGCCATCCTCCAGAAACACCCCACTCCCAAGGCGCAGACCATGCACGTGGGGGATTCGGCCGTGGACATAGAGACGGCACGGCGCGCATGCGTGGACTCCGTCGGCGTGACATGGGGCTTCCGCCCCGTGTCGGAACTACGCAAGGCCTTCGCCGACCACCTCGTCAGCTCCCCATCCGAAATCCTTAATCTCGCCGTGAGATAGCACATGAGATAGCACATGAGATAGCACATGAGATAGCACATGAGATA
>CAMWLC010000016.1 GCA_947174995.1 uncultured Porphyromonadaceae bacterium
AGGTGGTTTCGCTTTAATTCGACTACAAGGCATACTGACTTCACACTTAATCCTGCAACTGTAAGTACAAAAATAGTTATCTCCTTCTCTGAAAGAAATGAACATTCATTTCTAAAGAGAGAAGCGATACCGTCCAAATACTTATCTACAATACTTTCGATGCCTCTTATCGATGCAGGTGACTTGAAGCGGCTGATCTCAATCTTTAAATTCTTGAGAACAGCCATATCTTCATATCCTAAATCATAATATTGCCCACATAAAGTATTTAGAGTTGTCCATCTCTCCTTGAGCATTTTGGCAACAGCGTTTTTTGCTTCGAGTACACGTCTGTCGGAGTCTACAAGAGATGTGGAAACCGACTCAAGTTCCTGAGTGACCTTTCCGAGTTCTTCTGTCGCTAATTCAAGTTCACCCGCAAGTTTATACTTGTCTCTTTCAATGGAGGAATTTCGTA
Organism: uncultured Porphyromonadaceae bacterium; assembly: GCA_947174995.1. GTDB lineage: Bacteria > Bacteroidota > Bacteroidia > Bacteroidales > Muribaculaceae > Lepagella. Next base: position 458 of record CAMWLC010000016.1, read on the forward strand.
TTTCAAGATTTCTCAAATTTTCCAATACCACTTGGAGTTTAGTTAGCTGTAAACGGGACTTAACCCGGTGATATGCTATCAGGAGCAATATAATCAAAACTGCACAGATGCTGATTATCCAGACAATGCGTATAAGACCTGAACTACGCTTTTCAGCAGCATAACTTCGCATCTTATAACGATCCCTTTGTATCGAGGGAATGGATTGTCTCAGTTTTTCTGTCAATACTCGATTTTGTGCTTGAATAACACTGTCGGAAAATTCAGATACCCCTTTGCAATCACCCATCTTCGCGCAAAGATCCTTCAACTCAAAAAAATAATTTCCCTTACGAACATCATCTGTGGCGTGAGGTATTGCATCCTGCAAAATACTCCGTGCACGATCATAGTCTCCAAAATTAATAGCTAAGCATAAATCATTGATGGAGTCCTCTAATGTTGCGTAAGTCCTGAAGCCAAGCTGTTTCTGCGCTTCGCGTGCCGAGTTTGCTTCATAATACCGTCTTGCTTCAAGATAAGCTCTTATCTTGACACGATAGCAATATTCAAGCAATGCGGAATCTGCGGGTTCACTCTCGGCAACCCGGTTGATACTATCCAATAGGGCGATACTTCTATCAGCTTGGTCCAGGAAACCCAATTGTTCCGCATAATCGACGGCCGAAAACAGTTGATTCCTGTGTTTACCTGCCAATTTATATTCTTCCGATGCCTCTTTGTTAAATTTCAACGCATTGTATGAATCGTATTCCATTCCATGTATCAAACCCATTATTTCAGCTGTTCTGGCTCTCCACAAGTGATTTTCTGTGGAATTGAAATATTCATACGCTCTGGTAGCGGGTGGTACAGCTTCGAGGTTGTCATGGCCGCCGGCAAACCGTTTGGCTTTGAAATAGTCAGCCTGTGCAATTCTGAATGAATCTGTTGTGGAAGAATAATAATCAATTGCAATATTCTCTAATGAATCCGAATCTTCTACATATCCAAATTTGTAATTCAATCCGATTTTGATTAATGCCAACAGTGCTTTATCTCCGTCAGTCAACCTGTTATAACTCTCAAGTGATTCTACTACCACAGCAGCCGAGTCGGGATTTTCCTCTACCAGCAACTCTGCTTGCAATAATGACTGATTTATTTTCGATCGCTTGAAATAACCATAAAACAATATTGCACCCATACATATTAGTACGAGCGAAAATATACCGATATATCTCAATTGCCGTTTGGTTACTTTATTATCCATGATAATAAAACTGACAATTAGCTGTCAAATTGTATGTAAGCAGATCTCAAACTGATTAGATAGTCTCAAATCAAGTTATGAAATTTAAAAACAAATGCCGGGGATATGATTTGCAAATCATATCCCCGGCACTTGTTTTTATATTTCTAATATCAGAATAGTCTCACTGGAGCACGAAGGCCAGTGCGTTGGGGAACGAGGTGAGAACCGCGTTGTAGAGCCAGTCGTAGATGGGGCTTACGAGACCGAAGAACACTATTCCGAGCACACAGAGCGAAAGGGACACCTTCATGCAGCGGCTGCTCTTGAAGCTCTCCACTTTCGGAGCGTCGGCGCTGATCCACATCGCCTTCACCACCAGCAGGTAGTAGTAGAGCGAGATGATGGTGTTGATCAGGGCTACCAGCACGAGCATGTACAGGGCCATGCTTCCCGTCGAGGTCACTGAGGTGAAGATGAGTATCTTCGAGAAGAATCCGGCGAAGGGGGGGATACCGGCCAGCGAGAACATGGCGAGCGTCATGGCAAACGAGAGCCAGGGATTCGTGACATGGAGTCCGTTGTAGTCCGTCATGCTGATCTTGCCCGTCTTGTCCTCGATGGTGGAGATCACGGCGAAAGCGCCGAGATTGCTCACCACATATACGAAGATATAAAACATCATGGAGGTCAGGCCGAGTCCGTTGCCCGCCATCACGCCGAGCACGATGTAGCCGGCCTGGGAGACGGAGGAGAAGGCCATGAAGCGCTTCATGTTCTTCTGACGCATTGCGAAGAGGTTGCCGACGGTGATGGTGGCGATGATGACGGCGTAGGCCATCCATTCCCATGCGTCGCTGTAAACGGCTCCGAAACACTGTACGAAGATGATGAAGAAGGCGAAAGCCGCAGCTCCCTTGGAGAGAACGCTCAGATAGGCGGTGACGGATGTGGGCGCTCCCTCATATACGTCGGCAGTCCAGAGATGGAAGGGGACGAGGGAGAGCTTGAAGCCAAGTCCGGCCATCACGAAGGCGAGGGCCACAAGGAGCAGTCCGCTCATCTCCCCCTGCGTCACGGAGAGGGCGATGTCGTTGAAGTAGAGCGAGCCTCCCGAGAAGGCGTAGACGAAGCTGAGGCCCATCAGCAGGATGGCGGAGGAGAAGACGGCGGTCAGGATATACTTGATGGCCGCTTCATGGCTCTCGTATTTGTGCTTGTTGAAGGCTACGAGAGCCGCCAGAGGGAGGGAGGCCGACTCGAGGCCGATGATGAAGAGCAGGAAGTGGCGGGCGGAGATCATGAGATACATGCCGAAGAGGGTGACGAGCAGAAGCTCGAGGAACTCACCCTTGCGCACGGCCATCACTTCGCTCTCCACCCATTCATGGGCCTGGAGCACCACGAGGAAGAAACCTACGCTGAGGATGCACTTCATGGCGCGCGTGGCGGTGTCGGAGACATACATACCTCCGAATACGGCCTCACCGCAGGAGGGCACGATCCAGATGGCCACTGTCGCAAGCAGGGTCAGGACAGCCGTCATGGGGGTGAGGATCTTCTTGCCCGCCGCGCCGGAGAATGTATCGACCAGGAAGACCAGCAGGAAAATCCCCAGTACTATGAGTTCGGGCAGCATTGCCCCAAATTGTGAATAGTCCATTGTTGAAATCAGTTGTTTCGTTGATTCAATACATTCTTAGAAGGCACCTCCCTGTATGGCCGCGATGATGGGGGCGAAGCTGTGCTGTATGGTTTCGCTGATCCAGTTGGGGAAGCAGCCGATTCCGGCGATGCACACTATCAGGGTGACGGTAGAGAAGCGCTCGAACCAGTTGGCGTCCGTCAGAGTGAGGTGATGGTCGTCATAGACGGGACCGAGGAGGAGCTTGCCCACGACGCGCAGGATGTAGACCGCGGTCGTGACGATAGCGCTGCATGCGAGGATGACGAAGATACGGTGGAACGTATCGGCATCCTGGAAGGAGCCCACGAATATCGTCATCTCGGCCACGAAGCCGGAGAGACCCGGCAGACCGAGAGAGGCGAAACCGGCTATCATGTAGCAAACGCCCAGATAGGGCATGATCTTCATGAGGCCACCCATCTGGCGGATGTCACGCGTGTGAGTGCGTCCGTATATCATACCGATGAGGGCGAAGAAGAGTGCCGTCATCAGACCGTGGGAGAGCATCTGCATGATGGCGCCGGTCATGGCGGTGGTGTTGAGCATCAGAAGGGCGAAGAGCACCATGCCGCAGTGTGACACCGACGAGTAGGCGTTGATATACTTCAGGTCGGTCTGCACGCAGGCCGAGAAGGCTCCGTAGACGATGCTGATGCCGGTGAGGATGATGAATATCCATGCCAGCTCGTTGGCTGCCTGCGGGAGCAGGTAGATGGCGATGCGGAAGCAGCCGTAGCCGCCGAGCTTCATGAGTACGCCGGCGTGGAGCATCGACACGGCGGTCGGGGCGCATGCATGACCGTCGGGGCTCCAGGTGTGGAAGGGGAACATGGCGCCGAGCACGCCGAAGCCCACGAAGGTGAAGCAGAAGAGGAGACGCTGCCAGCTCGGGTCTATCTGAGCCTGGCGGGCTATCTCGAGGATATTCCATGTCGGCACGCCACCTTCGGGTGCGGAGTGCCAGAATATGCCGAGAAGACCCAGCATCAGGAAGGCGGAGCCACCCATGAGCATCAGGGTCAGCTTCATGGCGGAATATTCCTTGCGGCCCGTGCCCCAGAAGCCAATGAGAAGATACATCGGGATGAGGGCCACCTCATAGAACATGAACATGGTGAACATGTCTATCGAGATGAAGAAGCCGAAGACTCCGGTGGAGAGAAGCGTGAACCAGAGGAAGAAGTTCTTGGGCAGGGGGTTGATTTTCCAGGATGCGAATGTGCCGGCGAAGACGATGATGGCTGAGAGCATCAGCATCAGCACGGAGATGCCGTCCACACCCACGGCGAGGTGGATGTTGAGGGGGGCGTACCACATCCAGGAGCCCGTGTAGAGCATCTCGGCGTCAGCGCCGTTGTGGCGCAGGCAGAGGAAGTCGACACAGAGCCATACAGCCAGTGCGAGCAGCAGGGTCGAGCCCACCACCATGACCGCGCGGATGGCGTTCATGCTGCTGTTGCGGCACAGCCCGAGTCCGGCCATCATGAGCACCGGAATGACGACAAACCAGATTAGCAAATTGTCGAATATCATGATTTTAAGTTTTTACTGTGTTGCAACATTGGGTTAAACGAGACAGAGCCATGTGATGCCGGCCAGGGCCACTGCTCCGAGGAAGAACCAGATTACGTATGCCTGGACATTGCCGCTCTGCATACCCTTGATGGAGTTGGAGGCGACGTTGGTGACCTTGGCCATGCCGTCCATTGTGGCGTCGATGACGTGGCGGTCAAACCATGCGATGCTCCGGCAGATGATGCCGAAGATGATCTTGTGGACCACGAACTGGTAGATCTCGTCCCAGTAGAAGCGACGGTGTGCAGCCTCCCAGAGGGTGGGCCAGAAGTTCTTCACCTTCGTGGGCAGATCGTTCTTGACGCGATACATCTTCGTGGCGAGCAGGATGGCGATGACGGCGACGCTCAGGGAGGTGGCGGCCACGGGGAGCTCGATGTGGATATGGTAGGGGACGCCGTCCCAAGTGACGAGTTCACCGAAGGGGATGAAGCCGGCTACGCAGCTTACGAGGGCGAGGAAAATGAGGGGAAGCGACATCTGCCAGGGGGCGTCATGAGGCTTGTGCTCCTTGTAGTGGGGATTCTCCTCCCACCAGAAGATGAGATAGTAGAGGCGGAACATATAGAACGCCGTCAGACCGGCCACCATCGTCATCCATGCGCCCCAGAACCAATGACGGGCGAACATGGCGGCGAGCATCTCGTCTTTGGAGAAGAAGCCCGAGAAGGGCCAGATGCCGGCGATGGCGAGACAGCCGATGAGGAATGTCCAGTGGGTGATGGGCATATACTTGCGCAGGCCACCCATGGCGGTGTAGTTGTTGGAGTGCACTGCATGGATCAGGGCGCCGGCTCCGAGGAAGAGGAGGGCCTTGAACATGGCGTGGGTGAAGAGGTGGAACATACCGGCCATGTAGCCGAGTCCGGCGTAGTGCACACCCTCGATCGGACGGTCGTAGGCCACGCCGAGCGAAACCATCATGAAGGCGATCTGCGAGATGGTGGAGAAGGCGAGCACGCGCTTGATGTCGATCTGGGCGCAAGCCACTACGGCGGCATAGAAGGCCGTGATGGCGCCGACAACGCAGATGAAGGTCATCGCGGCATCAACCACGCAGTAGACGGGGAACATACGGGCCACCAGATAGACACCGGCCACGACCATCGTGGCGGCGTGGATCAGGGCCGATACGGGCGTCGGACCCTCCATGGCGTCGGGGAGCCAGATATGGAGAGGCATCATGGCCGATTTACCCATGCCACCGGTGAAGATGAGCACCATGGCCCAGGTCAGCACGGAGGCTCCCATGAAGGTGGCGCCTCCGGTGGAGGTCAGCACCGCCTCGGGATTGGAGGTGAGGTTGATGAAGTTGAAGGTGTCGGTATAGTAGGAGAGAATCAGGATACCGATGAGGAAGCCCAGGTCGGCGAAACGCGTCACGATGAAGGCCTTCTTGGAGGCTGACACCGCGCTGGGGAGCTTGTAGAAGAAGCCGATGAGCAGATAGGAGGAGACACCCACGAGCTCCCAGAAGATATACATCTGGAAGATGTTGGTGGCCACTACCAGGCCGAGCATCGAGAAGGAGAAGAGGGAGAGGAAGGCGTAGTAACGCTGGAAGCCCGGCTCATGCTCCATGTATCCCCATGAATAGAGGTGCACGAGGAAGGAGATGGTGGTGATGACCACGAGCATCATGGCCGAAATCGGATCGAGAAGGAAGCCGATGTTGACTATGAGCTTCTGGGTGAAGGCGAGCCAGGTGACGTCAAACACCTGATACTGCAGGCGCACGCCGTCGATGATGAAGTCGGGGTTGCCGCTGAAGAAGTAGGTGAAGGCCACGATATACGCCAGGGTGGCCGTGGTGCCCATGCCGAGTATGCCGAGCACGCCCGCCACCTTGCGCGACATCTTCACTCCGCCTATCCCTAAGATCAGGAACATGGCGATCGGAAGAGCCAGAATCAGAATTGGTAATGTGATGTCCATGTCGTCTTAGTGTTTCAGTTTGTTGGTTTCGGTCACCTCGGTGCTACCGATAGAGCGGTAGATGTTGATGATGATGGCGATGGCAAGCGCTGTCTCGGCAGCCGCGATTGCGATTGCGAAGAGAGTGAATACCATCCCCTCCATAGAGCCGGGGAAAAGGAAACGGTTGAATATCACGAAATTCAGATCGGCCGAGTTGAGCATCAGCTCAAGGGAGATGAGGATGGCCACCATGTTCTTGCGGGTGATGAACCCGTATACGCCGCAGACGAACATAATCACGCTGGGCACGAGATACCATAAAATACTCAGGTCCATAGCAGTCATTCTTTACGGGCGATGGTCACGCCGCCGATTATACATGCGAGAAGGAGCACGCTCACGGCCTCGAAGGGGAGCAGATACTGATAGCGCTCCGTGCCGGTGAAGGCATGGCCGATGTCGGTCATGGTGATCATGGCCGAGCCGCCGATGGCTTCGCTCAGGGAGATGCCGTTGATGAGGGGCATCTCGAAGAGGGCGAAGAGGAGCAGCACTGCGCCGAGCACGCTGCACAGGATGCCCGTGCGACGGCGGTGCTGGCTGAGGGGAGCGGCCTTCTCGTTGGGTTTGTGGGTCAGAAGAATCGAAAACACGAAGAGCACCATGATGCCTCCCGCATAAACCGCGATCTGCACCGCACCTAAGAACTGATAGCCGAGCTGGAAATAGAACACGGCTGTCGATATGAGGGCAAAGAGCAGATAAGTCGCGGCACGCAGGATCTTGGTGCTGGTGACGGCCATGAAGGCGCTTGCCACCATCGCGATCGCTACGATGAAGTAGAGGATGATGTTACCTACAGATTCCATTATGACTTATTTGTTATCGTTGTTTTCAGTCGCGGGCTTGGGAGGCGCCGGTGCGTCGGGCACCTCGGGACGGTAGTTGAGCTGCTTGACGAGCTTGTCTCGCGTGAAGACGGCCTGTTCGAAATCGTTGGTGAACTCAAGGGCGTCCTGCGGGCACGTGGTGACGCATAGCATGCAGAAGGTGCAGCTCCCCAGGTCGTACATATACTTGTCGAGCTTGCGCTTCTTCTTGCCATCGGGAAGTTCCACCATTTTGGTGGTCAGCTGGATGGTACCGTTGGGGCAGTTCATCTGGCAGATGCCGCAGCCGATGCACTTGTGGCGCCCTTCGGCGTCGTACTTCAGGGTCAGCTCCGCGCGGAAGCGGTCCGAGATGTCGAGAGTGGCGCGGTTTTCGGGATACTGCTCCGTGACCTTGGGAGTGACGAACTCCTTGCCGGTCACGGCCATGCCCGTCGCAAGACTCTTGAGTCCCTGGCCGACCTGTGAAAAGTATTCTTTAATACTACTCATAAATACAATATTGTAATTTCTTGGTTTGCTATTGTGAGTGTCATCGCTCCACCTGTCCGCCCAGGATGTCGAGCAGTTCGGTAGTAATGCCCTGCTGGCGCAGCTTGTTGTATTCGAGTTGGAGGCCTTCGAGGAGCTTCTTGGCGTTGTCGTTGGCGCTCTGCATGGCCATGACGCGGGCGGCCATCTCGGAGGCGCGGTTCTCGATGGTGATCTCCTGCATGAGGGAGAGCACGTACATGGGGAGCACCTCGTTGAAGATGCGGTTGGGGTCAGGCTCGAAGATGTAGAGCTTGTCGGCGCCGCTTCCCTGTTCTCCCGCCTCGGCCATGATGGCTTTGTGGCTCACGGGATAGAGCTGGTCGACGGTCAGACGCTGCCGGCTGATGGACTGGAACTGCATGTAGACCACCTTCACCAGGTCGAGGTCTCCGCTTATGAACTTGCCGCGCAGCGCGGAGGTGAACTCCGTGACGCGGTCTCCCTCCATCTTGGAGCTGACGCCCTCGAAACGCTCGATATTGATTCCGTTTCCCTGAATCTTCTCCACGGCCTTAGCTATCTTCTTGCCGACAGGATAGACCGTGATGGCCACATCCTTGCCGTAAGCATCGCGTACGGCGTTAATCTCGACGAGAAACTGCTTGAAGATATTCATGTTGTAAGCGCCGCAAAGACCGTCGTCACTGCCGAAGACCACCATTCCTACATGATGCACCTCACGCTCCTCGATCAGGGGTGAGGAGAATGTGGTGCCTGATTGCAGTATGTGGCCCATGATGGAGCGTATCTGGTTCTTGTAGGGCAATAGTCTGCGGAGCGCCTGCTCGAATTTGTGGACCTTCGCAGACGAAATCATCTTCATGGCGCCGGTGATCTTCTCACTCGACGACACGGAGCCGATTCGTGTCTTTAATTCCCTCAGGGTGGCCATAAGTCAGTTGTTTCTGTGATGTTTTGTTGTTGTTAAATTCGCGGACGGACCGTCGGTCAGGACGGTCCGTCCATTCATGGCCGCCGGCCGGCCACGGATGGCCCCCCGGCGGATATTTGCGTATATGCTTGCGAATGTGCGGCCTCAGGCCTTGGCGTAGCGGCCCGACACCTCCTTGGCACACTCGGTGAGCTTGGCGGTGACGTCGTCCGTGAGGCGGCCGGCCTTGATCTCGTCGAGCACTTCCTTCTGGTATTTCGCCTTCAGGAGCTGGAGGAAGGTCTCGGCAAACTCATGCACCTTGTCCAGGGGCACGGGTTCGAGCAGACCGTTCACGCCGCAGTAGATCACGGCTACCTGGTTTTCTACGGGCCAGGGCTGATACTGAGGCTGAATTAGGAGCTGCTGGTTCTTGCGGCCCGTGTCGATAACCTTGGCGGTCACGGGGTCAATGTCGCCGCCGAATTTGGTGAACGACTCCAGCTCGCGGAACTGCGCCTGGGCGATCTTCAGCGTGCCGGCCACCTTCTTCATGGGCTTGATCTGCGCGTTACCGCCTACACGCGACACGGAGATACCCACGTTGACGGCGGGCCGTATACCCTGGTTGAAGAGCGAGGTCTCGAGGAATATCTGACCGTCGGTGATGGAGATCACGTTGGTCGGGATATATGCGGAGACGTCGCCGGCCTGGGTTTCGATGATGGGAAGGGCCGTCAGGGAGCCGCCACCCTTTACGATGGGCTTGAGCACCTCGGGAAGGTCGTTCATTGAGGCTGCCACCTCCTGGTTGTCAATGATCTTGGCGGCGCGTTCAAGCAGACGGGAGTGGAGATAGAAGATATCGCCGGGGTATGCCTCGCGGCCCGAGGGGCGCTTGAGCACGAGGGATATCTCACGGTAGGCCACAGCCTGCTTCGAGAGGTCGTCGTAAACGATGAGGGCATCGCGGCCGGTGTCGCGGAAATACTCGCCGATGGCCACGCCCGCGAAGGGTGCGTAGTAGCGCATCGAGGCGGAGTCGGACGCCGTGGCGGCCACCACCACTGTGTAGTCCATCGCCCCATACTTGCGCAGGGTGTTGACGATGGCGGCGACAGAGGAGGCCTTCTGTCCGATGGCCACGTATATGCAATATACGGGCTTGCCGTCGAGGAAGTTCTGTCGCTGGTTGATGATGGTGTCGATGGCGATGGCGGTCTTACCGATCTGGCGGTCGCCGATGATGAGCTCGCGCTGTCCGCGTCCGATAGGAATCATGGCGTCCACGGCCTTCAGGCCGGTCTGGAGTGGCTGATTCACGGGCTGGCGGAAGATAACGCCGGGGGCCTTGCGCTCCAGGGGCATGCGGAGCAGCTCCCCCTCGATGGGACCGTTGCCGTCGATGGGCTCGCCGAGGATGTTGATCACACGGCCGAGGAGGCCCTCCCCTACGGGAATTGAAGCAATCTCACCCGTGCGACGCACCGACATGTTTTCAGTAACTTTATTCACATTGTTGAGAAGCACAACACCCACATTGCTCTCCTCCAGGTTGAGGGCGACGCCCTTGACGCCGTTCTCAAACTCCACCAGCTCGTTGCTCTTCACGTTCTCCAGACCGTAGACATGCGCCACGCCGTCGCCGACGGACAGCACCGTGCCCACCTCCTCGAACTTGGCCTTCGAGCTGACGTTTTCAAGCTGCTGCTTGAGTATATCAGATATTTCGCTTGGGTTAAGCATTTCAGTTGCTTCTTAAGAGTTTTAGACTTAGTTGTTCTAGTTCGTTCCTCACCGAGGCGTCGAGGCGGTAGCCGTCGACGTCCACCACGAAGCCGCCGATAAGAGCGGGGTCCACCTTCTGGCGCCACTCCAGCTTGAGAGCCGGATAGGCCTTGGCCACGATGTCCCTGATCTTGTCGGTCTCGGCCTCGCCGAGAGGGGCTGCGGTCACGAGGGTGGCCTCCGCGATACCGTGCGCACGGCGGTAGATGTCGCGGTAAGCCAGGGCCATCAGACGCGCATACTCCTCACGGTGATGATCGAGCACGAGCCTCACGAAGCCACGGTAGTCATCCTCCGCCTTGTCTCCGGCAGCAGTCTCGAGGAGCCGGGCCTTGTCGTCGCGCCCCACGAAGGGGTTGGCGAGCACCTTGGCCAGCTCGGGATTGCGGTCGAACGCATCGGCTACCTCCCGCATCTCTTCATACACGGAGTCGGTGGTGCCCTTCTCCTCTGTCAGCTTATAAAGCGCCTTTGCATAGCGCTGGGGAATCAGACCGTTGCTCATCGGTTCAGTTCTTCTCTATTTCGTCCAACATTTTGTTGACAAGCTCCTGCTGCGACTTGTCGTCCTGAAGCTGCTTGCGCACCATCTTCTCGGCAATGTCAAGCGAGAACTTGCTCACTTCGTTTCTGAACTGAAGTTCAGCTTCCTTGCGTGACTGTTCTATCGACACTTTGGCAGCCTCCATGACCTTCGATGCCTCGGCGGAGGCCTCTTTCTTGGCCTCCTCGATGATCTGGGACTTCATCTTGGCTGCATCACGCAACATCTCAGCCTGACGCTCCCGGGCTTCCTCGACATATTTCTGGGCCTCGGCGCGGGCGTTGTCAAGCTGCTCCTTGGCCTCGCGGGCGTATTCGACTCCCTTGTCGATGGTGTCGGCCCTGGAGTCCATGCTCTTCAGAATCACGGGCCATCCCCACTTCGCAAGCACGAGGAAGAGGAGAATGAAGGCCACGAACATCCAGAAGACCAGGCCAAAATCGGGCGTGAATAATTCCATTTGTCAGAATTTTGCGGGTGTCGAAATCAGATGAACAGTGCGAGGGCGGATACGATCACGGCGAACAGGGCCACACCCTCAATGAGGGCGGCGATCACAATCATGTTCGAGCGGATGTCGCCTGCGGACTCCGGCTGACGTGCGATGGCTTCCATGGCGGAGGATCCGATACGGCCGATGCCGATGCCTGCGCCGATTGCTGCGATTGCTGCTCCTAGTGCTGCGCCGAGCGATGCGAGGGCTTCGGCGGCCAAAATCATTGATAACATAATTCTGATGTGTTTAAAGTAGTTAGTATGATTGATTGTTGTTTTTTATGCTGCTTTGTGCTCCGAGGCGTCGTGGTGCTCATGCTCGGCCACGGCCATCGAGATGAAGATGGTGGCCAGCATGGTGAAGACGTATGCCTGGATGAAGCTCACCAGGACGTCGAGCGCGAGCATGAAGATGGAGAAGAGCACCGAGATGACCACCGAGCCTCCGGTAGCCGCCACTCCGAACGCCGCGAAGATGAAAATCAGCAGCGTCAGGGTGATGACAATCATGTGGCCGCCCATCATGTTGGCGAAGAGACGCACGCACAGGGCGGCGGGCTTGGTGAACATTCCGAAGATCTCGATCATCTGCATGATGGGGAGGGGACACTTCAGCCAGATGGGGACATCGGGCCAGAGAATCTCCTTCCAGTACTCCTTGTTGCCGTTGATGTTGGTGACTATGAACACCAGCACGGCAAGCACGAGCGTCACGGCGATGTTGCCCGTAAGGTTGGCGCCGCCGGGGAAGATGACGATAAGGCCGAGAAGGTTCATCACGAGGATGAAGAAGAAGCAGGTCAGCAGGAAGGGGGCGAACTTCGGGGCCTTGGGGCCTAAAGTGTTCTTGATCACGCCCTCATAAATGAAGTTGACGAGCATCTCCATGAAGCCCATCCCCTTGCGGGGGGCCTTCATGCCTTTGCGGCGGTAGTATCTCACCAGGCTCATGACCATGGCCGTCACGACGACGGCGGCTATGAGCAGGGCGAGGACATTCTTGGTGATGGAGAAGTCGAGGGGACGGTATTCCTTGAAATACTTTCCGGTCGTGGCGTCATAGGCATATCCGGAGATTGCGACGCTATGCTCCGCCTTCTTGGGGTCAGCCTTGGTCTCGGCGATGGCGCGGGCGTGAAGCTCGGCCTGCTCGGCGTCGGTCAGGGGCCAGACCTGTACCACCTTGCCGGCGTTGTCGCTGACATGGGGAAGCATGAAGTGGTATTCCTTGCCGTTCTTCTCAGCGGTATAGATGGCCTGCGAGAGATATTCCGACTTCTTGCCGTCGGCCATATCCTCCTCCACCGTCACGTAAGTGAGCTTAGAGGAGGAGAAGCAGAACCATGCGCCATCCTGGGCGCGCACAATCACCGGAAGGGGAATACGGTAGACATGGCTGAATGGAACTTCCCAGCCGTAGCCATCGCCGAGGTGGTGGAAGATGATTTCCTTCACGTCCACACCCTCCTTCTCGGAGTCACCGTGTCCGGCGGCGCGCGCCGGAGCGGCAAACCCGATCAGCAGGGCCGCCAACAGCATGAGTATTGAAAATCTTTTGTTCATCGCCATTCCGGTTAATAGATGCACACCGACACCACGTTGTTGTCAACATCGACAAGACCGCCGTTGATATGATAGCTGTGTTCCTTGTCTCCCTCCTTGCGGAAGCGGATGTCTCCCGGCACGAGCACCGAGATAATCGAGGCATGGTTGCGCAGCACCGTGAAACGGCCCATCTCGCCGGGGAGGGTCACCATGTCGGCGTCCCCTTTGTAGAGCACCTCGTGAGAGGATATGATTTCGAGTGTCATCTGTGGTTGATTCTTGGGGGATGGATAGCTATTACTTCACTTCGGCAAGCATCTTCTTGCCCTTGGCGATAGCCTCGTCGATTGTGCCGACGTTGAGGAAGGCCTGCTCGGGATATTCGTCCATCTCTCCGCTGAGAATCATCTTGAAGCCACGGATGGTCTCGTTGAGGGGCACCATCACGCCCGGGAGGCCGGTGAACTGCTCGGCCACGTGGAAGGGCTGCGAGAGGAAACGCTGTGCGCGGCGGGCGCGGGCCACGACGAGCTTGTCGTCGTCGGAAAGTTCGTCCACACCGAGGATGGCGATGATATCCTGAAGGTCGTTGTATTTCTGAAGAAGCTGCTTCACCTCCTGGGCCACGTTGTAGTGATCCTCACCGATGATGTTCGGGTCGAGGATTCGGGAGGTGGAGTCGAGGGGATCAACGGCAGGATATATACCCAGCTCGGCGATCTTACGGCTCAACACCGTGGTGGCGTCAAGGAAGGAGAATGTGGTGGCCGGAGCCGGGTCAGTGAGGTCGTCTGCCGGCACATAGATGGCCTGCACGGAAGTGATGGAGCCGTTCTTGGTGGAGGTGATTCGCTCCTGGAGCATACCCATCTCGGAGGCCAGCGTGGGCTGATAACCTACCGCGGAGGGCATACGGCCCAGAAGGGCGGACACCTCGGAACCGGCCTGGGTGAAACGGAAGATGTTGTCGATGAAGAGGAGGATGTCCTTACCGCCTCCCTCGCCGTCGCGGAACTGCTCTGCCACGGTCAGACCCGAAAGGGCCACGCGCAGACGTGCGCCCGGGGGCTCGTTCATCTGTCCGAACACGAGGGTGGCCTGCGATTCGTTGACCTCCTTCATGTCTACGTCATGAAGGTCCCAGCCTCCCTTCTCCATGCCTTCCTCAAACTTCTTGCCATACTTGATCACGCCGCTCTCGATCATCTCGCGGAGCAGGTCGTTGCCCTCGCGGGTACGCTCGCCGACGCCGGTGAACACTGAGAAGCCGTTGTGGCCCTTGGCGATGTTGTTGATAAGCTCCATGATAAGCACGGTCTTACCGACACCTGCACCGCCGAAGAGACCGATCTTACCACCCTTGGAGTAGGGTTCGAGAAGGTCGATGACCTTGATGCCGGTGTAAAGGATTTCAGTCGACAGGGCCAGCTCGTCGAAAGCCGGGGCGGGCTGATGGATGGGACGGAGGTTGTCGCGATCGAGTTCGGGAAGGTGGTCTATGGCCTCGCCGATGACGTTGAGGAGGCGTCCTTTCACCTGGTTGCCGGTGGGCACGGCGATGGGTCGCCCGAGGTTCTCTACTGGTACGCCGCGACGCAGACCGTCGGTCGACTCCATGGCTACACAGCGCACAGTGTCTTCACCGATATGCTGCTCGACTTCGAGTATCAGCTCCTCGCCGTTGTCACGCTTGACCTTCAACGCGGCGTAGATAGGGGGAATGTTCTCCTTCCCTCCCTCGAACGACACGTCGATAACCGGGCCGATAACCTGAGTCACTGTTCCGTAATTAGCGCTCATATTCTTTATTGGATGTTGGGGTAGTTAAATATTCTCGATTCTAAGGATTTGCTCTTCGCTTCATCAGAAGTGCCAGCCCAGGGCCACACAGACGGCCATCAGCACAAGGTTGAGCAGGGAGAGGGGCATGAGGTATTTCCACTCGAAGGCAAGCATCTGGTCGATACGAACGCGCGGGAAGGTCCACTTGAACCAGATGATGACAAACGAGATGAAGAAGGCCTTGGCCAGGAACCACACGGGACCGGGGATATAGTTCATGATCTCATTGAATCCATCCCAGCCGGGGACATGGAAAGGCATCCAGCCGCCGAGGAACATCAGGGAGGCGATGCCGGAGACGATGAAGAGGTTGAGGTATTCGGCGAGGTAGAAGAAGCCGAAGTGGATGCCGGAATACTCGGTGTGATAACCGGCCACCAGCTCATGCTCAGCCTCGGGAAGGTCGAAGGGGCCGCGGTTGGTCTCGGCCGTGGCTGCCACGATGTAGATGAGGAAGGCGATGATGGCGGGGATGTGTCCGCGGAAGAGGAACCATGCGGACTGCTGCTCGGCCACGAGGTCGGTGATGTTCATGGTGCCGGCGAAGACCACTATGGAAATCAGGGCGAGACCGAGGGAGATCTCGTAGGAGATCATCTGGGCGCCGCTTCGCATGGCTCCGATGAGGGTGTACTTGTTGTTGGAGGCCCAGCCTGCGAGCAGGATACCGAGCACGCCCACCGAGGAGACGGCGAGGATGAAGAAGATACCGATATTGTAGTCGATGATCTGAAGGCCGTTGCCCCAGGGGAGACAGGCCAGCATCACCACGGAGGAGGTGATTATTATGTAGGGGGCGAGCTTGAAGAGGAAGCGGTCAGTGCCTTTCAGGGATATGAGCTCCTTGATGAGGATCTTGAACATATCAGCGAAGACCTGAAGCAGTCCCCAGGGACCCACGCGCATCGGGCCCAGACGACACTGGAACCATGCGCAGAGCTTGCGTTCATAGAGGATGTAGAAGAGGGCGAGCACCGTGTAGGCGAGTAGTACGCATACACCGATGATGACGCACTCCACAAGCACAGCGGCCCATGAGGGCAGGAAGCCCATGAGCAGGTCGTTGACCCAATTTGTGACTATGCTGAAATCAAACATGACTGTTAATTAGATTTGGTTTTCCTGTGAAAGTAAGTCTTGGGACCCGCTGTCATCTGTCGATGTCGGGAATCACGAAGTCGAGGGCCGCGCCGATGGTGATGAGGTCGGCGATCATGTTGCCCCGGCAGCAGAGATCCATCACGCCCACGAGGTTGAAGCAGGGGCTCTGGAAGTGCACGCGGTAGGGGGTCTTGCCGCCGTCAGACTCGATGTAGACGCCGAATGTGCCGCGGCTCGCCTCGACCTGCTGATACCAGCGTCCCACGGGGAGCTTGATGATCTTGGGCACCTGCGCGCGGATCGGGCCTTCGGGGATGCGGTCCACAAGCTGCTCGAGAATCTTGACGCTCTCCTCTATCTCGCGCATACGCACCATGTAGCGGGCGTAGGAGTCGCAGCCATATTCGAGCACCTCCTCGAACTTCACTTGTGGATAGGCACCGTAGGGGTGCTTCTTGCGGCAGTCGCAACTCCAGCCGGAACCGCGTCCGCTGGGACCGGTGATGCAGTAGTTGACGGCATCCTCGAGGGGGAGCATACCCACTTTCTTGAGGCGGTTCATGGCGATGATGTTGCCGGAGAACACCTTATGGTATTCCTTGATTCTCTCGGGCATGATGCGGATAAGCTCCTTGACATCCTTCACGAAGTCGGGATGCAGGTCGGCTATGACGCCGCCGATGACGTTATAGTTCATCGACATGCGGGCTCCGCAGGTCTTCTCGAAGATGTCGAGTACCTGCTCGCGCTCGCGGAATCCGTAGAAGAAGGCGGTGGTGGCGCCCAGGTCCATCGCAGTGCAACCGAAGGCAAGGAGATGAGAGGATATACGCATCAGCTCGTCCATCATGGCGCGTATCACCACGGCACGCTCGGGCACCTCAAGGCCCATGGCCTTCTCGATGCACATACAGAGGCACTCGCGGTTCTGATGGGCGGACATATAGTCCATGCGGTCAGTGAAGTGGAGTATCTGGGGATAGCCGAGTTCCTCGCAGAGCTTCTCGATGCCGCGGTGGATATATCCGGAAACGACGTCGACCTTGGTGACGATCTCGCCGTCAACGGCGCAGCGGAAACGCATCACGCCGTGGGTGGAGGGGTGCTGCGGGCCGACGTTGACCACGTAGTCGCCGGGGGCGAACACCTTGCCGGGCACGCAGGTCACCTTTCCCTTCTCATCCTCGACGTAGGAGCGGGTGTCATCCTCGTTTTTCTCGTCATCCTTGGGGATGGGATTGAGCTTGGGGTCGGCGTCATAGTCCTTGCGCAGGGGGAAGCCCTTCCAGTCGTTGCGCAGGAACATGCGGCGCATGTCGGGATGGTTGATAAACTTGATGCCGAAGAAGTCGTAGACCTCGCGCTCCTGAAAGAGAGCCACCTTCCAGAGGCTGCTCACGGAGTGGATCATGGGGTCCTTGCGGTCCGGGGCCTCCACCTTGACGCAGACAACGTCCCAGTCATGGGTGGTGCTGGTGAGATAGTACACCACTCCGTAAGCCTCCTTCCAGTCCATGCCGACAACGGCGGTCAGCACGTCGAAATTCAGCTCGCGGTCCTCCTTCATGGCCTTGGCCAGGGGGAACCAGTCCTTGTCGGCCACGTTGATCTGGAGGTATTCACCCTCCTCGAAGGTCGCCGAGGGACAGATGGAGAGAATTTTTTCTTTTATGTCGTTCATTGCGAAAATGTTACGATTCTGGGTTTTACAATAGTCAGTCTATCTGTCCTCTCTCCTCGGGGTGCTGGCGGAAAAACTCCTCCACTTTCTCCTGGCGGTTGACACCGCCGAAGAATTTCTGCACCTTAATTTTGCGCTGGAGCTGCATGAGGCCGTAGAAGAAGGCTTCAGGACGCGGGGGGCATCCGGGGATGTAGACGTCAACGGGGAGAATCTGGTCCACGCCGTTCACGACACAGTATGATTTCTTGAAGGGGCCGCCCGACACCGCGCATCCGCCGCAGGCGATAACATACTTGGGCTCGGCGAGCTGCTCGTAGAGACGCACGAGCACCGGGGCCATGCGGTGGACGATGGTGCCCTGCACCATGATGTAGTCTGCCTGGCGCGGGGAGTTGCGGGCCACCTCGAAACCGAAACGGGCCATGTCGTAGCGTGCGGCTCCGAGGCTCATAAACTCGATGGCGCAGCAGCTCGTGCCGAA
Source organism: uncultured Porphyromonadaceae bacterium (assembly GCA_947174995.1). Classification (GTDB taxonomy): domain Bacteria; phylum Bacteroidota; class Bacteroidia; order Bacteroidales; family Muribaculaceae; genus Lepagella. The sequence goes on from CAMWLC010000016.1 coordinate 18,643, forward strand.
GGTGAGGGGCCAGAGCGAGTTGGATATGCCCCAGTTGATGAGCTGGTCGAGCTTGCCCACGGCCACGTTGGCGCCGGTGGCGTTGAGTTCCTCGACGAGCTTGTCGATATATTCGTTGTCCTTGAAGTCCTCGCGCTTCATCGACTTGATATTCACTTCCATTGCAGCGCTCCTTTCCGCCAGGCGTATGCCAAGCCTAAAATGAGAATAAACATGAAGATGGCGATGCAGAGAAGACCCTGCACTCCAAGACCGCGCGTCACGACTGCCCAGGGATAGAGGAAGACCGTCTCGACGTCGAAGATCAGGAAGAGAATCGCAAAGATGTAGTATCCCGCCTTGAACTGTATCATCGACTCTCCACGGGTCGGTATACCACATTCATACGGCTCCGATTTCTTCACTGAATACGATTTCGGTGAAATCAGCCTGGCTATCAGCAGGGCGGCAAACACCAGCGTGATGCCCGTCAGGGTCGCGGTGATGGCAAGTTCGCCATTGCTTATTTCCATCAATAAATTCATATAATCGCTTTATAATAAATTAGTTAGTCTAACAGGTCAGCGCAATTCCCCCGAAAGTATGCAGGAATTTGCCGCAAAGATACTTAAAAAATCTTAATAACCCAAATTATTTATCATGCTTTAAGACAGCATCTACCCGGGACGTTTTTTCATCCCGGGTAGACATCGCGCCATATTCATGAGGCGCATTGTTTCGGTCTGGCTATGATACCGGCTATGTGTCGCGGGCGCATCAATCCTGCGGGATCCAGACGTAGGAGCCCTTGAAGAGGCCGTGGAAGCGTCCGGCGACGGTGTATTCCACCGTGGCTTCGGTCATGTCGGCTGAGGTGGTGGTCATCTTGATTTCGGTGAAGGGGAAGCCGGGCACAGGGGTGACGGAGCCGTTCTCCACGGAGCCGGCGGTTACGTTCTCGCCCGTGATGGTATAGCCCGAGCGGGTCCACTCCACGTCGAGATTCTGAAGGAGCAGGGCGGTCATGGCGGGCATGTGGGGATCGAACTGCGCCTGGTATATCACCATCGAGGCCTTCTTCTTCTCCCAGTCTATCACGACGCGATACTGGGGCGCGGAAGTCTTGAAGGGCTCGGCCGTGGCGGAGGCGGTGGTGCTCGTCTCGCCGGAGAACATCATGTCGGGATAGAAAGTGGTGATTTTGTAGAGGTTGTTGTAGTTGTAGCTGAGCACCGTGCGGGACAGGCGGGTGTCGAGCATGGGGCCGAGGACGGGCACGTCGAGCATGTTGTTAAAATAGAACACGTCGGTCATCAACCCCTTGAATCCCGTGACGGGCACGGAACCGGTAGCCGCGACGTTACCCTCGGCACTCTGCCAGCGGAACACCTGGCCGATGTATCCCCCGACATTGTAGGCGCCTGCCTTGAAGGTCATGCTGGTGGTGGAGAAGGAGTGGTCGGTGTTGTCATAGCGGATTGACTTGCTGGAGACGGACACGAGTTTCTTCACATTGTCAAACTGCATGTAATATTCCCCTTTGGAGACCACTACGTCGTCAACGCCGTTGATGGGGGCGATGTGGTTGAGCATCGTGCGCGATACGTTGGAGAGGCTGACGGGGTCGTCGCCCGTGCCGCATCCCGTGAGCCCTGCGGCGAGGACCGCCGCGGCCATGAATCCATAAATCTTTTTCATGATAGGTATATGTTTGTTTTCAGTTGTATTCATAAGTTCCATCGCAGGGTCACGCCCGCCGTGAGAGGTTTGCCGAGCTGCACGAATTCATTTCCCATAGACATGAAATAGAATGTGTGGTAGCGCGTGGAGGTGAGGTTTTTGCCCCAGAGCATGAGGCTCCAATCTTTTCCGGAGAGCGTTATCCCGGCGCCGAGCAGGAAATACATGGGCTGGCGCAGGGTGTTGGACTCGTTCCACATTATGTCGCCCGTGCCCCTCAGGTTCAGGTCGAGTTCAAGACTCCTCACGCTCTGCGAGGCAAATTCAAACGTGTAGAGTCCCTGGAGGAAGAGGGTGTTGGAGGGGGCGTATGGCAGACGTTTGCCGGCGTAGTCATTGATACCGTCGTAAAACCTGACGAAGCGGGCGTTGGTGTAGCCGTAGGAGGCGTTGGCCGAGAACCCTCCGGCCGGATTCCAGCGCAGGGTGATTTCACCTCCGAAACTGCGCGTGCGCCCGGCGTTGGTCATGATGCGTCCGGTGGTCTGGCCGTCGGGAAACATGGTGAGCTGCTGGTCGCGGCAGTCAATGTAGAAAAGGGCCGCGTCGGCTCCGAGAGAGAGGTCGGGAAATTCGGTATGCGCCCCGATCTCATAGTTCCAGCTCGATTCCGGTTTATACCCCACGATGTCGTCAACATCGTATTTCGAACCTATGCCCATGAGGTTCATCAGACGCTGCTGGAGCACGTCGCTGAACATCTGCGTGTTGAAACCTCCCGTCTTGTAGCCGCGCGAGATATTGAGATACGTGTTGAGATTCCCCTCTGAATCCCATGTCCTGACAATGCCGAGTTTCGGCATCACGACCCAGTAATCGCGGTGAAGTTTTCCACGGTCATCTATATCTATATGCACGTTCCGATAGGGTGTGAGCGATGAGAAATCGACTTGGGAGAGATCACCGGAAGGGTTTTCATATATGGTGTATCCGGTGTCGCAGAAGCTGTGGTAGTCCATCGCGGAGCGTTCGTAATCAAGTCGTATCCCGGCGGTGAGCTTCCATCCGCTGACCTCCACTTCAGACTGATGGTAGAGGGCGAGGCCGTAGGTGGAGAGGGTGAACTCGCTGTTCAGCGGGAACGTACGCGAGTCCCAGTGTATCGGGAAATAGGGGTTGCCGTGGTTGCGGTGAGATTCTATAAGGGTGGAGATTCCGGCATCCTGGAATGTCACCGGGGCCTCCATGGAGGTGTGTTTGTAGAATCCGAAGAGTCCGGCAAGCCAACGGTATATCCCCTCCCCTTGCGGCGAGCGGAAAAGGAGATCCTCCGTGAATCCCGTCTCGCGCTTCTTCTGCGTGAGTGTGAAGTATGATTCCGGAAGAAAGTCCTGGTCGAGGGTCATGTTGTCGTCGATATACTGCACGCTGGTGATCGACGTGGCCGAGAAGCGGGAGTGGACTTTGCGGAGAGTCAGGCCGTCCGAGAGGGTGAAGCGGCGGTAGAAGCATGTGTCGTTGTAATTCACCTCTCCCGTGGGAATGTATTCGTAGGGATACCCCCCCTGGCGGAGCACGGAGGTGGACAATACATTCTGAAGGCTAAGACCGGCGCGGGGATGCCATTCGGCCTTGACGCGCCCTCCGAGGCTGCGCTCCCTGTCGGTTTTCTCACCGGTGTGGAGATTGCGGAAGAATCCCGCGCCATAGTTGCCGTTGGCCGTCACAGCCATACCGAAACGGCGCGAGAATTTATGATACCATCCCGCCGAGGCGGAGAACGACGGACCGTTGCCCCCTCCGGCCATCAGTCTCCATCCCTGATAACGCATCGGGGAGAGTGTGGAGACGGAGATGAGGCCCCCCATGGTGTTTCGTCCGTAGAGCGTGGACTGCGGGCCACGGAGCATCTCGACCGAGGCTATGTCGGCCACATCGAAATCGTAGGCATCCTTGTTGAGCACCGGTACATTGTCCACCGTCAGACCCACGGCGGGCTGGTCCATGCGGGCGCCGATGCCGCGCACGTAGATGGAGGATGTGATGCGCGAGCCGTAGTCCGGGATATAGAAATTTGGCACGACGTCGGAGATTCCCTTGATGGTGACAGCATCGAGGCGCTCCAGTTCTACACGCCCGATGACAGTGGCGGCGAGGGCTTCGCCTCGCAGACGGTCTTCCTGCTTGATGGCAGTGACGTTGAGCTCTCCGAGCGTCACTTCCCCTCTCCCCTGCTCCGCACTCACACTGTCGCTCCGGGCCTCATCATGTTTGGCTACCCCGGAAAAGATTCCGGAATCTCCGGCACACGCCGCCACCCCCTCCGTCGGGAGGGAGAAACCGGTTGCCCCGCCATTAAGAAAAGCGGATAACAGCGTGGTAGTCAGAAACATCTTGCCAACTATTCTCATGGTGCCGGTGGAGGTCAGTATCACATCGCAAAATTACATCTTCCATCCCCGCCCCACAATCCCCATTTCTTATGATTTTTCACTCCCCCATGATGAATTTCTAAAATATACTCCCGCTTGAATCAGTTATATATGTGTGGCTGCATGTATTTCGGCCCTGCAGCCGATAACCGCATAACCATCTAATTCCGAATCATGAAGTCCATCAAGGAAATCTACCGCATAGGCACCGGCCCCTCGTCGAGCCACACAATGGGTCCGCGAAAGGCGGCCGAAAGTTTTCTGTCAACACATCTCGGGGCGCATGGCTTCGAAGTGACGCTCTTCGGAAGCCTGGCCGCTACCGGAAAGGGCCACATGACCGACGAAGCGGTGATTGATGCCCTCGGCAAGACCGGTATTCCCGTCAAGATTGTCTGGAAACCGGACGAGTTCCTCCCCTATCATCCCAATGCGATGACCATCCGCTCGCTTGATTCAGAGGGTTTCCCCACTGATGTGCAGACCTATTACAGTGTCGGTGGCGGAGCAATCGAGGAGGAGGGAAAGCCCCACGAGACCGCTTCGGAAATCTACCCGCACGACACTCTTGAGGAGATAATGGCCTACTGCGAACGCACGGGGCGCACTTACTGGGAGTATGTGGAGCAGATCGAAGGTCCCGGTCTCTACGATCATCTGCGCGAGGTGTGGAAGACCATGCGCGAAGCCGTCGAGCGGGGTCTTGATGCCGAGGGACGCCTCCCCGGGCCGCTCAATCTCCAGCGCAAGTCTCACGCCTACTACGTGAAGGCCGGGGGCTACCGCGACAACCTCCGTTCGCGCGGCTACGTATTCGCCTACGCCCTTGCCGTCAGCGAGGAGAACGCTTCGGGCGGCGTTATAGTCACGGCTCCCACTTGCGGCTCCTGCGGCGTGCTTCCCGGTGTGCTTTACCATCTCTGGAAAAGCCGTAATTTCACCGAAATGCAAATGCTCCATGCCCTCGCCACGGCAGGACTCTTCGGCAATATAGTTAAGCAGAACGCCTCCATCTCCGGAGCCGACGTAGGTTGCCAGGGGGAGGTGGGCGTGGCCTGCGCAATGGCGGCGGCCGCCGCGAGTCAGCTCTTCGGCGGCAGCCCTGCCCAGATAGAATATGCAGCAGAAATGGGTCTGGAACACCATCTCGGCATGACCTGCGACCCGGTGTGCGGGCTGGTGCAGATACCCTGCATAGAGCGCAACGCCTACGCGGCGGCGCGTGCGCTGGACGCCAACATCTATTCCAATTTCTCCGACGGCAGTCACCGCGTGTCGTTTGACAAGCTCGTGAGGGTGATGAAGGAGACGGGGCACGACCTCCCCTCCCTCTATAAGGAGACCGGCACCGGAGGTCTGGCCAAGGATTACAAACAGATGACCCGTAAATGAGCAACGCCCCTGATTTCACCATTCATTGCTTAGGATGCGGGTCCGCCAAACCGAGCCTTCGCCATAATCCATCCTCTACGGTGCTCGACTGCCGGGGAAACCTCTTCATGATAGACTGCGGCGAGGGGGCGCAGCGCACTTTCCAGCAGCAGCGCCTCAAGTTCTCGCGCCTGGGCCATGTATTTCTCACGCATCTGCACGGCGACCACGTGTTCGGACTGCCGGGCCTCATCGGCACACTCGCCCTCTCCGGCGGCGGGGGTTCCATCACCATCCACACCTTCGAGGAGGGGAAACGGATTCTGACCGACATCTTCGATTATTTCTGCCGAGATACTCCCTTCGACATCCGCTTCAACGTCTTATCCCCTGCAGAAGAGACAGTGATTTTTGAGAACAATGCCATGACGGTGCGCACCATTCCGCTGAGCCACAGGGTGCCGACCGTGGGATATGTGTTTGAAGAAAAACCCGGACTGGCGCATATCAACCGTGAGATGTGCGATTTCCACGGAGTGCCCATATCGCAGATGAGGGCCATAAAGGGGGGAGCCGATTTCGTGAAGCCTGACGGCACGGTCATTCCGCACGCGATGCTGACGCGACCCGCCGACCCGCCGCGCAGCTACGCCCATATCGGCGACACGAAATATATGCCGACTCTTGCCGATAAGATACGCGGGGTGTCGCTGCTCTATCACGAGACCACTTATCTGGAAAGCGACAAGGCCCTGGCGGGACCGCGCGGCCATTCCACGGCCCTCCAGGCGGCCACAGTGGCCCGCGATGCCGGAGTCGGAGCCCTGCTCACGGGCCATTACTCCTCGCGCTATCACGACGACGCCCTCTTCGCCGCCGAGGCGAAGGAAGTCTTCCCCACGGTCATCACAGGCCGGGAGGGCCTCCGCATACCTCTCTGATCGGGAGGAAGTGCCTTCCGGCGATAACCAAAGGGCAGAAAATCCGGTCCCTATGCTTTTGAGCATGGGGACCGGATTTTTTGATGCCTGCGAATAAGCAGTGGCTGATGCCGGGCTGCGAATCAGCGGAGCTTGAAGGCCTGCACGCCGTCGGAATCAGCGACTTTGACTATCACTACTCCGGCAGGGACTGCGATCCTTGCGCTTCCCTTCACTTCCACACGCGCCAGGGCTATGCCGTCGGGGGTGTATACCACGGCTTCGCCGCTCTCGGCACAGACAGTGACCTCGTTGCCGTTTCTGCTGACGCTGACTCCGCTGTCGGCAACATTTGCCACGCCGCTGAGCGCGCCATATTCGGAAGCGGGGATGATGTCGGAAGCCACGATGGCGTTCGACTCTCCGTCGATAAGAAGCACTATCACTTCCGTCTCTTTGAGGTTATGGATAGCTTCGGGCACTTTGAATTCCAACGTGCCGGCGCGGGCTTCGTCCTTCACCCAGGCTCCTGCCATGGGCTCGCCATAGAAAGAGGGCCAGATGCCGCGGGCCACGTGATGATACACCATCTTGCTGAAGGGTATCATTTCAACACCCCACTCCCCTCCGGAAAGATACTTCTTCATGTAGGGAAGGAGGAAGTCGCCGTAGTTGGAGGAGATATAGGATTCGGTGCGGTTGTAGAATCCGTTGGTCTGCGTGTAGCCGGAGTCGTTGCCGGTCACATTGTTCTCAATCATAACGGCGGCGGCGCGGATGTCGATGCCATCGGCGTCGTATGCGTTACGGGCCTCGAAATCCACCTTCACGGTCTTGCCCCAGGGATTCTCCTCCGTGGCGTCGGTGGAGACTCCGGTGATCTTGACGAGATTGTAGCTTCCGGCCTCCATCTGCTTGGCAAACTCGGCGCGTCGGTCCGGAGTCAGACCGCGTGTGGCGCGGTTGAACATAGCCTGAGGATAGCTCGTCGTGCCGTTGAGATCCATCGTGTTGAGCAGATACTCCGCTGTACCCTCCGACATGGGGTCGTAATAGTTGATGAAGCCGTGGATGGCTATTCCGATGAACTTGTTGAGGCCTTCCTCATTGCCGGGATAATTGTCGGTATAATACTGAAGGCTGGCGGTGCCCGATGGGCAGGCCTGGCAACCTGTGGCAGTCACCTCCTCCACCACCACATTGGCGGGATAAGAGAAAGTCGGCACACCGATGGAGCCGGTGAGCACCGTGGAGGGGGCACCCTCGTAGTCGGGAGTGATGGTGACGGTGTAATGTCGGGTCTTCTCGCCATCGATGGTGATGGGGTCGAACTTCACCAGCTGATAGATGAGCACATTTCCGGTATTGCCGAACGGCTTCTTGTAGTAGGTCTCCACCTTCTCGCCGTCAAGGTCGAGCGTGGCCGTGAAACCGGGACACGCTACAGGGGTTTTCATGCCGACATTGACGGAGACAGTCACCTGTTTGCCCATCTCGGTGACTTTGGGGGTCTTGTTGTCGAGCGTCACCGCGTAATTGCCCAGGCTGATGTTGGTGAATCCGGTCATGCCGAGGTCCTCGCCCGTGCTGACGAAGGCGAGGCGCACCTTCTTTCCGCCGAACCCGTTGAGTGGACACACGACGTCACGCGTGGCGATTTCCTGCGTGCGGCTTCCGCTCACGGTGGCCTCAAGCACGGGGACCTCGGAGAAATCCTCCTTGGCAAATCCGCCGTTTTCCGATACAAGCACCTTGTAGGGATTCTTGCCTTGCCCCCACAATCCGCGCAGACAGTACACGGCTGCCGTGAAGGAGAGCTCCACGTTGTCGGAGGGAATCTCTATCTCGGGCGTAACGAGCCACTGGTCGGCCGCCGTGGAGGGGGTGAAGTTGGTGCAGCTGAAGGGTATGCACTGGCTGCCGTAGTTCAGCAGGATGTAATACGGGCCTGATCCGTCGGCGTTGAAGTAGTTGGTCATATCGGAGGAGGGGGTGGCGCCGTTGCCGTAGGTGTACCACCCGTCGGTGAGATAGTCACCCTCCTGACCCATCTTGACGAAATTTTCCGAATAAAACTCGGGGGTCGTGATTTCGGCTGCCGCAGCCGAGGCGATTGCCGCCCCGGCCACCAGCAGTGATGTCTTGAGAATATTCATGGCATTATGGTTATTTCACGGTTTTGAGAGTGGTGCGTCCGGCGGCATTGGCCACATTCACGATGGAGAGGCCCTCGGGAAGCTCGAAGGAGCTGAATCCGGCGGCTACCTCGGCTCGAACCACGAGCGAACCGTCGGCGCCGAAGATCTCGACATAACCCTCGCTGTCGCTCTCCACACTGAGGATTCCGTTCTCAATGCCAAGACGCGGCGCTCCGGCGCAGTCGGCCACACCCTGCACACCGGAAAGCTCCTTGCCGTAGTCGGCGGCGTTCACGCGGTCGGCGCTTATAACCTCTCCAGTGAGAGTATTGGAAAGCACCACGATGATGGCGGTGTTGGCTTCGTCAACCACCGATATAGGCATGGTGAACTGCAGGGTCTCGGTGCGCTCGGTGTCGGCTGTCCAGGCACCCTCGAGAGGCTTTCCGGCGTATGAGGGGAATACATCGCGCACCACCTCGTTGTAGACCATCTGGGTGTAAGGCACCACCTGCTGGCCCGGACGGTTGACGTATATCTCCATATAGGGAAGCATCTCGGCTCCGAGCTGCTCGACAATATCCTTGGAGGTGAAATTGCCGAAGTTATTGGTCTGGCTCCACTGCGAGTTCTTGCCGGAGAGCTCGTTTTCAATCACTATGGCGGAGATGCCCAGTCCGAGTCCGGGGGAGTTGAAGGAGATGCGCGGGGCACAGGTGAGCGTCATGGTGCGCGTGTTGTCATCGTAATCGGCTCGCTTCAGGGCGATGCGACCGTAGGTCTTGCCGCTCATCAGGGCATCGATGTCGATGCTGGCGGGATGCAGGACCACGCGGCGGTTGAGCATCGCCGAGGGATAGCCCTGGAAGCCATATTTCTGAGCAAGTGACATCGCGGGGTTGTAGTAGGTGGCGGGAGCCTGCATCGGGTCGCCGTCATGCACGGCGGCCATGAAGAAGCGGGCGCCGTCGGCACGTGTGCCGTCATAGTAATCGCTGTAATAGCTCAGGTAGGCCGCGCCCAGGGGGCAGTAGCCGCACCAGGTGCCGGTAAACTCCTCGGCGAGCACCACCGGAGGATAGATACGTTCGGCGTTGATGAGCGTGCCCGTGATGTAGGTGGGTTCGAGAGACTCGTCGTTGAGAGTGACGGTGACGGTGTAGTTCACCTGCGCCTCACCCTTGAAATCTATTCCTGAGAAGACGGGTGACACCGTGGTGAACATCCCCTGCGTGATGTTGCCGGCATATTCATACGTGTACTCCTCCCCGTTCTCCAGATGTAGCACGGCCTTGAGACCGGGCACCTTGAAGGGTGTCGACACCTTCATCTTGAACTCCATCTTGGACTCGGTGCCGTCGAGAATCATGTTCTCGAGCGCCTCCTCGTCATCCACGCTCAGGAAATAGGGGGCGACGCTGATGCCGTTGAAGCCCACGATGCCGGAACTGTTGTCGAGATTGACCAGGGCGAGACGCACGCTCTTGCCGGCATATCCCTCCAGGACTATGCGGCGCGTGACGGTATTGATTCCCCCGTTGCCCTGCAGGGCAGTCTTGAGCAACTGGGTCTGGCGGAAATCATCCTTGGTACCCTCCCCTCCCTCGCTGAGATAGACGGCGTAGTTGTTTTTGATATTGTTTCCGGATACGGCTACCGTGAAACAGAGAAGCTCGGCATCCTTGCCGACGGTAAACTCCGGCGTGATCAGCCATTCGTCAGACTTGCTGCCGTCCGTGAACTGCGAGGGGCTGAACGCCGTGGGGGCGAGAGTGGCCGCGCTCAGCACGGTGTAGCAGTTGGCAGGGGTGTATTCATCGAAATAGTTGGCAAAATCCCCCGTCGGGGTTGCGTCATGGCCTATCATCGTCCATCCTGCGGGCACGACATAGTCGCCAAACTCTCCCACGAAGGATGTGGTGTGTGTCACGGTCGCGCCTGCGCCCAGGGCAAACGCGAGCATCGCGCCGGAAAGTAAAATCTGTCTCATACAGTAAGTAGGTCTTGTGTTTTGAACGTTCTCTGAAAAATGTAATTGGCCGGATTCGGGCAATCATGCGCTGACTGCCCGAATCCGGCCACAATATTACAACTTTTTTTTGAAAAATTTAAATCTTTCGGCTTAAAATCTCCAAAAAGATGATTTAAAACATATAAGGACGTCTTCAACAAAGTGATGTGACCTCATCTTACAAGAAATGCCGGGCGTTATTTCACTTTGAGCAACACTCCTGCCGAGCGGGCCGTCATCAGAGGGGAATACTGCGACTGCACCGTGGCCACACCCGCCGCGAACTCTCCGGCCTCCATCACGCGGCAGTCATACGAGAATACATGAGTGCCCTTGGGGAGACGGTCGAAGAAGAGGTTAGTGGCTGCGGTGCGGACATCCATATAGCATCCTACGCCGTCCGTGAGGGTGTAGCCCGAGAGGGCCTTGACAGGCTCCAGACATGCGGCACGGCTGTCGGTTATGGCCACATAGTCCATATCGCGGTCGCAGACCACGGTGATGGTGACGCTGACGCGGTCGCCGACATTCAGCTCGGCTGCCCGAGAGGCGTTCCCCTCGTTGTCAATGAGGTAAACATTCTTTTCCACCGACAGCGGAGGAATGGAGGCTGCCTTCACATCCTTCACGGGAGCTATGCGGGCGCTTACAACTCCGCCCCATGCCGGGCTGCCGGAAGTGCGCGATACGCTGAGTTTGGCACCGGAGGCATCAGAGGGATTCAGGTCAATCGAGAGGCAACCCCCGGGAGCCTTCACGGATGAGCTGTCCACCCGGCGTCCGCGCAGACGTATCTCGGGAGCGGGGAGGTCAAGGAGAGTCCAGTCGGTGCCGGTCGAGAGGATGGCACGCACCACGGGAGCGGTGGAGAGCGTGCGTCCCCAATCCTGCACCTGACGCTGCATCACGAGCCACTGACGGAGCATATCCACCTGCGGAGCGTCGGGAGAGACGGCAGCGTAGGCCTCCAGGACACGGGCCGTGATCACAAGCGGGGTCTCGGAGGTGTAGTCACCCTCAAGGGTGTCGAACCACATCCCCTTCTCCGGCGACGTCAGGGCCGTGGAGGCGAGGGATTCGAGTATCGCGCGCGCAGCAGTCTCGCGCCCCGAGTAATGCAGGTTTAGCGCGGCCGTTGCGCGGTCGTAGATTCCGAGAGTGTTCCAATCCTTCTCAAGCGTGGCGATGACGTCACGCACAAGGTCGCTCCAGCCGGAAGCCTTGACTTTAACATCCCCCGCCGCACCACGACGCTCGAGAAGCCAGCGGTTCATCTCCACAAGGCCGAAGGGATGGCTCTCACCTTTGCGGCTTCTCTTTAGATACTCCTCAAGCAGGGCATGGTCCACGTATGCCACACCTCTCTTCACCATACCGCCGAGTTCCTCATCGGCAAATCCGCACATGTCCGAGGCAGGAGCGAGGTCGGTCACCACCTGCCGGGTCATCCATACCGATCCGGGCATTCCCTTGCACCAGCTCCAGCTGCCGTCCGCGTTCTGAAGCGAGGCGAGTCGCTGAGCCGTGGCAGTGATGACGCGCCTCGCCTCCACGCTGTCAAGCAGAGCGCCGAGGGAACGCATACGCTCCGTCTCCCCCTGCGCGTCCGGGAGCCAGGGGGTGGCCATGAGCGCCACGCTCTTCACCTCCCCGTTTCGCTCCAGTGGAGAGGTCAGCGGGGACCCGGCTTCATCACCTGAGGAAAGCATGGAGGAGAGGCCCTCGCGGAGCGTGGCGGATGAACCGAGCAACCTGATGGCGGTGCCGTTACCGAAGAGTGAGCACGAGAGCGAAAGGGCGTTGTCACTGTCGGGAGAGGTGAGCGCCGGGAGAGCGGTCAGGCAGGTCCAGGCGGGATTGTCGCAGTAATTGAGGGTCAACATGCTCCCCTTTTCAAACTTCGGAAGCGTTATCTCGAATGTCTCCGTGCCTGGAGCAAGCCAGAAGGGCACGGATTCCACCACAGGCTCCGATGATGGCATAACGGGGATTATGGACTCCTCGCCGTCGGAATGGTCGTCGCCGTATGCGTATGCACGCACGCTGACATTCATCATGTCGGAGGGTGCGGTCAACTCAAGGGTTATGACGCGGCTGCCGGACGCCGGGAGTTTTTCACCCTTGTACTTACGGGTGGCAATCATCTTGCCGTCCGCGCCGAGTACATCGATGCGGCCCGATACGGAGAGGGGAGATTCCGTGTTGTTGTAGAGCGTAGCGGCCAGTAGGGCGCGGTCGCCGGTTCTCATGAATCTCGGCGCGTTGAGCCGGGCCATGACTTTCTTGGAGGCGACTGTCTCCATGACCTTCACGGCCCCCTCCACCTCTTCGTCGTAGCCCATGATGCGGAACTGCCACGTGGTGTTGAAGTCCGGCACTTCAAATCTCACTTCCGTCAGTCCGTCGGCGTCACTCTCAAGCATGGGCATGAAGAAGGCGACGGGGAGTTCGGAGGGACGAAGCGGCACATTCGATTCGGGCTGTTCATCACCCGATGCTCCACCCGCATCGGCTGTTTCCTCGGCCTTCTCCTCCTCGGCCATTCCATACACCGGAGCTGCGGCAGCCTCGGTCATCATTACTCCGTTGGCCATCGGGGCCGCGAAGTCCGCCATCTCATCCTCAACCACTGCATATCCCTCCGTGACGCCGTCTCCCCTGCTCACGGCTCCGGTCAGGGCACGCTTCATCATGAGGGGATATACCCTCTCGGGTGAGAGTGAATAGCCCCATGTGTAAAACTGAGGATTGACGGGCTGGTCCTGGGTCTTGTATCGCAGGGCATTGAAGCGCTTGCTGAAAGAGAGGGTTGCGCCCAGAGAGGAGGATATGCTGAGGCTTACCCTGCCGAAACGGTCAAACGCGGTGCCTGGGGCACGCCACACCAGAGGCTGGAGGGAGTTGAGGGCGAAGTCGGTCATGGCGGCCATCACGGCGGCACGGACGGGGACACTCCCCTTCCTGAAGCGGAATTTCCACACCTCCCTGTCTCCCGCCGAGATAGCGGGGCGGAAAGTCTCGGTCTCCACCTCCACGCTTTCCGTGAGACTGCGCGGTATGATTTCCACACTTCCCTGCGTCCATTTCATATCGCGCATGGCGCAGACGTTGACCCACACCGTACCGTTTTCCGAGGGTGCGTCAACATCGAATGTGACGTTTTCCTTCCCGGTCTTCACCCACTTGAAGGCGCTGTTACCTTCAAGATCGGATATCTCGCAAAGCAGCCAGTTACCGGGGCTATCGCTGCCGACAGTCACGGGGACTACAGTCTCCTCCGAATCGGAGAGTATGCGCGTCTTCGGCAGCCAGAGCAGAGTGCCGGAGGGAGCGGTGCGCTCGTCGGCGCGGTAGAAGATAGTTTCGACTTCCCGTGCGCTTCCGCTCCGCCCCTCCTTATCTTCGGCAAGGCGCAGGGTGAGGTTATATTTTCCGGAGGGGAGACGGTCAGCCGGAATGATGAGACGGGGGGTGGTGAAGGGTATCTCAAAAGCGGGGGTATCGTTCCCCTGCGCTCCGCTGACACGACATATCGCATCACGCACAGCCGGGAGTCCGGCGGCGTCAATGGCCGTGACATTGAGAAGGACATCCCCTCCGGTTATTTCGGTGCGCGAGGCTATTTCGGGAGCAAGCGAGAATCCCTTGGCGAAACTGAAATCATATCCCGGGGCCTCCTGCGTCTCTCCGGCATTGTCGGTGACGGTGGCCGTGAGGCGAAAACCGCTGTCAGCATACTGTGTGCCCTTGATAGAGTCGGGGCTGATGAGTATTCGGAATGTGCCGTCCGCCGATGTGCGTGTCCGCATGGTGCATCTGCCGTCAGGTATGTAGCCACCCCACATTCTCCAATAGGGATTGCGGGTGACGACACTGATTTCCACGCGGGCGTCCGCCACAGGCATACCGGAGAATGTGGCGGCCTTTCCTTCAAGCACAAGATTTCCGGAGTCATCGGCGGCAGGATTTTCATTGCGGTCAAGCGTCACGGTAAATGTGGGAAGATGATATTCCTCTACACGGAGTGTGGTTGCGCCCAGGGTGCCGTAGCGCGGAGCATCCTTCTCTTTCACCACGATCGACCAGTGTCCGTTCATCCTCCCCTCGGGGATAGTAAACTCTCCCGTGGCGCGTCCCCACTCATCCGTCACGACGCTTATCGTGTCCACAGGCTGGTAGGAGGCATCGTTGAGTACCACATCCAGGGGGTGGTTATCCTGCAGGGTATTGCGCATGTTTTTGTAGCTCCACGCCACAACGGCGAATTTCACGCTGTCGCCGGGTCTGGCGATGGCCCGCTCGACATATACGGAGGCCTGGGTGCCCCCCTCGTCGGAGGTGCGGTCCCAACCGCGCCTCACGTTCCCCTGATACAGTTCGTCGCCATAAATCACGCGCACGTATGAAGTCTCGGCGGGAAGGGGCACGCTACCGTCGGTAGCGGACTTCACCGTGCCGAGGCTCACGAGCCCGTTGCGCGAGTTGAGACGGTAATCTCTCTTGTAGGCCTGTACGGTCGCTCCCTCCACGGGCTGCTGATCGGAGAGGCGCACCACGAAGAAGAGGTCGTTTGTCTTCCTGCCCGTGGTGACACTCAGCCCGGTGATGGCGCTCACGGTCATCACGTCATACACCCTGTTGCCGGAGGTGCTTCCAAGCGCTCCCCGCAGCGAACCGTCGGTGGAGGAGAGTATGACGTATGTACCCGGGTCAAGGGAACCGATAGAGATGGTATCGGTGGCGCGGAAGGGTACGGTTCGGTCGAATTTCACGTCAAATGTGCGCACCACCTTGCCACTGCTGCGTATGGTTTTGGTATCGACTCCGTTCTCTTCCCCGGCGGGCACGCGTATCACGGCAAACTTTCCCTCGGTGACATTCTCGGAAGTCACGACGGCCATGATTTCCCTCCCGGGCATGGCCGTGGCAGGGAGTGTGCCTCGCAGGGAGGGAGCCGTAAGTGTGGTGATGATATTGCTGACACCGGGAGCCGCAAAACTGCCCGGATGCGCTTTCAATGCGTTCTGAAACAGTCGGTATCTTGCCTCGGGAGTGGCCCAGGACGGAATATCCTCAGATGATTTTCCTTCCCCGCTCCGGGCGTTTTCAATGAGCTGCGTACAAGCGTTATTGAAAGGATTGAGGAGATACAACGATGCGGGATAAGCGCTCCATTCCTGATATTTGCCGTAAAGCCACGGGGCTTTTTCGCTTTCGTTCATGGTGTCGGCCTTACGTATAGCCGCGAGCACCGCCGGCACCGTGCCGGGATGCCGGGAGGCACTCTCAAGCCAGGTGTCAAGCACCCTGTCGGCAAGACTCTGAGCCTCACCCTGTACACCCGGTTCCTTATCCGCGCTCCGGGGAAAGAAGGGGATGGTCAGCGAGTCCTCACTCCTGCCGGGGTGGCAGTCAAAGGCCGCAAGACACTCAAGGATAACGGAGGCCGTGAAGTCGGAAAGCGTAAACTCCACTTCGCCGGGAGCTTTCGGCACGCGTGACTTTCCCTGAGGCATTTCATTATGGAAAGTGACGGCGCCCCCGAGTATCGAGAGTTTCTCATCGCCATATCCGGACGTAAGACTGAGGGCGGAGTCGCAAAGTTCCGTGACACGATGCAGGAATATGTCGCGGCTCCACTCCAGGCAACTCCCCGGCACATCCGTCAGGGGGAGTGTGCGCTTGGAGTATGTCCACGAGTCTGACGAATATTGCGCGGTATACAAATTGGCCTTCATCAGCTCCACCACGCCGCTGTACGGTCGGGGAAGATGGTTGTATGCCGAGTCCATCAGTGCGATGCTGCTGTCGGTGCCGGTGCTGCTGCGCCGGGCCTCGGCCACGGCGTTCTCAAGCAGGGCAGTGAGTGCGTCGGCATACCGGCCCGATGAAAGCGCGGCATCCAGACGCGCACGGGAGTCCTTCACGACTTTCGCGGGATACGCGAAGTCGGGTGATTTCACTGTCGCGCTCACCGCTGTGGAAATAAAGACAAAGGTGGCCAGAACTCCGGCCACCATTTTCAGGAATATATTACGCTTCATTGGAATGAGTGTTCAACTTTTGCATCTTTCTCAAATGCTACTCGTGTCCTTGTCAATTACTACTTGTGCCTTGTTTCTCTATGCTTGTTTGCTTGTCAATTAAACTTGTATCCTTGTCAAACGTCACTTGTGTCGTTTCCCCTTCTTCTCGGAACACATCTGCTCCATCTTGCGCCTGAACTGCATTTCTGCATCCTTCATCTTGTAGCGCTGCTTGGGAGTGAGGAACTGTGCGAATAGGGTGTCGTATTTCTTTTCGAGAGAAGCGCCCTTGGCCTTTCCTTCGATGAGCACGGCGTTGAGTTGTTCATACTCGGCGTCGGTGAGGTTCTTGTCCTCCTTGAGCTTCCGCTGGGCTTTCCAAATTTCTTTCCATATCGCCTCCTCCTCAGTCATCATGCGGCCGTAGACCTCGGTAAACTTCTCGCGCTGATCGTCGCGCAGCTCGATTTCTTGCGCCACGAATTTCATCTTGAACTCCCGTATCTCACGGCGCATCTCATCGCGGTCTTTCCCCGACTTCGGCCCGGCGAGGGCGAAGTTGAGACCGGCCGCGAACACCAGCAAGAGCAGACAGATTCTTTTCATCATTACGTTTTTCATATAGGCATGATTCAAGGCCCGCTCAGTCATTCACCGAGAGAGGCGTATTTCGGATCTATCTCCACCCCGAAGTCGGCTTCGAACTCGTCGATGGAGGAATAACGGTCGCTCAGAGAATATATCAGCTCCGTGTCCTCGATATCGGAAGAGGGGGCTATCCAATTCTCGTCGTGAAGATCCGCCACGGCCAGGGCCACTGAATTGGGCACCCTGTCGAGGCTTATCTCCGCGCTATGGCTCATGGTATGAAACATCTTCATCATGCACCATATTCCGGCGAACATAGCGGCCATATACACGTATGGCCTTATCTTCTGCCAAAGGGTGAGCGGCGGCGCGGCGGGGATGGCGGTACGCTTCGGAAGCTCGGCGAGCACTTCCTGCCTGAGAGTCTCGAAATAACCCTCCGGCACGCGATACCCGGTGTCCCGGCCATATCTGGTGATTATTTTATCTTCTTCGCGCATATTGTGGTAAAAGTGTGTCGATGTGAATATCAGTTTTGGATTTAGGATTTAAATTTTTGACAATCCACTTTGACAAAGGTTTAACCGACACTCTCATTCCACCCTCTCACTGCCATGCAGCACGCTTCGTTCACCGTGCGAGATACTTCGACGCGCCCGCCGGAGAAACGATTATGACAGCGCCGAGGCCCGTGAGGTCGCGTGTCTCACCCGGATTGAGATGCGCTACCGCCATTCCGCCGAGATTATAGACGCTGACCGGGGCCACGGCCGTGAGCATGCCGTCGCTCACCTGCCAGTCCGATTCGCCGGTCACGCCGTTGATTCCGGAGCCTTCGCCGGTGACGGTGAAGGTGACGGTGCGGCCGTTGAAAGATATGTCGGAGAGCTCGAAGCCCACCCATTTACCCTGCCATGACTCGAAGGCCGGGAGGGTGGTCTGTGCGAAAGACCTGATGCCGGAGGTGCCGGGGAAGGCGTCGCCCGGGCGTGTGGCTCCGGTCTGGCGGTTGTCCGCCTCCACAAGGTCCACGCGCTGATGGTTGCGCTCGTTGTTCACGGTATTCTCATACCATGCCGTCTCATCATAGTCCACATGCCACACGAGCATCCCCTCTCCCGGGATATATCTGTCATAACCCTTCCTGACGCGACACTCCAGCAGGAAATATTCATCGGGCGAGTCGGTGGGCACGAAGTATGCGTGATTGCTCTCGTTGACAGCCTCCAGGGTGTGCGTTCCTGCCGAGAGGTGCTCGGGCTGAAGCCAGCCTAAGGCGAAACGCTCGTAGGCGGAATAATAGGGAGGGGTGCGACCTTCGTTGTTATACGGGCCGGTGTCGAGCGTGCTCCATTCGCCGGGGGTGAAGGCATTGTTGTAGACGGTGCTGTAAAGGTCGGGGAGTCCGAGCACGTGACTGAACTCGTGGATGAAAGTTCCGATGCCGTCGGGACGCTCTCCGGAGTATGTTTCCATCGTCTCGTTGGAGCAGGCGTAATGGTTGAGGCGCACGCCGTCAAACTCGAATATGTCATCGCGCAAGTCGGAGATGTCGGCGGAATGGGGCCAGACGGTACCGGCTGAGCCACCGCTGTTCTCACCCTTGGCGGCATAAAACACGAAGATGTTGTCAATGAAACCGTCGCCATCCTGGTCGTAGTCGTTGAAGTCTATGATGTCGTCAAGCTGGCGGCAGGCTTCGATCGCCATCTCCTCGGGCGCGGCGTCGTCGCCCCAGGCGGTGTTCTTGCCGTAATGGATGCGGTTGTATTCGAGAGTGAGCGGGCCGAAGACATCAAACTGCGGCTTGAACTGGCCCATGGAATTCTCGATGAAGAAGTCGCGCACGGAGCCGGTGGCACCATAGTCCTTGAAGCCCTCCTCATTGAGCATCCGCGAGAAATAGTCGTGGGGATCCTCGCAATCGAATTTAACATCCTTATATTCCACGAGCACCACAAGAGCCCTCCCCTCCCCCTTGGCGGGGAAAGAGGCCGGACAGATGCCGGGATTGAATGATGTGCCGTCGGCCGAGACCGTCATGACGGAGGGTGCGGCCTTGCGCTTCAGGCGCGGAGTCCCCTCACGTTTCAGATCCACCTGCGCGAGGGGCACGAGGCGTCCCGTGCCGTCATCTGCAAGCTCCGTGCCGTCTGCGGCGAATATTCTGTGGCCATATTCGTCGCCGGTCATGGATATTGTGATTCGGGTGCCGTCAGGCTGGGTGTATGTAAACAGGCCCGGACGCGCGGGAGCGGCCCAGGCCGTCGCGGCCATTCCGAGGGCCGCTATGCCGAGTATGGTTTTCTTCATGATGTGCGTCATATTCAGACCTCATCCCGCAGGAAATGAGGTATTTTCCTATATAACGCAAAATCCCTCAATAAATTATATGACAACTCCGGTCATAACAGCGGTGCCTGATTATCATTCCATTCGGACGTGGCACGCCACGCGGACATTGCACCCATTCGGACGTGGCACGCCACGCGGACATTGCACCCATGCGGACGTGGCACGCCACGTCCCTACTAATCATCTCAATACCATGAATATACCCCTCCCAACACAAAACACTGACAACTGTTCACTAAACACTAAATACTAAACCTTACCACTCATACGAGAGATTCACTCCCAGCATATTGAGAGGCTTGTTGCCGGAATTGAGATACCAGTAGTTGGTGGCCAGCAACTGGTAGCTGACTCCGATGTTGACAGCCTGCTTGGGATTCTGCGGATTCATGGGGATACGCACACCCAATGTGGGGCGCAGATAGAAATACTCCGAATTGGTGAGATACCCCTGCGAAATGCGCAGGTAGTCGGTATTGACGAGGAATGAACATCCCACTTTCAGATCGATGAAGAAAGCCGCAGTGGAGGGGTTGCCTATATTGAAGCGAAAGTCGGTGAAGAGAGGTATCATCACGCCCGTGGTGGTGCTGTCATGATAGTCGTTGGGGTTCCAGCCGTCGCCCCAACCCTTGTCGGGATGCGAGAAGAGGAGATCCACCCCGAGACCGGCACCCATGTAAAACCATGTGGAGTATGCGAATCCCTGCGAGGTGGAGATGCCCACGAGGTCGGCGTTCAGCGAACCGAGACCCTTGGCGTATGAAGCCTCCACGAACCCCTTGTAGCGGGTGGAGCCTGAGAGGGCCGGCTGCAGAGCGTTGGCCACCTGGTTGGCGATGCTGTAATATTGCGCGGAGGCGGAAATTGCCGTCGCTCCGGTCAGGGCTGCGGCGAGGAGTATGCTTTTCATAGCGACATGGGTTTTAAGTTTATATTACTTAAAACCACACAGGCTCCCGTATGGTTCAACCACTCGGGCACACTCTTGGGGGGATATATCAGCCGTCGATGGCGGAGATATGGTCGGTGATTTTCTTGACGGCGTGGTGATACGAGGCTTTGAGGGCACCGACGGAGGTGCCCAACACATCGGAAATCTCCTCATATTTCATTTCATCGAAATAGCGCATGTTGAACACCAGTCTCTGCTTCTCGGGGAGCGAGGCTATGGCCCGCTGGAGCTCGGCTTTCAGCGCGTCGCCATCGAAATAGGGGTCTGCCTCTATATTGTTGAGCAGATACTCGTCTCCCTCCTCGTCAGTGGCTGTGAGCTGGTTGCGCTGACGCTCCTTGTTGAGGAAATTGATGGATTCGTTGACAGCTATCTTGAACAGCCATGTGGAGAGTTTGGCGTCTCCACGGAAATTGGGCAGATTCTGCCACACCTTCACGAATGCGTTCTGAAGCAGGTCGTTGGCGTCGTCATGGCTCACCACCATACGCCTTATCTGCCAGTACATCTGCTCGCCGTAGATGCGCATGAGGGTATCGAACGCCTGCGCGGCCGTGGACTCGTCCTGCAGCTGCCTGACCAGTTCCTTCTCATCTATGGGCGGGGTGTATGCCATTGTCCGATATTTCCTCGTTGTTATGATTCTGCCTACGGCCCGCAATGGGGCACTCTGCGGATTTTATGCAAAGTTATGAATTTTTCTTTTACCACACATCATCTTTTGAAAAAAATCCATCGATTTTTGAGAATCGCTTTTAAAATTCATTGCCCTGCGGCAAAAAAACAGGGCAAAAAAACGGCTGACCTTCCGGCCAGCCGTTTCAATTGCTATTCCTCTCTCCGCAAAGGTAATCAATGCAGGGAGGGAGTGTATTTCATAAAGTCACTCGCCGCGGTTCTCCTTGTTGAATATGTGGCGCAGACGCGAGAAAATCCTCTTGGAGGTGGATTCGGTCGGAACGATGTTCGGCTGCTCCTTCAGGCTCTCCACGGCTGCCTTCTCGGCATCCGTGAGGTTTTCAGGCACGTAGACCATCACGTTGACCAGAATGTCTCCCTTCACGGATGGATTGTTGAGCTGCGGCAGACCCTTGCCGCGCAGACGGAGCACCTTACCCGGTTGCGTACCGGCCGCTATCTTCACCTTGGCGCGACCGTCCACCATCGGTATCTCGGCCGAGCCGCCAAGCGCTGCCGTCGGGAAGTCGAGCATGAGGTTGTAGATGAGGTCGAGGCCGTCGCGTATCAGTTCGGAATTTTTCTCCTCCTGGATCACGATGAGCAGATCGCCGTTTATGCCGCCGTGGCGCGGGGCGTTGCCCTGGCCGCGCAGAGTAAGCACGGTGCCGTCCTCCACTCCTGCGGGGATGTGGAAGCTGACGATCTCATCCTTCTTGTTGATACCCGTGCCGTGGCAATAGCTGCACTCCTCGGTGATGACCTTACCCTCGCCGTTACACTCGGGACACACGGCCTGGCTCTGCATCGGGCCCATGAAGGTCTGCTGCACCGTGGTGACATATCCAGTGCCGTGACAACGCTCGCAGGTGTGGAAGGCTGTGCCGTCCTTGGCGCCGGTGCCGTTGCAGTGGTCGCAGGCCACCCAGCGGGGTATCTTGAGCTTCTTGTCGACACCGTTCATCACATCATTGAGCGACACCTTCACGGTGATGCGCAGGTCGGTGCCCTTGTTGACGTGCTTGCGCGGCTGCCGTGTACGGCCTCCGGAGCTGAATCCGCCCCCCATGTCGCCGAAGATGTCGCCGAAGTGGGCGAAAATATCCTCCATGCTCATGCCGCCTCCGCCGAAACCGCCGAAGCCTCCCCCGTAGGAACCACCTCCGCCGAAGCCCTGCGGACCCATGGAGTGGCCGAACTGGTCATACTTCTGGCGCTTCTCGGCGTCGCTGAGCACATCGTATGCCTCGGCGGCCTCCTTGAATTTTTCCTCGGCCTCCTTGTCGCCGGGATTCTTGTCGGGGTGATACTGGATGGCCTTCTTGCGGTAGGCCTTCTTTATCTCGTCTGCCGTAGCGTTTTTACTCACGCCCAGCACTTCATAGTAATCTCTTTTCTCTGCCATGGTGATACGTCTTTAAGTGGAAGATTTCATTGGTATGATGCAGCATCACTGCCCCACCACCACCTTGGCATGACGGAGCACCTTGTCATTGATGGTATAACCCTTCTCCACGGTGTCGATCACCTTCCCCTTGACATCCTCCGAGGGAGCCGGCACGGATGCTATGGCCTCATGGCTGTCGGCATCGAAAGGTTCGCCGTTGGTGGCCATCTCCTTGACACCGTTCTGCTCCATGTATTTCTTGAGTTTCTGATATATCAGCTCCATTCCCTCGCGCACGGAGGCCACGTCAGTGGCTCCTTCGGCAGCCTTCAGGCCGCGCTCGAAGTCGTCCATCACCGGGAGAAGCCCCTTGAAGACATTCTCTCCGGCGTTGCGGATTATCTCCGACTTCTCGCGGATGGTGCGCTTGCGGAAATTATCAAATTCTGCCATCAGGAACATATACTCCTTCTTCTCCTTCTCCAGTGCCTCCTGAGCGGATGCAAGCTGGTTCTCGAGGGTATTGACCTCCTCTTCGGCCTGTGTATCCTCGGCCTCTTCCACGGGATCTGCCACTACCGCCTCCTCCGCTCCGCTGACTTCCGCTTCATCGCGGCGTACATCCTCGGGATCCGTATATCCTTGTTTTTTGTCGTGTGCCATTTTTATAATGTTTTTGATTTTATTCAGCAAATTCCGAGCCAAAATCAGCATACGGTTCATTTTGTCATGAACTGCCATCGTTCGGCTACGCTAATTAGTCAACAAACAAGGGGTGCATACGGTTTGCAACGATTCCCGGCGAATGGTTTCCGAGGCGGCGAGAGCCTCGTCACGCGTGGCGTACAGGCCGTAGAGGGCCGAGCCGCTCCCCGACATGGAGGCGTACACGGCCCCGGAGGCGTACATCATCTCTTTTATAAGGGCAAATTCCGGATGGACAGGAAAGAGGGAGGACTCGAAATCGTTGACAATCCGTCCGCGCCACTCCTCCACAGGGAGCTGAATCAATGAGCGCAGGGGCTCATCGGGGCGACGTGGCGTTACACCGGCGAAGGCCTCGCGGGTGGAGACATACACATCGGGCTTCGCTATGAGACACCACCATCCGGACAGGTCAAGTGACACCGGTTCAAGCCTCTCCCCCACCCCCTCGGCGTATGCGGGCTTGTTGGCCACGAACACCGGGCAGTCCGCCCCCAGCTTCAGCGCCATCTCCTCCAGTTCGTACCGTGTGAAAGGTGCCGTGCCCGCTTCACTGCGGTGCAGGTCGTTGAGGAGCGTCAGCACTCCTGAGGCGTCGGCGCTTCCCCCGCCCAATCCGGCACCGTCCGGAAGACACTTCCTCAGCGTGACCGATATGTATGGGTTCGGATTCTCTCCGCGTCTACGCAGAGCCTCGGCAAAGAGCGTTCCGGCCTTCACAACGAGATTCTTCTCCGGCGGACAGTCTATTCTCCTTCCGGTGAAGAAATAATCGATTCCTACGGCAGAGAAGTCTGGGTCGGGTCCGCTGTCCACACCCCAGCACCCTTCGAGGATGTCGCAGAAGGGTTCGGGGTTACCGGGTGTACCGTTCATCACCCCCACGGGATAAAACACCGTCTCCAGATCGTGATAGCCGTCAGGACGGCGGCACACTATATTCAGACCTATATTTATCTTGGCGTTTATAAACTTTATCATCTGTTAAGTAAGTGTTAAGAAGGGAGGTGACGGGCCATGTCAACGTGAAACGACAACACCGGGGAGCATGGCTCCAAGCACAAGCGCGCGGATGGACAGATAGGACAGGAACGCAGTCCAAAGCAGGGCGTTGGGTGCCAGGGGTGTATGCAGGGGAAGGAAGGAGATAACGAAAAATATGCAGGCGGCCGTGACCGTGGCGGCGAGGAGACGTCCGGTATCTGTCAGCCCGATATAGAAGCCGTCGAAGACGAAGGCCCCGACGGAGAGGGGAGGTATCAAGATGAAGGCCCATGAGTAGCGGGCTATCTCCATTCTCACGGCCTCGTCGTCGGTCAGCATCCGGGCAATCGGCATCCCGGCGAGGAGGTACACGCAGAAGAAAAGCAGGGCCATACACACGCTCCACCCCAAAATGCGACGTATACTGCGGCGCATCTCCATCCAGTCCCCGGCTCCTTTGTATCGTCCGCAGAGAGCCTCACCGGCGAAGGCGAAGCCATCCATGAAATAGGAGAAGAAAATAAAGAACTGCATCATCACGGCATTCGCCGCCAAGGTGATGTCGCCGATACGCGCTCCGACCGCGGTGACGGTCATGGAGACAGACATTATGCACACTGAGCGGAAGAAGAGATTGACGTTGACCTTGAAGTATCGTCCCAACCCGCCTCCGGCAACGAGGGAACGCCATACTTTCGATGCCCCCCTGCTGAAAAGCGGGGTATACGTTCCGCCGAGTCTGCACGAGAAGATGATGGAGAGCACAAGTCCGCACCATTGCGCCACAAGGGTGCCGTAGGCCACGCCTGTGAATCCCAGTCCGATACCGAAGACGAATGTCAGGCTTCCGGCTATGTTGATGATGTTGGTGATGATGGCTACGGTCATTGGGAGCCCCGTGGACTGGTTTCCTATCATCCATCCCGTCAGGGCCATGGTGCCCAGGAGCGCCGGGGCGCCGCAGATGCAGATGTCATAATAATCCCTTGCCAGGGCGGCCACTTCCGGCTCTGCCCCCGCAAGGTGAAGTATGAGGGCACCCAAGGGTCCGCGCAGACAGATGAGGGCAATCCCGATGAGAAGGCCGAGCCCCAAGCCGCGAAGAAGCACCGATTGAAGCGTATCGCGGTCGCCGGAGCCGAAGGCTTCTGCTGTGAGGCCCGTGGTGCCCATGCGCAGGAAGCCGAACAGCCAGTAAGCCACGTTGAGCATCATCGTTCCCACGGCTATGGCGCCAAGAGGGGCGCTGCCGCCTAAATGGCCCGAGACGGCAGTGTCACACAGGCCCAGCAGGGGGACCGTCACATTGCTGACGATGGCCGGAACGGCCAGGCGCAGTATCGACTTGTCGATAGCTTTCAATGACAGTGCCCCGCTCATGATGATTGCCCGCTAAAGCAGATTTCAATTACTGTTCTCCCCCCATGAAAGTGGAGAGCGCGTCCGTGACGAGGGGCCCGAGTGTCTTCTCCTCCTCGAGTTCCTGCACGGTCATGGCCTTGGCTGCGGCAGACTGCTCGGGAGTCATTTTCTGCCCACCGGCTGCCATCAGCTGCTCCATGATGTTCCACAGGCTGTTGCCGAGGGCCTCGCGCGATTCGGCGTCAAGCGCCGTGGCCGAGGCTGTGTAGGGAAGGAGCTGCATGATCGTGGAGGTAGGATCCACAGACTTTCCCGAGTTAATCTGGCCGAGCTGATCGGCCACGGTGTCGAAAATCACACATACTGCCTTGACATCCTCAGGCACAGCGGCAGAGGCGTCTGTTGCCGTGCAACAGAGTCCGGTCAGGGCCATCGTCAGGGCCACAAGGTAAAATTTCACTTTTTTCATACTCAGATGATTTAGGGTTGATAAATTTCTTTCGGCGCTCCCGTGTCTGCCGACAGAGGGTAGAGGGGGCCTCTTTGGTCGCAAAGTTAACTAAAAAATCCCAATAATTGGCCATTTCATGGATTTTGGTTATTTTTGCAGACAGTTTCGGCAAACCCGGGGTTTGCCGTCGGAATAACTCAACCTCAATGGGAGACACCTTTTCTTCGGTTGCGGCCGCCGATATGGCCGATACGGGACAATGGAGGCTCGAAGCCGCTATCTCGCGCTTCGGCATCCACGCGCTGCTGCGGGCCATCCGGCGCCCGGGCGTGCCCGTCAGGCCCCTTCTCGATGCCTCATGGTCCGAGGAGAGCGAGGGACTGCTCAAGCGCATCGAAAATGCCGTATATGACCATCCCCAGGTGCTCGATGACTACTCGGCCCGCATCATCATAGACACACCCCTCACCGTCTGGTGTCCTTCCGCTCCTGGAGATACCCCGGAGCCGGATGCAGGATTGTTCACTTCCATCTATGGCGGGAGTCCCGACGATGTGATGTGCGATGTCTCCTCACCCGAAAGCCCCGTGTGCCTCTACTCCCTCGTGGCCGGACTGAAGGCCTTTTTAGGCCGCACATTCCCCGGCGCTATCGTGAAGCCGTTTCAGTCGCTTCTTCTCGACCGCGCTTTCCGACTCTTTCCCGATTCCGAGGGGATACTTGTGGTGATGCGTCCTAAAGCCACAGACTTCGTGGCCGTCTCTAAAGGCACCCTCTCGGCGATAGCCACACGCCCTGCCCTCTCCCCATCGGATGTCGCATACCACGCGCTCAACACGCTCAACACCCTGAGGTTCAGTCCCGAGTCAGCCTCCGTGGCGGTCATGACCGAAAATTACCCTCCCCTCTCCGACCTATCGGGAGACTCCGACGATGACGACTTCGGCGCCGCTGGATGTGTCGCCATAATAAGGCAATTCTGCCCCGCCGCCTACCTTCTCCACGACGATATGTCACTCCCTCCGCACACCACTAATCCCCGACCGCAATGAGAATCATCAGAGGAAAATATGGCAAGCGTCGCTTTGACGTGCCGAAAAACATCACCGCCCGCCCCACTACGGATTTCGCGCGTGAAAATATCTTTAATGTAATAGAGAACATCGTGGACATCGAGGAATGTCGAGTGCTTGACCTTTTTGCGGGCACCGGCGCCATTTCGCTGGAATTTCTCTCACGCGGCGCCACCGAGGTGACGGCCGTGGAGATGGCCCCGGTGCAATCCAAGTTCATCTGCTCCGTGCGCGACACTTTAGGCGATACGGCCCTGAAGGTGGTCAGGGGGGATGTGTTCCGCTTTCTCTCCTCATTCTCCGGCAAACCTTATGACATCGTATTCGCCGATCCCCCCTATGACCACAAGCGTTTCGCCGAAATACCGGAGCTTATTCTCTCATCCGGTGTAGCCTCTCCGGGTGCACTCGTGATAGTGGAACACTCCAAAAACCACGATTTCTCCTCCCTTCCCGGATTCCGGGAGCAGAGGGTATACGGCAGCGTCAATTTCTCCATATTCGAGATTCCTGTGACGCCGGACACTCTCCCGGAGGAATGAGGATACAATATTCACTTCGCGCCGAACGATTCGGGGCAAATAATCCCAACCAAACAATCCAAGCATTTTTTATCACCATATTTCTGATTTTGACAAAGATATATGACTGACCGTATAAAACTCGATACAATCGAAGAGGCCCTTGAGGATTTCCGCAACGGAAAATTCGTGATCGTGGTTGACGACGAGGACCGCGAGAACGAGGGCGATCTCATAATGGCCGCCGAGAAGGTAACACCAGAGGATGTGAACTTCATGCTCAAGAATGCCCGTGGTGTGCTCTGCGTGCCGATGCCTATCTCCCTGTGCCGCCGCCTGGAGCTTGACCGCCAGGTGGACGACAACACCTCCGTGCTCGGCACCCCCTTCACCGTGACCGTCGACAAACTCGAGGGATGCTCAACGGGAGTGTCCATCCAGGACCGCGCGGCCACCATCCGCGCACTCGCCGACCCCGCTTCCAAGCCTGAGACTTTCGGACGCCCCGGACACATCAATCCCCTCTATGCCCAGGACCGCGGCGTGCTCCAGCGCTCCGGCCACACGGAGGCCGGCGTGGATCTGGCACGCCTTGCGGGGCTTCAGCCCGTGGCCACCCTTATGGAGATAATGAGCGATGACGGCTCCATGGCACGTCTTCCCGAACTCCGCCGCCGTGCCGACGAGTGGGGCCTCAAGCTCATAAGCATCCGCGATCTCATCGCCTACCGTCTGCGCCATGATTCCATCGTGGAGCGCGGCGAGGAGGTACACCTCCCTACAGCATACGGCGATTTCCGTCTCGTCCCCTTCCGCCAGAAGGACAACGGCCTGGAACACATAGCCCTGATCAAGGGGGACATCCACTCCGATGAACCCCTCCTCGTGCGCGTGCACTCATCATGCATGACGGGCGACATCTTCGGCTCGATGCGTTGCGAGTGTGGCGAGCAGCTCCATAAGGCCATGCAGCTCATCGAGAAGGAGGGTCGCGGCGCCATCATCTACCTCAACCAGGAGGGTCGCGGCATCGGTCTGATGGACAAAATCAAGGCCTACAAGCTCCAGGAGGAGGGTATGGACACTGTCGATGCCAACCTCCACCTCGGCCACCGCGCCGACGAGCGTGATTACGGCGTGGGGGCGAACATACTCAATTCCCTCGGAATCTCCAAGATGCGCTTGCTCACCAACAACCCCACCAAGAGAATCGGGCTCGAGGGCTACGGACTCGAAATCGTGGAAAACGTTCCCATCGAGGTGGAGCCCAACGAATACAACCGCTACTATATGCACACCAAGAAGACCCGAATGGGCCACGATCTGCATAAAGTGGACTGACCCTCCATTACCTTCACTAACCTGCACCCTATCATGAAGACCAATCTCATCCCGGCCCTCGCCATGCTCCTCCTCGCTTCGGGAGGGGCCGCCGGCAAGAAGGCCCTCGACCATGATGCTTTCGATTCCTGGAACATCGTGAAAAACCTCCCCGTCTCCAATTCCGGCGAATGGGAGGCCTTTACCGTCAATCCCCAGGAGGGCGACGGCACTCTGACTTTCTACAATTCACGCACCGGACGCCGCATAGAGATTCCACGCGGCTACCAGGCTACATTCTCCAATGATTCGCGCTGGGCCGTGGCCCTTATCAAACCCTTGTTCAAGGACTCCCGCCAGGCTAAAATCGACAAGAAAAAGGATTTCGACGCTCCTCAGGACTCACTGGCCATCATCGACCTCAGAAAGGGGACTGTGGAGCGCATACCTGACGTCATCGGATACCGCCTCGGCAAGGAGGGGGGCGACTGGGTGGCCTACCAGAGCTGCGACACCACCCTCATCACCCCCATGGCCCTGAAAGACAAGAAGGCGGGACGCCCCCTCGTGCTCCGTCATCTGCCGAGCGGCACGAAGAAAACCATCAGATGGTCGAAGGACTATGTGTTCTCACGCGACGGCCGACGCCTCGCCGTCACCCTTGCCAACAACAAAAACGATTCCACCGCCACGGACGGCCTCGGCATCGTCAATTTCCCCGACACCACTTTCTCACTCATCGACCGCGAGGCGCGTCATTACGGCACTCCCGTGTTTGACCGGGCCGGCGACCGCCTTGCCTACACCCTCTCCAATGATTCGGCCGATTCCGGCACTCGCCACACTCTCCTCTTCACGGCCGATCTGAGCCACGGCATACCTCAGCCGGAGGAGATCACCGTGATCCACTCTACGGGGAAGGCCCCCCATCTTGCCCTCCCCCACTCTGAGGACCCCGAAGTGCAGGCACGCCTGGAGAAGGAATATGCCGAGACCATGCGCAGGGAGGCGGGTGAGCAACTGGTGCTCAACCAATACACCGTGCCGCAGTTCTCTCACGACGGCAAGCGCCTCATAGCCGGTGTGGCTCCCGCCGTGGCTCCGAATGACACCACTATCATAGATTTCGAGTCCCCCACTCTCGACATCTGGCGCTGGGACGCACCCTATACCCCGCCCCAGGAAAACCATGAGGTGGAAAACCTGCGCAGGCACACCTTCCCCGTTGTGATTGACCTCGAAACGGGCCATCAGATCCTGCTCACCACCAACCCCCTCGCCATAGTGGACGCCCCCGACCGCTGGGACGCCGACTGGGCTTTGCTGCATGACCCCTCGAAAAACATAGTGTCACACCAGTGGGACTACTACGCTCCCGAGGATATCTCCATCGTGAATGTAAATGACGGAGCTCGACGCGCCATCGGCTCCGTCTACAAGGAGACGGCGGAACTGTCGCCAGAGGGAAAATTCGTGGTGTGGTTTGACGATAAGGACTATTACTCCTACGAGATAGCCACGGGTGTCACCCGCAATCTTACCTCCGGACTCAACGTGACGATGTGGGACGAGAAGGATGATCACCCCATGGTGCCCCAGCCCTACGGGATGGCAGGATGGAGCGAGGGAGACAAGGCGATGCTGGTATATGACCGCTACGACATCTGGAGCCTCGACCCCACAGGCGCGAAGGCTCCTGTGAATCTCACCAAGGGTGAGGGACGGCGCACCGACCGCCGTTACCGTTATGTGAAGACCGACCCGGAGAGCCGTTTCGTGCGCCCCGGGGAGGAGATGCTGCTCAGCGTGTTCGATTACGCAGACAAGCGCAAGGGCCTCGCTTTCCTGCGCTACGGCGCCCCGGCTGTCCCTACCCTCAAGATCCTTGACGGCTATTCCTTCACTCAGATCCAGAAGGCCAAGGACAATCAGACATATAGCTTCGTCAAGTCGAATTTCTCCGCCATCCCCAACGTGTTCGTGGCGACAAAGGGTGATTTCGCAAAGGCAAAGCAGGTGAGCGACGCCAACCCTCAGCAGAAGGATTACCGCTGGGGCACGGCTCAGCTTGAGAAATGGTATGCCTACGACGGCACCCCCTCCGAGGGTGTGCTTTATGTGCCGGAGGATCTCGATCCCACGCAAAAATACCCGATGCTCTGCGTCTTCTACGAGACGGGAAGCGAGGAACTGTACACACACTACACTATGGAGCCCTCATGGAGTTGGGTCAACTATCCCTTCTATGTGAGTCGCGGATATGTGGTGTTCGTGCCGGACATTCATTACACCGCAGGCATCCCCGGCGAGTGTGCATACAATTTCGTCTGCTCCGGAGCCGAGGAGATGTGCCGCAGATACCCCTGGATTGACAAGGATCGCATCGGCATCGACGGCCAGAGCTGGGGAGGCTATCAGACTGCCTACCTCGTGACGCGCACCGATATGTTCGCCTGCGCCGGATCCGGGGCTCCCGTCTCAAATATGACCTCCGCATACGGGGGCATACGATGGGGCACGGGGGATTCCCGCATGGCCCAGTATGAGATGGGCCAGAGCCGCATAGGAGCCACCCTGTGGGACGCGCCGGAGCTGTATATCAAGAATTCTCCCGTCTTCCACGCCGACCGCGTGCATACCCCTCTGCTCATCATGCACAACGATGCCGATGGAGCGGTGCCCTGGTATCAGGGTATCGAATACTTCATGGCCCTGCGCCGTCTCGGCAAACCGGTGTGGATGCTGCAATACAACGGCGAGGCCCACAATCTCAAGGAGCGCCGCAACCGCAAGGACATCACGCGCCGCCTCCAGCAGTTTTTCGACCACTACCTCAAGGGAGACCCCATGCCCGAGTGGATGCGCGAGGGGATACCCGCCGTCCGGAAGGGGCAGGAGTTCGGATACTGAATCCCATACTCGCGAAAATAAATCCGCCGCGCTCACCGATGAGCGCGGCGGATTTATTTTCGCGGATATTCAGCGGATTTATTTTCGCGGGCCTATAATTTCAGACCGACAGCTCGCCGCAGAGAGAGGTTTCCATGAGTTTCTTCACCTCTGACGCGTCATATCCCCTGCCGAAGAGATACATCAGCTTCGTTATGGCAGCCTCCGAGGTCAGGTCGTGACCCGCCACGGGGCCGCATTTGGCAAGGTCCGCACCGGTGAGATAACGCATGGGAAGCACCGAGCCGTTGCTGCACTGCGTGATGTTGACCACCACTATGCCGCGGTTGACGGCATCCTTCACGGCATCCAGGAACCAGGGGTCGTTGGGTCCGTTGCCCGCTCCGAATGTCTTGAGCACGAGTCCCTTCAGTCCGGGTGTATTGAAGAGATGGCGCACGATGTGCTCCGGTATTCCGGGAAAAAGATCCACATACATCACGTTGGTGTCCATCTCGTAATGCACCTTCAGAGGATTCTCCCCACGGTCGCGCAGCAACGCCCCGCGATGATACTGTATCCCCAGGCCGATAGTGGCCAAGGGCTGGTAGTTGTTGCTCTTGAAGGCATCGAAGTTGTCGGCGCTGTGCTTCGTGGCGCGGTTGCCGCGCCAGAGATAGTTCTGAAACAGTATAGCCACCTCCTTCACCGTCTGCTCCCCGTTCGGCTCCCTGGCGGCGGCTACCTGAAGGGCCGCTATCAGATTCTCCTCGCCGTCGGTGCGCACTTCGCCGATTGGCAGCTGCGATCCGGTGATGATCACCGGCTTGTCGAGATTCTCCAGCATGAAGCTCAGGGCCGAGGCCGTGTAGGCCATGGTGTCCGTGCCGTGGAGCACCACAAACCCGTCGTATTCATCATAATGCTCCTCTATCACACGCGCTATGTCGCCCCAGTGGCGGGGATTCATCGCCGAGGAGTCAATCGGCTTCTCAAAGGGGTAGCTGTCAACATCGAAGTCAAGCATCTTGAGCTTGGGCACGTTGTCGATGAGATGATCGAAATCAAACGGCTCAAGAACCCGCGTGTCGGGATTCTCCATCATGCCGATAGTGCCCCCGGTGTAGATGATGAGTATTTTCGGACGGGTAGAAATAGTCATGGTGTCAAATCTGAGGTTTGGTTGTAGTCAGTTGTTTGTATACAGCTTATGTTGCTATTTTGATTTCGAGTGCAAAGTTAGCATTTTGCAACCATACCTGCAAGATTTTACCGTAATTTTTTCATCCCCACATTACATTTTTCCAAAACACCCGACTCAAATCGTCAATAATCTCCCCGGCAAGCATACTTTCGGGAAGTACAAGAGATTGTGGGCTTATATTCCGGCCCTCGTCACTCAGCATGTACGTTTTCCACCCCAATGCGCGGGGATGAAGGAAATCCTTGGCCGGATTGTCGCCGATGTAGGTGTATGATCTCGCGCCCGGATACCT
Source organism: uncultured Porphyromonadaceae bacterium (assembly GCA_947174995.1). Classification (GTDB taxonomy): domain Bacteria; phylum Bacteroidota; class Bacteroidia; order Bacteroidales; family Muribaculaceae; genus Lepagella. The sequence goes on from CAMWLC010000016.1 coordinate 51,964, forward strand.
GCGCATCACCTCTTCGAAGGGATACGCATGATGCTTGTCAAAGCCCGTTTCGCCTGAGATGAATATGGCATGCGGGTCAAGATACCGGTAAAGGCCCAACGAGGCGATCTTGTTGCGTTGCGTGAGGCTCCGTCCGTCAGTAATCAAGCAGCAAGTCGTGCCGGCGTGTCTCAGTGCCGTAAGGAGCCACCGGGCGTCCGGTCGCAGCTCGTAGCCCGCATCCGGATAATGGTTGCGGCAGACCCTCACCACCTCGCGCATATCCACGCTATCCGTGAGACCGCTGGCTTCGAGGAGCTTCTCAAGGGCTGAATAGTGGTTTCTCCTCCTTTCGGCCGCTTCATTCATCCGTCTTTCGGCCTCGACGGCAAATTCCTCACCGACGGTGCGGGAGAGTTTATGCTTCAAGGCTCTGAATCCCGAGCGCAGGAACTCCCGCTCCGGGGCGAGTGTGTCATCGAGATCAAACACCATCACATCGCCCAGTTCCTCCATGCGGGGACTCATCATATAATTCAATACTCCGTCCATATCCCGGCTATTAATGCTTCGATTATAAGTAAGTGTTCAAATTTAATTTATACAATATGCGAGCCTGTTTTTTAGACGA
>CAMWLC010000017.1 GCA_947174995.1 uncultured Porphyromonadaceae bacterium
GACTGTAAATCTGCTGGTTTATACCTTCGGTGGTTCGAATCCATCTTCGCCCACATTTCGATTATTACACAGGCAATAACAACTCCCACAAAAAGCGTCTCCGCGATGGAGACGCTTTCTTTTTTTGCGTGATTTGAATTGTTTTATTAATTTTGCAATGTATAGACCAAAGATTATGGACAACCGACATTGGGTGCAGGGGATTGAAAACATAATATTCGACCTCGGGGGAGTGGTCATAGACCTTGACCGCGACAAGGCGGTCAGTGCCCTTCAGGAGCTTGGCCTGAAGGAGGCTGACGAGATGCTCGGACTCTACCGGCAGGAGGAGCCCTTTCTCGGCCTGGAGACGGGACGCATGAGCGCCGGGGAATTTTTTGACCTGCTGAGGGAAAAGTGTCCCGGCGCCACCGACATGATGCTCACCTCGGCCTTCAACGAGTTTCTCAGGGGCATCCCCGACGCACGTCTGGAGATGCTGCGCCGCATGAGGATGGCCGGATACCGGATTTTCGTGCTTTCCAATACGAATCCCGTGATGTACAATTCCTGGATTGCCGAGGCCTTCCGCAAGGAGGGAGGGTCGGTCAACGACTATTTCGACGGAATCGTGGTGTCGTTTCAGGAGCTGACCTGCAAGCCGGACCCGGTGATATTCACTACCGTGATGCGCCGCTACGGGCTTGATCCGGCCCGCACCCTGATGCTCGATGACTCGGACGCCAACTGCCGCGCCGCCGCCTCCACCGGTATGCACGCGCTGCGCGTGGGCAAGACGGAGGGCGACGATATGCTCGCCATCTGCAACATGATACTCGAATCGCGCGGACTCTGAGCCGCCCCATTTCCCAATACGACGGAGCTTATGGACAATCTTTCCAGGACATACAGGGGACCCGGGCGACGCGCCGCCACGGTAGGGACTTTCGACGGTGTGCACCTCGGACACAGGCTCGTGCTCGACACTCTGCGCCGGCGTGCCGCCGCACGCGGACTGGAACCCATAGCCGTCACCTTCGACCGTCACCCCCTTCTGACCGTGGCTCCCGAACGCGCTCCCCGGATGCTCGGCACATACGATGACAAAATCTCTCTCATACGCGCCTGCGGAGTCACGCCCGTGACGGTGAAGTTTACCGAGGCTGTCCGCTCCCTGCGCGTGGTGGAATGGATGGAGCGGCTCAAGCGGGAGTTCGGGGTGGACTATCTTCTTTTGGGGTATGACAACACCTTCGGAAGCGACGGACTGGAAATGAGGTCTGACGATTATGTGGCCATAGGGGAGACTGTCGGGATAGAGGTGGAGATGGCTCCCGAGATGCAGGGTGTCAGCAGCTCTGCCATCCGCCGCGCCCTGAACCGGGGCGAAGTGGAGGAGGCTGCCGCGCTGCTGGGGCGCCCGTACAGCCTGGAGGGCAGCGTGGGTTCCGGCCGCCGCCTGGGGCGCACCATCGGATTTCCCACGGCCAATCTGAACGTGGACGACAACCTTCTCATCCCGGCCCGGGGAGTGTATGCCTGCATCGCGGCGACGGATGACGGCACGCGTCATCCCGCCATGGTCAACATCGGACTGAGACCGAGTGTGGGTGATTTCGAGGAGCCCACGGTGGAGGCCCATCTTATAGGGTATGAGGGGGATCTGTATGACCGCTCCCTCAGGCTCGAATTCATCAGGCGTCTGCGCGATGAGGTGAAATTTCCCTCTCTCGACGCCTTGAAGGCCCGCCTCACGGAGGATGCCCGCGAGGCCGAGGAGGCATTGCAGCCGATTATTCACACTACTTAGACATTATATTTCCCATGAAAAATATAGAAGTAATCAATTTCGCCGACACACCCTCGCTGGTGAGCCGCTATATGATGGAGCTGCGCAGCACCGACATCCAGAAAGACTCCATGCGCTTCCGCACCAACCTGGACCGCATCGGAGAGATAATGGCCTACGAGATTTCCAAACGCCTGGACTACGAGAATGTGGATGTCGAGACCCCCCTCGGCACCGCCTCCTGTCAGCAGATAAAGGACCGGGTGGTGCTGGCCACCATACTCCGCGCCGGACTCCCGTTCCATCACGGTTTCCTCAACTTCTTTGACAATGCCGAGAATGCCTTCGTCAGCGCCTACCGCCGCTACAAGGAGAAGGGGGATTCGTTTGATGTGCTCGTGGAGTATCTCGCCTCGCCCCGCATCGACGGTAAGACCCTCATCCTTGTCGACCCCATGCTTGCCACGGGAAGCTCCATGGAGCTGGGATTCCGCGCCATGCTGACCAAGGGGGAGCCGGCCCGCATCCATGTGGCCTCCGTCATCGCCTCGCGCCAGAGCATCGACTACGTGTGCGAGCATCTGCCGGCCGACAAGACCACGGTGTGGGTGGGGGCCATCGACGATGAAATCAACTCCCACAGCTACATAGTGCCCGGACTCGGAGATGCCGGCGACCTCGCATACGGCGAGAAAGACGACAAATAACCACACGCCATGCTGCTGCGACGCATCGACATACTCGACTTCAAGAACATCCCGGAGGCCGCCCTGGAGTTTTCGCCGGGAGTGAACTGTCTCCTGGGGATGAACGGCATGGGGAAAAGCAACCTCCTTGAGGCCATCCATTTCCTGTGTCTGGCGCGGGGGATGTCAAGTATGCCCGAGAGCGCCCTGATACGCCACGGACGCGACATGCTGATGGTGAAGGGGAGCTTCGAGACCGATGGCGGAGCGGCCGAGGAGGTCTCGGTGGGCATAGTCAGGGGCAAAGGGAAGACCCTCAAACGCAACGGCAAGACCTACGACCGTATTTCAAGCCACATAGGACAATTTCCTGTGGTGTGCGTCACTCCCGAAGACAGTATGCTTGTCACCGGAGGAGGGGAGGAGCGGCGGCGACTGATGGACATAGTGCTTTCGCAGTCGCACCCCTCGTATCTCAGCGCCCTGATACGCTACAACCGTGCCCTGGAATCACGAAACCGTATGCTGAGGGCCGGAGTGCGCGACGCCCTGCTTTATGAATCGGTGGAGGACTCCATGGAGGGGGCTGCCAATGCCATCCATGCCGCCCGCAGGGAGTGGACTGAAACGCTCTCGCCCGTCTTCGCGCAGTATTATGCCAAGGTGTCGGGCGGGGCTGAAACGGCCTCTATACGCTATCGCAGCGCGCTGAACGACACCACCTTCAGGGACCTGCTCAACGAGCGCAGGGCCAAGGACACCGTGCTGGGCTACACCTCGGCCGGCGTGCATCGCGACGACATCCTCACCGGCCTGGGCGACTACAGCATGAAGCGGCTCGGCAGCCAGGGTCAGGTGAAGACCTACACCATCGCCATGCGTCTGGCCATCTTCGACTATCTGAAGCGCGAAGGGGGCGTCACCCCCATACTCCTGCTCGACGACATCTTCGACAAGCTCGACGCCTCGCGCGTGGGCCGCATCATGGATCTTGTCAGCACCGAGAGTGGTTTCAGCCAGATTTTCATCACCGACACCAACCGCGAGCACATCGACGAGATACTCGCCTCCATAAGCGGCGCCCGCACCCTGCTCGAAGTGAAGGAGGGGACATTCACTCCCATCCGGGCCTTATAAAATGTGAAACGGCAAAGACATGGAACGCAGGGATTTCCAGACCGTAGGCGACGTTTTGCGCCAGGCTCTCGAGGAGAGCCGCATGACCGATAGGCTCGACGAGGTGCGCGCCGCAGCGGCATGGGAGGCGGTGGTTGGGACGCATATCGCCTCGCTGACCGCCAGACCGTGGGTGTCGAAAGGAATCATGACCGTGCGTACCCCCGACGCCTCCCTGCGCCAGGAACTGATGATGAGTCGCTCGGCGCTTGTCCGAAACATCAACGCCGCCGTGGGCCGACAGGTCATCACCGACATCCGCTTCACCTCCTGACCCCATAACCACTCAACCCTAACCCAAGAAACAGAATGGACCACAATAACCTGCCCTCTCCCGAAGATTTCCGCCACAGAGCCGACGTGCAGCTCCGCTTCAACGACGTGGATGTGCTCGGCCACGTAAACAACACCGTCTACTTTTCCTTCTATGACACCGGAAAAGCGCTCTATTTCGGAGCCACTAAGGGCATGAGCATGGACTGGCGCCACGTGGACCGCGTGATAGCCAACGTGGAGTGCGCCTATCTTGCCCCGATAGTCTTCGGCGAGGATATAGAGGTGCTCACGCGATGTGTGGCCATCGGCCGCAAGAGCTTCACCCTCCAGCAGATGCTGCGGGAAAAGAAAACCGGGCAGATCAAATCCGTATCCGAGACGGTGATGGTCAGCATAAATCCCGCTGACGGCCATGCGGTGGAAGTCTCGCGGGGTGTGCGCGAGGCCTTCAGCGCCTACGAAGGCCGCGACCTGTCCACGGAACACTAAACCCTCCCCACTAAACACTAAAAACTGTCCACTGTCCACTAAACAAAATGGATATAAAAGAGAAAATGGCGGAGATACTCCGCGCCGAATCAGCCGCCGTGGCCGCAATACCCGTCACCGACGGATACGGGCGTGCCGTGGAACTTATAGTAGACCATGTCAACCGGCGTGGAGGCAAGCTCGTGACTTCCGGCATGGGAAAAGCGGGCCAGATAGCCATGAACATCGCCACCACCTTCTGCTCCACCGGGACACCGGCCGTGTTTCTCCACCCGGCCGAGGCCCAGCACGGCGACTTGGGTATCCTCCAGCCTGACGACGTGATGCTCCTTCTGAGCAATTCGGGCAAGACTCGCGAGATACTCGAACTCACCGAACTCGCCCGGGGGCTGAACCCTGATATAAAGACAATTGTTATAACCGGAGACCCCTCTTCCCCCCTGGGAAAGAGCGCCGATGTCACGCTCTCCACCGGAGGCACGCCGGAAGTGTGTCCGCTGGGTCTGACCCCCACCACGTCCACCACCCTGATGACCGTCATGGGCGATGTGCTCGTGGTGTGCGTGATGGAGGCTATCGGCTTCAAAGTCGAGGATTACGCCCGGCGTCACCACGGCGGTTATCTCGGACATCTCTCCTCTTCACGGGCCGCCCGCGGGGGAAAGTGAGGCTCCACCTAACCCAATTTTTACAATTATCGACATGACAATCAACGACCTCGACCTCAATCTTGAAAAAATCGACCGCAAATCCCCGGATTTCGATATCATCACCTCCGTGCTTGAAATGCGCCGCAACGCCTCCGAACTCCTGGAGCAGCACAGATACATGGATGCTCTGGAGCGTATCGTGGCCGCCATGCGGGAGCTGAGGGAGTTTTCGGATTTCGAGAACACGGAGTTTCGCGCCCTTCTCATAGCCCTCCTCTTCGATCTTGCCGAAGTGCATTACGAACTCAAGGACTACCGCCAGAGCGAGAAGGAGATAGATGTGATATTCCGCGTCCTGGAGACCCTCGTGAAGGAGGATCCGGACCGTTTCGGCCATTACCATGTGCTCGCCATGGAACTCTCCACCCGTATACTGCGCTCACGCAAGAAAGCCATGGAGATGCTCGTGAAGCAGCAGCTCAACACCGGGATGCTCTATGAAAAAGTTAATTCGGGGGTAGCCGCCGCCACTGACAAACTCGTGGACTCCCTGCGCAACGAGGCCCAGCTCCTCGCATCGGCGGGAGACTACAAGGCTGCCATGAAGTTTTATGCAGAGGCCATCAAACTCTCCAAGAAGCGTGCCGGAAAGGTCAATCGCAAGGAGATAAAGATGACCGTCGAGATGGCTGAGATAATGATGCGCGTCAAGTCGATGCGTCCTCGCGCGCGCCGTCTGCTCAACGCCGTGCTTCCTCACGCCATATCGCTGGAACTCATCGAGATGGAAGAGGATATACTGGCCCTCATCGAGATGATTGACAATGAGGTCGAAAACGAGCCCCGCTGGAAGATGTTCATGCACCGCCTCACGGACACTGCGCGTCGCCGCTTCTCCCGCCATAAGGAGGCGCCGGCCGAAAGTGCCGGGGAGAAGGCCGACCTTGAGGCCGAGGCAAACGCTGCGGAGGAAGAGGAAAAACTTCATGCGGAAGGCTCGCCCGCTTCCGAAGGCTAATCTGCATTAAAGACACTGATTAAGGATATACATACCCATGTCAACGATATTGAACACCAACGGGGTCGAACTCAAGGTGCCGGTGCCGGTGGATCCGGAAAAGTTCACGTGCGTGGTGCTGACCGCGGATTGGAACCCGGCTGTGACACACGCCCTGCGCGACGGCGCTCTCGAAGTGATGCGCAAGGCCGGCGTGCCGCAGGGGAATGTGCTCTCGCTTCCCGTGCCGGGCACCGTGGAGCTGGTGTATGGTGCCGCCCGCGCCGCCCGCGAACTCTCGCCGTCGGCCATAATCGTAATCGGATGCGTGATACGGGGTGACACCCCGCATTTCGATTACGTATGCCAACAGGCCGCCCAGGGTGTGGCCACGCTCAATGCCGCAGGTGAGGTGCCGGTGATTTTCGGAGTGCTGACGGTGGATAATCTCCGGCAGGCTCTCGACCGCGCCGGAGGCACGCTCGGCAACAAGGGAGCCGAGGCGGCCGCCGCTGCAATCGAGATGGCTAATCTCACCTCGGACCTCGCGTCATCGACACTGCCCGGCGCTTGAACACGAAGAGCGGTATGACCGCTCCCAAGGCCAGGAAAAACACCACGCATACCGTCACCGAGGCATTGAGGAAGAATGCCTGCATATACTCCACTCCCTCTCCCGGGGAGTGGAGTTCCTGTAAGAACATGACCAGGGAGAATACCGTCTTGTAGGCGTATATTCCCGGAATCATCGGGAGCAGGGCCGGAATGGAGAGACAGCTGACCGGCACGCGGACAGGACGTGCGCATATCACCCCTCCGAGTCCTATCACCAGGGCGGCCCAGAGCGAGGCGAAGGCGATGTTCATGCCTGCTCCCTCCATGAGCATGAAGCGCGTGGCGTGGCCCAGGGACGCCAGAAGGGCTATGTATGGAAAACTGGAGGGCTTGGGATTGGAGACCGCGCCGAAGCCGATTGCGGCCACGGCGGCGAAGAGGGCGTCAAGAAGTATGGATGAGAGTGTCATGATTCCACGGGAAGGCCGTCCGTGACCATAAGGAGCGTCACGGCGAGACCGACGGCTATACAGAGTACTATGAGAATGGCGTTCACCAAGCGGCTGACGGCCGTGAGCACATGGCCCTCCACGGCATCTATGACGCAGGTGATGAGGGGCACTCCCGGCACGAGGAAGAGGGGGCTCGTGGCCAGGGCTGTCTGCCACGTGCAGTCAGCCAGGATGGAGAGCGAGGCCGTCAGGGAGGCCACGAAGGCGCTGATGGCCACTACGAAAAACACATTGACCTTGTGAGCGGCAAGCCATGACTTGGTGCTGAATCCCACGGCCGTGGCAAGAATCACTATGACGATGGCAAGGATGTCTCCGTGGAAGAGATAGCAGAAAGCCCCGTTTGCCAGGGAGAGGAGCGTGGTGACCAGCCGGTGGGGAAGCCGCGGGCGCGAGATGATGTCCAGATAACGGCTTCTTATCTCATCGAATGACAGGCGGTCGTCTATGGCCTGCCAGCTGAGAGCACTCAGTTCGGAGTTCAGCTCGAAACTTATCGGCATCGGCGTCACGGTTACGACCCGTGTGGCCACATCGCAGTGTCCCTCGGCGCGGAGGGTCAGGATGAGACAGCGCAGGGTCACGAGCACATTGAGTTCAGTGTCCTGTGAAGCGGCTATGCGCACGCTGTTGCGTATCACGCGCGAGGTATGCACTCCCGACGCGAGGAGCCGGCGGCAGTATTCCGAGAGAAAGTCAAGGAGCGTGTTGAGGTCAGTGTCCGCCCGGGCGGAAGATTCAGGAATTTTCATGCCGAAAGATAGAGATTCCCTATGGGATGGAATATTTTAGGCTGCAAAGTTACATTTTTCAAGTGAAATGTACAAATCGCATGGGTATGCGGGAAAGGGACCATAAAAATTTAAAGATTTTATCGGAGTATGATTAAACTTCTGAGTCTTTATGGTGTCAAATTATCGGATTCCAAATTCAATAGTTGATTGATAAGGCTCGTAGAAGCCTTGAAACAGAGTCACATCCAAGACAAATTTACACAACATGGCTCGTGAGAGTCGTAAAAATCCCATTATCATTTCCATTTAACTACGCGGAGCCTTCTACGATGATGTAGGAGGCTCCGCAGTTGTATGCCACATCAGAGGACATCGCACCAACCATCCGTCAAAATGCGGACATCGCATGCGATGTCCGCATTTAGCTGTAAATCAGTATATTGTAGGGATGTGGCGTGCCACGTCTGCCTAATAACTCATAAAATCATCTTTGTAAAGATGATTTTGCAAAAATGATTACTGCAAAGATTATTTTGCGGGAATGATTATTGTAAGGATTATTTTTTGTAAATTTGCGGCGATTAACCGGAACAGGGAATGTCGTGAGAATCGGCAACAGTACCCGCTGCTGTGAGTGCCGCCGGCCCTTCGGGACCGGACACCCCCCTTTTCCTCCGGCGCGAGCCGGAGATGACGCTCTCCGCAGACCATCAGCGATGATGGCCCGGAGAGATTCCGTCGGTCACTGCCCCCTCCCCGGGGGCGGGAAGGCAGAGAAGAGGATATGGGCGCAAGTCAGAAAACCTGGCCATAATATTTTTACACATTATGAGAACAGTCTATCTGTCGCTTCCGCTCCTGATGGCTTCGGGCGCCATGCACGCGGAACTGATGCCGGCCACGTTCGAGGACCTCGGACTCGCGCCGGAAAGCCACTGGTGTGGCGACACGGAGGACCCCGACTACGATCTCGGATCGTTTCGCAGCGGCTCCTTCGAGTTCAGTAACTTTTATTATGCCGACTGGGGCACGTGGGCCTATTTCGCCTATGCCAATTACACGGGCAACCACTTCTCGTCGTATGTTACGGACCAGTGGAACAATGCCGTCGGCGGAGGTCACGACTCTGCGGCCTACGGCGTAGTGTATGCCGACACCTACATGGGCTACACCGATGTCACGCTCCCGGATCATCCCGACGGAGCCACGGTGAGCGGAATGTGGGTGGTCAACTCCGCATGGGTGGCCGACTGCATAGCCAACGGCGACGGCATGAGCGGTCCCTTCGGGGCGGGTGATACCCTGCGTCTGCACATCGTGGGGTTTGACAAGGATGACAACACCACGGAGACCGACTTCCTGCTTGCCGACTACACTTCGGAGAATCCCGAGGAATGGTATGCCGTGAACGATTGGCGCTGGATGTCGCTCAGCGAGCTGGGAAGCGTGGTGCGTATGCGTTTCAATGTCTATTCCTCCAAGGCCAACGAGTGGGGCCAGACCACTCCCGCATATGTCTGCATCGATGATCTCGGCGGCGACGGATTTAATGATGTGGAGGGTGTCACCGCAGACTCCTTCCGCGTGAGCGTGAGCGGCGGAACGGCCTTTGTCGCAGGTGCGGACTCCGACTTCACTGTCACACCATTCGCTGCCGACGGGCGTGCGGGTGTCCCGGCTAAGGCTGTCGGCGGTGTGGCCGAAGTCGTTCTGCCGGGCAGCGGGGTCAATATGCTTCGCGTAGTGACACCCGCAGGCTCCGTGACACTCAAGGTCATCGGCTGAAGCCCCGTCGCTTCCTGACGGCAGAAAGGCCGGATGATGATGTAGACAGGGCCGTAAATTGAAATTTTCCTCCGTCAGGGAGGCGAAAACGGATAAAATATGTAATTTTGTGGTTTTGCGGAACGTTTCTTCCGCAAGACCACATTTTGTTTTATGGACAACAGATCATCAAATACCGTGGCCAGAGTGGCGGGATGGCTGGTGCCGATAGTATGCACGGCGCTTCTGCTGTGGTATATGTTCAGCAAAGTCGACTTCGCCCAGATGATGCACATCCTGCGCGGAGGAGTGGACTACTGGTGGATTCTCGCTGCCATGGGCATCAGCGTCTTCTCCCACATCTTCCGTGCCGCCCGCTGGCGGCTGCAGCTGCGTGCCCTGGGCATCACGGCCCCCTTCCAGGCCCTGTGCTGCTCCATCTTCGGATGCTATGCGCTCAACCTCGTGTTTCCCAGATTGGGGGAGGTGTGGCGGTGCACATATATCTCGCGCCGCCAGAAGGCCCCCTTCTCCACGGTGCTCGGCTCCCTGGTGGCCGACCGTCTGAGCGACACGCTGACGGTGCTCTGCCTGACACTGCTCACATTCATCGTAGCGGCTCCGGCCCTGACGGCCTTCCTGACGAAATATCCCGTAGGGCGTGACCTGCTCCACACCCTCTCCTCCGCATGGACATGGGCGGCGATCGCCGGAGGGACGGCAGCCGTAGCCCTCATACTCTATCTCATGCGCCGCTCCGCTCTCATGCTCAAGGCACGCCGGATGCTCGGAAGGCTCTGGGAGGGTTTTGCCGTCGTGGCCCGCATGAAGGGGAGAGGCCTCTTCCTGCTGCTCACGCTCTGCATCTGGGGCTGCTATTATATCCAGCTCTACGTGGCCTTCTATGCCTTCCCCTTCACGCGTGCCCTCTGTACGCCCGAACTCGCATGGGGCCTCGTGCCCTGTCTGGTGGCCTTCGTGCTCAGCTCGATAGGGATGGCCGTACCCTCCAACGGAGGACTGGGCCCCTGGAATGTAGCCGTGATGTTCGGCCTCGCTCTCTACGGTGTGACGGATGCGCAGGGCTCGGCCTTCTCCATTCTGCAATGGAGCGGCCAGACGGTGATGCTGGTGATTCTCGGCCTTTACACGATGGGCTATATAGCCCTGGGCCGCAAAACCTCCAAACCTTGCAAAACAGCAACAGAATCATGATATTCAACACTGACGACGACAAAGATTTCGACGACGAGAGAGAGTTTGACGGCGAAGAGGGTCCCGGCACATCCGGGAGCCTTGATGACGATGAACCCAACGACTTCTTCGAGAACTCCGCTCCGGTGGAGAAAAAGCCCGCCGCCCCCAAGCGTCCGGCGCCTAAGCCCGACGAACCCGATTACTGGGAGAGCGAGGAGTCGGAATTCGAGCATCTGACTCCATCGGTGCGCACCCGCCGTTTCCGGCTCTGGATAGCTGTGGCGGCAGTTGTTGCAGTAGCCATCACGGCCTTCTATCTGCGCTATTTCTCGCCATACGTCGAAGACGCCACTCAGTTCGGATATGTGGAGAGCATAGAGTGGCGGGGCACCATCTTTAAAACCTACGAGGGAGTGCTTCTCCCATATAAGGAACTCCACGACACCACGCGCCTCTATACGCGCGACTTCATCTTCACGGCCGCCGACCCCTCTGTGGCCTCGGAGTTGAAGCGTATGCAGCTCGCGGGGCTGCCGGTGAGGGTGTCCTACCGCCGCTATCACGCCACACTCCCCTGGCGCGGAGAGGCCAAGACAGTGATAACGGCCGTGGATACGGCTGACATCCACAGCATATTGCCTCCGGAGTTCACTCCGGCCGCTCATGGCGTCCGATGAGGTCGAATATGTGGCAGGAAATGGAGCCTAACACTACAATATAAAGCGAATTATCACGTTTACAATAGGTAAAGATGACCAAAGAAATAGTATTCGCCACCAACAATCCTCATAAGCTAAGCGAAGTTCGCGCCATGGCCGGCGACCGGCTCCGCATCCTCTCACTCTCTGAAATAGGATGTCATGACGACATTCCGGAAACGGCAGACACCCTTGAGGGGAATGCCCTGATAAAGGCCCGCTGGGTCAAGGAGAAGTATGGCTACGACTGTTTCGCCGATGACACCGGCCTCATGGTGGATGCCCTGGACGGCGCCCCGGGAGTGTATTCCGCCCGTTACGCGGGTCCGGGTTGCACGCCTGACGACAATATTGACCGTCTGCTCCGCGAGCTCGACGGCGTGGAGCCGGAGAGGCGCACAGCGCGTTTCCGCACCGTTGTGGCCCTGATACTCGACGGCCGCGAGCAGCTCTTTGAAGGCTCCGTGGAGGGAAGCATCGACACCTGCCGCCACGGCCGCAGCGGATTCGGATACGATCCGGTGTTCGTAGCCGCGGAGTCAGGAATGAGTTTCGCAGAGATGACCTCGGAAGCCAAAAATGCCATTTCCCATCGCGGGCGTGCCGTCAAGGCTCTTTTCTCTTATTTACATTGATATGAAGCGACTCACAGCATATATCCTCATAACCCTCATGACAGCCCTCGGCGCCTCGGCGCAGGGGGGCTCATGGCGTCTTCACCTCCCGTTTGACGAAGCGGTCACAAGGGTGATAGACACCCCTGACCGCACCTATTTTCTGGGCGACGCCCAGTTGTATCTCGAATATGTGGGGGGAAACAACCTTCATCTCCAAACCCTCTTCATGTATGACAAGGAGGGGGATGAATACCGCGCGCTCAATTCCGACAACATCCTCACGGAAAGCATCATCCGCACCGCCGCATACAACGCCGCGAAGCGCTATCTGCTCGTGGTGTATGACAGCTACAACATCGACCTGGTGTATGACGACGGGAGGGTGGTCAATATCCCCGACCTCAAGGCCGCCACGCACTGGGACAACCGTGAAGTCTCCAATATCAACTTCGATCCGGAGCGTGACCGCGTCTATATCTCCACGGGCACCGGCCTGCTCACCCTCAACGACAGCAAGGCCGAAGTGGCCGAGGCCCGCGATTACGGACGCCCCGTCACCTCGGCGGCACGTATCGGCGACCGCCTTCTTATCTCCGTGGACAGAATCCTCTACCAGGCACCTGTGGATGCCCCGCGGTTCACGCTCAAGGAGTATGAGGAGATCCCGGGCGCAGTGGACGTCAACATGATTCTCCCCCTTTCCGACACGCTCTGCCTGTATCAGCGTTACGGTTCCGACAACCGTATCCTGCGCGAGTTGCGCCTCAATCCCGACGGCACCTTCACCGTCGGCCACGACACCCTGGCCATCAGCGAGGACACCTATATCGCCAACCGTGACGGCTATTTCATCCCCGTGCGCACGCAGGTGTATCAGATCAACCGTGACGGCACATGGAAGCGTGCCCTCAGGGAGGAGGAGGACAATTTCTGCGCCGCCGGCAGCTGGGATTTCAACGAGATATGGTTCGGACGCAAGCGCGAAGGCTATTGGTCGAAGCGTCTCACTCAGAATGATGACGGGAATGTCTGGACATCGACCAGGGGAGCCTTTCGTCCCAATGCCCCGGCTCCCTTCCGAAGTACAAGCATGGTCTATTCCCCGCGCTACGGTATGCTTGTCAATTCAAGCGACGTCATCCCGGCCCTTTCTTCCGGACTGGCGCAGACTCCGGTGCTCCTTTCCGGGCTTCACGCCGGAGAGTGGACCATGTTTTCCCCGGCCTACACATATCCCGAGCAGGGGGAGGTGATCTACAATCCCTCCGGAATCCTCTTTGATCCGGACCGTCCTTCGCAGGTGTATTTCGGCTCCGGGCGCCGCGGATTGCTGCGCATTGATCTTGACGACCCCTCCGATGTGCTCCATTTCTCGAATGTGTCAGACCCCTCCGCCTCCCTTCCGGGATTCGTGGAGGCGCAGGAAGACCTGTTTGAAATAAAGAGCGGAGGCATAAATTACGACAAGATATGGAATATATGCCGTCTTTCCGGACCTCAGTTTGACGCGGAGGGAAGGATGTGGATGACAGGTACATATCTCAATCCGGCGCTAAGCACCAAAAACTATCTCCTCTGTATCCCGTATTGGGAGGCAGCCGACAGGAGGGCCAGCGTCGACGCGGCCTCGGCACGCGGATTCAAACGTCTGGAGATACCGATGATCACCAGCAGCGAGTACGCGCGGCTCTGGATTCCCTCGGGCGTGCCCAACACCGTGATGATATTTCCCAACAATTATGCTGACGCCATGCTTGTCGTGAACCATAACGGTACCCCCGGCACGGCATCCGACGACAAGGTGCAGCGTATCACACGTATCTTTGACCAGGATGGCACCGCGGTAGAGCAGGGACAGGTGACGGCTTTCCTCAACGACCCCGACACCGGACACCTGTGGGTGGGCCACACAAGCGGTATTTTCACCATGCGTCCCTCCGACATACAGAGCGACGCCTCGAGAGTGAACCGCATCAAGGTGTCGCGCAACGACGGCACCTCCCTGGCCGACTATCTGCTTGACGGAGTAGGCGTCACCCATATCATGCGCGATCCGCGCGGGAGAAAGTGGATTTCGACCGACGGCGGCGGAGTGGTGTGCGTGAGTCCCGACGGGCGCGAGGTGATTCTCTCCCTCACCGCATCCAACTCGGGTCTCCCCTCCGACAAGGTGCTCGTCACGGCCTGGAATCCCGAGAACGCCTCCATCATGGTGGGTACCGATATGGGTATCGCCGAATATTTCCCGACAGGCGAGGGGAGCACCGGAGAGGATTTCGACGCCATAAGCGTCTATCCCAACCCGGTGAGGCCCGATTACCTGGGATGGCTCACCGTGGAGGGGCTGCCGGAAGGGGCGGTGGTGAAGATAGCCGATGCCGCCGGCAACGTCGTGGCTGACCTGGGACGCGCTTCGGGAGGCCGGGCGCAGTGGGACATCACGGGGCGCGGCGGCCAGAGAGTGGCCAGTGGTGTGTATCACGTGCTGGCTTCGTCGGGCGCCGATGAAAAGGCCCTGGGCAAGGTGAGGAGCTTCGTGGTCATGAAATGATAAATGGAGCCTAAAATATTGCACAGCACATAATAATTCATTAAATTTGCAACATGAAACGACTATTTACGACCCTTACGGTCGCCTCCCTTATGGCGATGACGGCCTCTGCATATACCCTTGATGTCACGCCCGGTGCGTTGGCCGGTCTGCTCCCCGAGGCGGTGTCCGACGGTGTGCTGCTGCTTCGCGGCACAGCCGACGCCCGCGACATAGTCTCCCTTTCGGAACTCCCCGCCGGAGTGAAGACCCTGGATATGTCGGAGCTGAAAATCGTGGAGCTGCGCTCCTCACAGCCCGTTGTCGACGGACGCACCTACTTCCCGGCTGACGAGATACCGGAATATTCATTCTTCAAGTCCGCCGCCTCCTCTATTATCCTTCCCGCCGACATACGCACGGTGGGCGACGGTGCTTTCGCGCACTCATCGCTGACATCCATCACCCTCCCCGCCGGACTGACATCCATGGGGGCGTATGCCTTCTACGGATGCAGCGATCTGGCGGACGTGGTGCTTCCCGGCTCGCTGACTTCACTTGGCACCGGCTCGTTCGGCAACTGTCCGCGTCTTGGAACCATGGACTTCAGACCTACCAAAGTGTCGCTCCTGCCGGAGCGTGTCCTTGCGGGGTGCACCACCCTGCAGGATGTGAAGATCGGCGCCTCTGTCTCGTCGATCGGCTCCGAGGCTTTTGAGAACACTGCGGTGACGGAGCTCGACCTCTCCGGAGTGAAGACCCTCGCCGATTTCGCCCTCGCCGGAATGTCGCGGCTCAAGAGCGTGACCCTCCGCAACGGCGCCTCCATAGGCAAGGGTCTCCTCATGGACGACACCGCGCTTCAGAGCGTGGAGGGTTATCCCGATGCCGTGCCCACACTTTTCGCAGCTAACTGTCGTCTGCTCAATCCCTCCGATATGCTGGACAGCGCCACGGGCGTGGGCAACTATGCCTTTGCCAATATCGGAGCCGACACCCTGGTGTTCGGCAGTGACCTCAAATCAGTGGGCGAGCGCAGCTTCGCAGGCCTTGACAACCTTCAGTTTATCGATGCCCGTGCGCTTGACGCGCGTGTGCCGGATGTGGCGGAGAATACCTTCGCAGGCATCAATCCTGCCGACGTGACCCTCTATGTGGCTCTCGCTACACCCGAGATATGGAGGGATCATCCCGTCTGGGGAGAATTCAATGTGATGGATGACACTTCCGTGCAGGTGCCCGGTGTCTCGGGTGACGCTTCGGAAATCACTATCGGCATACGTGCCGGATACCTCATGGTGGAGGCCCCCGAGGCTTTGGAATCGGTGGCGATCTACACCGCCGACGGGCGCACCGCCGGACTCTGGCATCCGGACACTCCCTCCGCCGCCATCTCCTTGGGAGACCTTCCGGAGGGTATCATCCTCGTCAAGGCCTCCACAGCCGGAGATTCACGCAGTGTGAAGATGATGACACGCTGACATTGACTGAAAACAATATCCCTGTTACCCATGGGTAAGAACAAACTCAAGAAATTCGCTGACATGGAGCGCTTCCGTTGCGCTCTCCAGTATCCGCGTGAAGCCCTCCTCCGGGAGGGCTTTCCGTATAAAGGAAAGTGGAGCGAGGAGGTGTTCGGCAACGGCCTCCCGCTCACGCTCGAGCTGGGATGCGGCAAGGGGGAATACACCGTGGCCTTGGCCCGCACCACACCGGAGATGAACTTCACCGGTGTCGACATCAAGGGGGCGAGGCTCTGGAGCGGTGCGAAGACCGTGGAGGAGGAGGGTATTCCCAACGCCGCCTTCCTGCGCACCGAGATAGAGAACATCACCTCCTTCTTTGCCCCCGGAGAGGTGTCGGAAATATGGATCACGTTTCCCGACCCGCAGATGCAGAAGACGCGCAAGCGCCTGACCTCCACCCGATTCCTCGAGATGTACCGCACATTCCTGGCTCCCGGAGGTGTGGTGCATCTCAAGACCGACTCCCCCTTCCTGTACGAATACACGCGCCGGCTCGTGGAGCACAACCGTCTGGACGTGCTGCGCATGACCGATGATCTCTACGGCTCCGGCATGGCCGACGAGACCACCTCCATAAAGACCTGTTACGAACAGCAGTGGCTGGCACGCGGCAAGAAAATCAAACTTATCAGTTTCCGTCTTGGAGAGGCTCCGCTCGTCGAGCCGCGCGAGGACGACATAGAGCGTGACGACTACCGCGCCTATCCGCGCGGGGCCGCCGACGCCTCGCGGTCGCAGGCCTGAACCTCCCCGGACCACATCTTTATAACCTTATGACACTTTATCCGAATCTGATACTCGAGGCGCTCAAGAACGTGCGCTATCCCGGCAACGGCAAGAATATAGTGGAGCTCGGCATGGTGGATGACGACATACGCATCGACGGCAACCGGGTCTCCTTCTCCCTGATTTTCGACAAGCCTACCGATCCGTTCATCAAGTCAGTGGTGCGTGCGGCCGAGGCCGCCCTCCCGGTGTATGCCTCCCCCGACATCGATGTCAAGGGGCGCATCGCCGTCAAGACGCGTCAGCAGCTCCCGGAGGCCCCGGCGAAGCTGCTTCCCGGCGTGAAGAACATTATCGGGGTCAGCTCCGGCAAGGGGGGCGTGGGAAAATCGACAGTAGCCGCCAATCTCGCCATAGCCCTTGCCTCGAAGGGATACAAGGTGGGACTTCTCGACGCCGATATTTTCGGACCCTCGATGCCCAAGATGTTCGGCGTGGAGGATGCGCCGGTGTATATGGTCAACCAGGAGGGACGCGACTGGATAGAACCTGTGGAGAAGTATGGCGTGAAGATGCTCTCGATAGGGTTTATGGTCAAGAAGGACGAGGCCGTGCTCTGGCGCGGCAGCATGGCCAGCAATGCCCTCCGCCAGCTGATTTCGGATGCCTGGTGGGGCGATCTCGACTATTTCCTGATAGATATGCCCCCCGGCACGAGCGACATCCATCTGACGCTTGTCCAGACGCTTGCCATCACCGGAGTGGTGGTGGTCAGCACTCCGCAGGAGGTGGCCCTGGCCGATGCCCGTAAGGGTATAGCCATGTTCCGTGGCGACAAGGTGAATGTGCCCGTGCTCGGAGTGGTGGAGAATATGGCGTGGTTCACGCCCGCTCCTCACCCCGATGAGAAATACTACATCTTCGGCGAGGGGGGAGCCGCCCGTCTGGCCGAAGAGCTGAATGTGCCGCTGCTGGCGCAGATTCCCCTCGTGGCCGACATCTGTAGCGCGGCGGACGCCGGAGCTCCGACTTCGCTCGCTCTTGCCGCCACGGCCCTCACCGGAGCCGCGCAGGAGCAGAGCCCCGAGGCGCAGGCCTTCGGCACTCTGGCCGACAGAGTGGTGAAGGCGTGTGACGAGCGCAACGCCACGCTGCCCCCGACGCAGGCCGTGCGTGTGAAAAAATCTTGAAATATTGCAAAATTGTGAAATATTGCCCTCAAAAACGGGAATATTAAACAAGTTTGCTTCAAGCAGGTTATAGGGGTATCATTCCGGTTGGGATGAGACATAAATAATCTCACACAGCTTATGAAGACCCTTACCTCCATACTCGGCACCCTCTCACTGATAGTCCTCGCTCTGGCGGGATTCGACGCCTCGGCGGCCAAGCCCGCATCTGTCGCTCCCGTGGCAGTCACGGCCTCTGACCTGATAACCAAAGTCTACGGCGTGGTGTCGCCCGATCTCAAGCCTGCAGACATGACGCGTCAGGTGGAGTCAGCCACGGACCTGCGTCCCGAGATGGAGGAGGGAAACCTCTGGCTGGATTGCGAGGATGGTTTCGAGCTCAGTTATTCCGACATGACACCCGATGTCATGGCCGTGGCCTGCTTCGAATCCGACAGCCTGACCAATTACGCCTACTTCTTCCTCTTCCCGTATGACGAAGGTTCGCGTGATTGCGTCAACATGGACCAGGCCCGCTTCTGCGGATGCCTTCTCCAGGAGCTCCACGATATGGGACTGCGCATGGGGAGCGACGCCGGCGTCTCGCCCGAGGATGGCACTCTGTTCAATGCAGTGTGTGTGCATGGCGATAGTCTGGTGGACATCACCCTTGAGGAACATACCACCGACGAGGGGGGCCGTTTCGTAGTCACGCTCAATGTGGCTCCCAAGGGCAACACCGATGAGAACATCGTCTGGGCGATGAACTGATGTTCGCGCCCGGGCGCGTAAATACCCGGATGGGGAGGGGAATTATAAACTATGTCTACGAATACAGTCGATAATACACGCAAAGTGACCACACGCCGCCTGATGGAGATGAAGCAGCGCGGCGAGAAAATATCAATGCTCACCGCATACGACTACTCCTCGGCCAAAATCATTGACAAGGCCGGGATGGATGTCATTCTGGTGGGTGACAGCGCTTCAAACGTGATGGCGGGAAATCAGACCACTCTCCCCATCACGCTTGACCAGATGATATATCATGCGAAGTCGGTGATGAAGGGCACGCGGCGTGCCTTGGTGGTTGTGGATCTTCCCTTCGGCACCTATCAGGGCAACTCCAAGGAGGCCCTTGCGTCGGCGGTGCGCATCATGAAGGAGAGCCATGCCGAGGCCGTCAAGATAGAGGGTGGCGCCGAGATAGCCGAGAGTGTGCAGCGTATCCTCTCGGCGGGTATTCCCGTGATGGGACATCTCGGGCTGACTCCGCAGAGCATCAACAAGTTCGGCACATACAATGTCAGGGCACGCGAGGAGGCCGAGGCTGCCAAGCTCGTGGAGGACGCCAAGCTTCTCGAGGAGCTTGGATGCTTCGCCATAGTCATAGAGAAGGTCCCGGCGGAACTGGCCGCCAAGGTAGCTGCCGAGCTGACCATCCCCATCATCGGCATAGGAGCCGGGGGAGGGGTGGACGGGCAGGTGCTCGTGATGCACGATATGCTCGGGCTCAACGAGGGCTTCTCCCCCCGCTTTCTGCGCAAGTATGCCAATCTGGGCGACATCATGACCGATGCGGTGCGCCACTATATCGCCGATGTCAAATCATCGGATTTTCCCAACGAGAAGGAGCAGTACTGAGTGTCACCCCTTTTCCCGGCACCACTATTTCCCACAGGAGAAAATTTCCACAAATCCGGTCGCTTACGACCTATTACCTCCATATTCCACTTGTCATTATGAAGAAACATCTGCTCGCAATCACTCTGATTGCCTCCGGTATAACCGCCATGTCGGCTCAGGGCCTCGAACATCCGTTTCACCACGCCCACAGCAGCGGACACTCCTATCTGGCACCTAACGACAGTCTGGCCCGCGAGGCCTACGAGCATAATGCCCCCGCGGAGTTCTATATTCCCGGGAAGCGTCATCTCACGGTGCACAGCAACGACAACCGCTTCCATCTCACCATAGGTGGATACGCCAAGCTGACGGCAGGCGTGGATTTCGGATCTCCGATTGACAATTCCAACGAATTCATCGTGTCGGCTATCCCTATGCATCTTGCTCCAGGCAATGGCGCTCAGTTCAATATCAGCGCGATGCAGTCGCATCTTTATTTCAACTTCGTGGCTATGCCGGGTGAGGTCAACCAGATCGGGGTCTTCATCGGTGCCAACTTCCTCTCCAACTACAACCCTTCGCTTCAGTTCGCATACATGAAATTCCGCGGGTTCGAGGCGGGTTATGACTACTCGCTCTTCTCGGATCCGGGCGCAGGTGTCCCTACCATAGACTACGAGGGACCGAATGCATTCACGGCGCTTCCCACGGTGGTGGCGGGCTATTCGCATACGCTCGGCAAGAATCGCCGCTGGAGTGTGGGCGGCGGCATCGAAGCCCCGGCTTACAGCGTCACTCCGGGCAACGATGCGGCGGCTGTGACCCAGCGTGTGCCCGACATACCGGTGTGGGCCAGATATTCCTGGAACCGGGGCGACTCGTGGGTGCGCCTTTCAGCAGTGGTGCGCAATCTCATTTACCATGACGGAGTGAGCCGCAAGAATGTCGACAAAGTGGGCTGGGGCGTACAGCTGTCAGGCAAGAGCACCGTGGCTCCGAACCTCACAGCCTACTGGCAAGGAGTGTATGGCAACGGTATAGCCTCGAAGATGCAGGACCTTTCGGGTCTCGGCCTTGACATGACTCCGGACTCGGGGCTGCCCGGCGGTGAGATGAATCTCGTTCCCGCTTGGGGAGCATACATGGGCCTTCAGTATGACTTCAGCCGCTCAGTATACTGCTCCATGACCTACTCGCATATCCGCACTTACGCCGACCGGTATAACCACGTCGTCGACGGAGGCACTGCTTGGGCTGACCAGTATCGTTACGGCCAGTATGCCGTGGCCAACGTCTTCTGGAACATCACTCCCGTGATCCAGACCGGTGTGGAATACATCTACGGCCGCCGTGTCAACTACGGCGGAGACCAGGCCCATGACAACCGTCTGCAGTGCATGGTCCAGCTCAATTTCTGATCGCCGACACCTCCGAGCATGAAAATCAAAACTGTCGCAATATCCGATTTCCGCTCCATCCGTAATCTCGAACTTGAATGCGGGCCGGGAATCAACGTCATTGCCGGAATAAACGGTGCTGGTAAATCCACGCTTCTCGATGCCCTGGAATTAGGATTGTCTTGGGCCAAAGCGCGAATCCGGCAAAAGACAGCTCCCGGAGCCTATCCCGAACAATCGGACATCCACAGAAATGCGTCTGTGGCCCGGTGGGGATAGAACTCCTTGAGCCGGAGTTGCTTAGATGGGAAGTGGTGAGAGTGTCGAGAGAGTATCGCGGGTCTGAACGGCCGAAATCCGATTTAGTAGCCCTGACGGATTATACCGACACACTGATGACGACATATTATGCCGATAAACGATCGGTCAATCTGCCGATGATCGTGAAGTATTCCGTCAACCGTTCGCTGATAGATATACCGGCCAGAGTCCATAAAAAGCATGAACTCGATGCCCTGTCACTCTATTCAGCGGAACAGAAAGGAGGCAGTAATCTAAGGTCGTTTTACGAATGGTTTCGTGAACGCGAGGATATCGAGCGCGAGGAACGCGATGAGCGGCGCAGTTTCGATTATCAGGACCCGCAGCTGAAATGTGTGCGCCATGCGATTTCGGCGATTATGCCCGGATATGGAGACCTTCACACCAGACGCAAGACTCCGACCGGATTTGAACTTCGTAAAAACGGCAATGCCTTCAGAGTTGAGGATTTGTCGGACGGTGAGAAATGCTACCTCACTCTTGCCGGTGATATAGCGCGTAGGCTGGCTATTTGTAATCCCGGTCTTGACAATCCTCTTGAGGGGGAGGGTATAGTGCTCGTTGATGAACTGGAGTTGCATCTGCATCCTCAATGGCAGGGGGAGGCAATAGAGCGATTGCGGAGTGTTTTCCCCGGTTGTCAGTTTTTCATCACCACACATTCTCCTCACATAGTGCAGAATCTCCGGCTTGACGGCAGCGACACCCTGATAGTGATGAAGGATGGAAAAGTCCTTGAAATAGGGTCGCGTTACGCTTCTCCGCTGGATGATATTCTAAGCGAGGTGTTCGGCCTTGATTATCTGAGACCGACTCCTGTGGCGCATGCGATGGAAAAGGTATGGAAGCTTCTTGACGCAGGTCTCTATCAAGGAGAGGAGCTGGAAACAGCCCTGCGGAATCTCAGAGAAATGATAGTGGACAGCGATCCTGAATTTGCAAGAATCAATCTTCAGCTTGCTCTTAACCGTAAGCACGGATGAGTCATGCATCGTATTGACAAATCGTTTTCAGCTGACAGGGATTTTGAGGATCTGGCGAAATTCGTCAGACGCAAGGGATTGCGGTCTTGGGAGGAGTATAGTGGAGGAGATGATGACAGCCGATGCCATTACAGGGCACTGCGGACATTGGGATGATGATCGGGAAAAGTTTCCATCCGGGGGCGCAGGTGTAAGCCGGCCGGGAGGGGGCCGGGACATGGAGTCGGCAGCGGGCGTAGAGAGCGGTCTCGTCAGGCTCGAAGATGTAGCTGTCGCAGTCGAACCGGGGCACGGCGGGGGAGGACTCGTAAAGATCGGTCAGCGAGCGGCATCCGCTGAACATAAGTTCGCCTAACAGACAATCGTTGGCCGGAAGCCAAGCCTCGCGCAGTGACGTGCACTCGGCGAAGGCGTATGACTCCAGCTCCGTCACGGATGCCGGAATCACCACCCGCTCAAGCGCCGCGCAGTGGCCGAAGGCATTGCTCCCTATGTGCTCCACTCCCTGCGGAATGTAGGCGCCTTCGATATCCCGGGGGGCCGCTCCGTTTGCAGTGACGCTGCGCAGGGAGGTGCAGTATATGAAGGCACGCGCTCCGATGTCGGCGAGTGTGCGGGGTAGCTCCACCGATTCCAGTGCCCCGCACCATTTTAGCATCTCTTTTGGAAGTGCCTTTACTTTCTGGGGCACACTCAGACTTTTCAGTGACTCACACTCCTGCAAACATCCCTCGCCGAGGGTCTCCAGCGAGGCGGGGAGGATGATTTCGGAGAGGTTTCGGCACCCTAAGAAAGCATATTCCCCTATCTCTGTGCATTTTGATTCATCCGTAAACTCCACGCGCCGTATGTCATCGCGTCCGGCAAATGCGTATGGGAGGATGCGTGTCACGGTGTCGGCCACGATGAGCCTTCCCGAGGCGTCTTGGGCTAATCCGATAGCAGGCGCAGCCATCCCTGACAGGATGGCTGCGCCTGCTATGATGCTGAAGAGTGTGTGGGTCATCAGATTACGATATTCACTATCTTGTTGGGCACGACAATCACCTTTTTCGGCTGCTTGCCGTCAAGCCATTTCGCCGCGCCTTCGGCTGCGAGGGCCGCCGCCTCGATTTCCTCCTTGGAGGCATCGGCTGGCATTTCGATGGTATAGCGCATCTTGCCGTTGAAGCTGACGGGATATTTCTTGGTGGCTTCCACGAGGGCACTATCATCCCAAGCGGGCCACTCGGCGTCCACCACACTTCCTTCATGGCCGAGACGGTGCCAAATCTCCTCGGCGAAGTGGGGAGCGAAGGGCGCCAGCAGACGGGCCATGATGTCGAATACCTCGCGGTTAGTGGTTTTCATGGCCGATAGCTCGTTTTGGGCGATCATGAAAGCGGCCACGGAGGTATTGAACGAGAAGTTCTCTATATCCTGGCTCACTTTCTTGATGAGCTTGTGAACGGCTTTGCGCTCCTCGGGAGTCATGGGCTTGTCGGAGGTGAGGTCGGCTTTCTCAAAGAGATTCCAGAGCTTGCGCAGGAAACGGTTCACGCCGTCTATGCCGTTGGTGTCCCATGGTTTAGACTGTTCGATAGGACCGAGGAACATTTCGTAAAGTCTCAGCGTGTCTGCACCGTAACGCTCCACGATGTCGTCGGGGTTGACCACGTTGAACATCGACTTCGACATCTTCTCCACAGCATAGCCGCACAGATACTTGCCATCCTCAAGGATGAACTCCGCATCGGCATATTCCGGACGCCATGCCTTGAAGCGGTCGAGGTCGAGCACATCGTTGCTGACCATATTCACGTCCACGTGGATGGGAGTGGTCTGATACTGATCCTTCAGACTGCGGCTCACGAATGTGTTGGTGTCCTTGATACGGTACACGAAATTGCTGCGGCCCTGGATCATGCCCTGGTTGACGAGTTTGCGGAAAGGTTCCTCTTCCACTACCTTGCCCAGATCGAAGAGGAACTTGTTCCAGAAACGGGAATAGATGAGGTGGCCGGTGGCGTGTTCGGCTCCTCCGACGTAAAGATCCACGTTGCGCCAGTATTCATCCGCCTCCCTGCTTACGAGATCCTTATCGTTGCGCGGATCCATGTAGCGAAGGTAATACGCTGATGAACCGGCGAAACCGGGCATCGTGCAGAGTTCGAGGGGATAGCCTTCGGGAGTTGTCCAGTTTTCGGCGCGTCCCAGGGGAGGCTCACCCGTCGAGGTGGGGAGATAGCTTGAGATTTCGGGGAGCTGAAGGGGAAGTGCGGACTCATCGAGCAGATATGCCGTCCCATCCTTGTAGTAGACCGGGAAGGGTTCGCCCCAATAGCGCTGGCGCGAGAAGATGGCATCGCGCAGACGATAGTTCACCTTCACGCGTCCCAGTCCCTTCTCCTCTATGAATTTCTTTGTCTTGGCAATGGCGTCCTTGACCTGCAGGCCGTTGAGGTCGAGTTCGGGACCGCAGGAATTGATCATGATGCCCTCCTTGGCGTCGAAACTCTCCTCGCTGACGTCCGCCCCCTCTATCAGGGGAATCACGGGGAGTCCGAACTTACGGGCGAAAGCGTAGTCGCGGGAATCGTGCGCGGGCACGGCCATGATGGCCCCGGTGCCGTATCCGGCAAGCACATAATCGGCTATCCAGATGGGTATCTCTTTTCCCGTGAGGGGATTGATGGCATAGCTTCCGGAGAAAACACCGGTCACCTTCTTCTCCATCTGGCGCTCGCGCTCGGTCTTGTGGCGCACCTCATCGAGATATGCCTCCACGGCCTCCTTCTGCTCCGGAGTCGTAAGTTTGGCCACATATTCCGATTCGGGAGCGAGCACCATGAACGTCACGCCGAAGATGGTGTCGGCGCGGGTGGTGAAGATCTCGAGTTCTATGTCGGAATCCTTGACGGGGAACTTCATCTCGGCGCCCTCGCTGCGTCCTATCCAGTTGCGCTGGGTTTCCTTGAGGGAGTCGCTCCATTCCACTTTCTCCAGATCGGAAAGCAGACGCTGTGCGTATGCCGACACGCGCAGACACCACTGGCGCATTAGTTTCTGCTCCACGGGATAGCCGCCGCGCACGCTGACGCCTTCCGACACCTCGTCGTTGGCCAGGACCGTACCGAGTTCGGCACACCAGTTCACCATAGTCTCGGCCTGGTAGGCAATGCGCCAGTTCATCAGCAGCTCGCGCTGCTCACGCTCGGAAAGGGCGTTCCATTCCTCGGCAGTCAGATTGACCTCGCGGCTCTGCGCGGCGTGGAGGCCTTCCGTGCCGTGAGCGCGGAGGTGTTCCACGAGTTTGGAGATCGGCTCGGCCTTGCCCGATTCCGTGTCGTAATAATGGTTGAACATCTGCATGAACGCCCACTGTGTCCACTTGTAGTATTCCGGATCGCATGTGCGTATCTCGCGGTTCCAGTCAAAGGAGAATCCGATCTTGTCGAGCTGCTCGCGGTAACGGGCTATGTTCTGCACGGTGGTCTTCTCGGGGTGCTGACCGGTCTGTATGGCATACTGCTCGGCGGGCAGGCCGTAGGCGTCGTAGCCCATCGGATGGAGCACGTTGAAGCCCTTCTGGCGCTTGTAGCGCGCGAAGATGTCACTGGCGATGTATCCCAGCGGGTGGCCTACATGCAGACCGGCCCCGGAGGGGTAGGGGAACATGTCAAGCACATAGAACTTAGGGCGTGACGCATCTTCCGTCACGCGGTAGGTGTCGTGGTCGCGCCAATACTGCTGCCAGCGCGATTCTATCTCTTTATGGTTGTAGTCCATCTTCGTAGTGATGTTGCTTAATTCTTATCCGGGAGTGCAGAAATGATGGCTGCACCTGCAATAAAGTGCAAATTTAATAAATTTCGCCCGAATTTTCATCCTGATTCTCCTTCCGGCATGAAAAAATTCAAATATCCCTTATATTCAGGATGGAGGGAGGTTGGGACTCGCCGTCGTAAATCACGATGCTTTCCCGGATACGGTCGCCGAGGAGAGACTTTACATACTCCATGTTTTTCGTGTATTCCTGCTTGAATGTGGATGAAGCCTTTATTTCGTAAAGATCGACAAAAATACCATGATCGTCCACCACATCCACTTCTTTACCGGTATTTTCGCGGTAAAACATAAGACGCGGGGCCTTGCCGGAATTGAAAGCCCTTTTAATCAGTTCAAGAATCGCCGCATTTTCAAAAAGCGCTCCCGTCAGTCCGGTGAGCTTGATTTGCGAAGGGTCTGAAAGGCCCATGAGGTAAGTAGCGAGTCCGGTATCGTAAAAGTAGAGTTTCGGCCGTTTTGTAAGCCGTTTCTGTAGATTGGCGTAGAAAGGGGAAAGCGTGAACACTATATAGGAGGCTTTCAGTATAGAGATCCACTCCGCGATAGTCGGGGTTGACACACCGACACTTTTTGCCAGATCGGACATATTGAGTTCGCTACCTACTCTTAAAGCGCATAGGCTCATGAAATGAGCGAACCTGTCCAAATTCCTGATTTCGAGCAGTTGGCGCACATCCCGTTCCACGTAAGTCAGATTGTAATTGCTGTAGAATATCTCCGGTGGAGTATGTTTTGCGAAAATGGAAGGATAAAATCCGTTGAACATTATCTTATCAATGGACTGCCCGACGATAAAGTTTTCAATCTCGGTCATGGAGAGCGGTAGGAGCGTGAATAGGGCAGCCCGTCCGGCAAGAGACTGGCTTATGGATTCCATCAGCGCGAAATTGCTGCTGCCTGTGATGACGTAGCGTAATGAGGCATCCTCATCGACCATCACTTGTATGTAAGACAGCAGGTCCGGGAGGTTCTGCACTTCATCGAGAATGACCTGTTTGCCGGCCTCTTTCAGAAAGGCTCTCGGATCCCTTGTCGCCCTGGCCCTTATCGAGAGATCCTCAAGATTGAGATACGAGTATTCCGGAAACAAGTGACGGCACAATGTGGATTTCCCGGATTGCCTCGGACCCGTGACCACGATTATCTGATAGAAGGGCTGCACCTTCAGAATTGACTCTGAGATTTTACGCTGAATAAACATAAATGCTACTTTTGCAAAATTAAAGTATCACTTTAATTTTGCAAAAGTAGCATTTATGTTCGGATATTCCAAATTATCCGCTCCTAAACTTTCTCAGAATTTATCGGCAAGCGCGGCCGCTTGGGCGCAACCGTCTGTCTTGTCGATGTCGCCTTCCACGAAGACGCCGGGCACAAGTACTTCGCCTACCATGTCCCATTTGAGGAGTGATGCCGTGCGCTCCATCGGAATCCTGACGCCGTCCATGACTGAAGGGTCATGCTCCTCGCAGCAACATATAAGCCCCGTCTTCTTACCCTGAATTGGTTTTTCAGCTACGCAGAACGAGAACAGGCGGTCGATGACTCCCTTGATCTGGGCCGGTATTGAATACCAGTAGACAGGCATTGCAAACACCACTGCATCTGCTTCGAGAATATAAGGAGCGATGATATTGAAATCATCGTCAAACGAGCAGGCTTTACCTGTCTTGAAGCAGGTCATGCAGGCGTGACAACCTCCTATGTTCATCATGGCAGCATCGAATCGCGTCACCTCGTGTCCTTTGGCCTCGGCAGACTTGATGAAAGCTTCCGTCATGGCATTCGTATTGCCGTTCTTCCGGGGACTTCCGGTGATTACTGCTATCTTCATTTGCTGATTGTATTGGAATTCTGGTTATATGCTTTCGCCACGCATTTCCACTCTCCGTCGAGTTTGAGGAGCAGCAGGAAATCGGTGAAGTCGATCAAGCCTCCCCAGCCTTCCTCAAGCACGCGGACTACGGCTACCGTTTCCTCGACGGCGAGTACGTCTAATCGGGCCTTGAACTCCTTTCCTGCGCCGACGGTATCGACATTGTGGTAGAACTGTTCGATGGATCCGCGTTCTACGGCTCCGTTAAGGATTCCGAACAGCACCGCGTCATCGGTGAAGAGGGTCTTGGCATACTCGCTGTTGCCCTCGGCAACGCTCTTTACAAACTTTTCGGCCGCTTTTGCGACTGCATCGTATTCTCTGATTTCGTCTCTCATGATATATTGGGTTGATGTGGTATCCGGTTGATTTTCTGTGTGCAAAATTAGCAGGATAATTACAATTTGGCAAATACCGAAAAATTTTTCATATACCGAAAAAATTTTCGGTACTTGATTATTAACTATTTATTGGGTAATTTTGCAAGTGCATTGCAAATATTTTGACAGATGGCATACGAGAAGAAGATACCTGTGGACCTGGATTGTCCGTTGCGGCTCACAATGAGCCTGATAGAATCGAAGTGGAAATCATGTATCCTCGATGAACTTCGGAGTGGCGAGCCTTTGCGGCCGAGCGAGATACACAAGCGGCTTCCGGAGGCAACGCCGAGAGTGCTTGACATACAGTTGAAGGAGATGGTTGAGGACGGTCTGGTGGCAAAGACAATTTATCCCGAACTGCCTCCCCGGTCTGAATACAAGATTACTGATTTAGGAATGTCCCTGATACCCATCATAGACCAAATGCTCAGCTGGGGTCGGGAGCACTTTGATATTTTTGAGAGGAAATATGGTAAAAGGAAGTGAGGAAACCGTAAAAAGTGTATACATACCTAAATTTTTTGATTAGTAAAAATTATGGAAAACTTACGAGAGGGTGATGGAATTTGTATGGATGTTGCCTCTACACCGGCAAAGATGTGAATGAGGGGATAGCTTCTTTGAAGTGGCGTGCCGTGTGTGGAAATTTACATATAAATCGTGAGAGGTGTCAGTGGTTTTTACGTAAATCCGTTTCTATTATTGTTCGGCAATAAGCCGGATTATTAACAAATTTTTTGTGATTATCAGGTGTGGTGCTATTGTGAATCCGGATGTTTTGGATTATCTTTGCGGAGTGGGAGTCAGGTTGATACGGAATCCGCACCTTGGCTGATTTCCCCGCACGTTTGTCTGATACAGACCTTAAACAGAATCTAATGAAGAAATTACTCACGTTTGCCCTTGCCGGCGTCGCTCTCGGAGCTATGGCCCAGCGCACCGATACTTTGCTTAAAGACTGGAAGTTCTCGCAGGACTCCACGAAGTGGAGCAATGTCACCATACCTCACGACTGGGCCATATACGGTCCGTTTGACCGCTCGTATGACCTTCAGAAGGTGGCCGTGGAGCAGAACGGCGAGACCGAGGAGACCTGGAAGACGGGTCGCACCGGCGGTCTGCCATACGTCGGAAAGGGATTCTATAAGACCACTTTCGAACTGGCCGACACCACCGGACGCTCCACAGCCCTCCTTTTCGACGGCGCCATGAGCCACGCTCATGTCACGGTCAACGGCAAGGAAGTGGGTTACTGGCCCTATGGCTACAATTCATTCTATTTCGATCTCGACGGCGTGGCCCGTCCGGGTGTCAACACCGTGGAGGTGAGTCTGGAGAATCTTCCCCAGTCCTCGCGCTGGTATCCCGGAGCGGGTCTCTACCGCAACGTGCATCTCCTGCAGTCGCATGACGTGCACATCCCGGTGTGGGGCACGCGCCTGACGACTCCATACGTGTCCAAGGAGTATGCCACCGTGAAACTCGCCACGACCCTCGAGGGTGTCTCCAAGGGTGAGGAGGTGACGCTGCGCACCGTCATCACCGCCCCGGACGGCAGGAAAGTGGCCTCCGACGAGCATCTGTGGAAATTCTATCCCGGAGTTGACCTCACACAGAATCTGCGTGTGAACAATCCCGACCTCTGGAGCCCGGAGAATCCCGCCCTTTACAGTGCGGAGACGGAAGTGATACGCGGCGGCAGGGTGCTGGACACCTACACCACCCGCTTCGGTATACGCTCCGTGGAAGTGCGCGAGGGAGAGGGATTCTTCCTCAACGGCGAGAAGAGGAAATTCAAAGGGGTGTGCAATCATCATGATCTCGGTCCGCTCGGAGCCGCCGTCAATACCGCCGCCCTGCGCCGTCAGCTTAAGCTGCTTAAGGATATGGGCGCCGACGCTATCCGCACCTCCCACAATATGCCGGCCCCCGAACTGGTGGCCCTCTGCGACGAGATGGGATTCATGATGATGCTCGAGCCCTTCGACGACTGGGGTTTCCGTCCCAAGAGCAAGAACGGCTACGGCACCCTCTTCGAGGATTGGGCCGAAAAGGATGTCACCAATATGGTGAAGCAGTTCCGCAACAATCCTTCGGTGGTGATGTGGTCCATAGGCAACGAGGTGCCCTCCCAATGGGGCCCCGACGGATTGGGTGAGCTCACCATGCTCCAGGACCTCGTGCATGATCTCGACCCCACGCGCCCGGTGACCTGCGGCATGGACCAGTTTGATGCCGTAGTCAACAATGGTTTCGCCGCCGCCCTCGATGTGCCGGGGTTCAATTACAAGGTAAACCGTTATGAGGAGGCCATCCCCAAGCTCCCGCAGAATTTCCTTCTCGGCTCTGAAACCGCCTCCACCGTCTCCTCCCGCGGCAAGTATTATTTCCCCGTGGAATGGGGTTCCAACATCACGCGCGAGGGGAACCAGTCAAACAGTTACGATACGGAATACTGCTATTGGTCTAACATCCCCGACGACGACTTCGCCGTGGACGATGATCTCGACTATAACATGGGTCAGTTCGTATGGACCGGCTTCGACTATCTCGGCGAACCGACCCCCTACGACACCGACGCCTGGCCTTCCCACAGTTCCTATTTCGGAATAATAGACCTCGCCTCCCTCCCCAAGGACCGCTACTATCTCTATCGCTCGAAGTGGAACACCGCTGACCACACGCTCCACGTGCTCCCCCACTGGAACTGGGAGGGACGCGAAGGAGAGGTGACGCCGGTGTTTGTCTACACCGACTTCCCGAGTGCGGAGCTCTTTATCAACGGCAAGAGCCAGGGGGTACGCACCAAGAAAAGCAAGGAGGAGGCCACACGCAACGCGGAGCGCTACCGCCTGATGTGGGACGAGACCGTCTACGAACCGGGAGAACTGAAGGTCGTGGCTTACGACGCCCAGGGCAACCCGGCCATGGAGAGGGTGGTGCGCACTGCCGGAAAGCCGCATCATCTTGTACTCACGGCAGACCGCAGCGAGTTGAGCGCCGACGGCGAGGACTTAGCCTACATCACGGTGCAGGTGGCCGACAAGGAGGGCAATCTCGTGCCGACCGCCGAACCGGAGGTGAAATTCTCCGTGAAGGGGGCCGGAAAGTTTCGCGCGGCAGCCAACGGCGACGCCACGTCCCTGCGCCCCTTCGACAAGCCGGTGACGGATCTTTTCAGCGGAGCGGCCACGGCCATAGTGCAGACCTCCGACAAGCCCGGACAGATCGTGTTCGAGGCCACCGCCAAGGGACTTAAACCGGCCAAAATCGTGCTGAAATCGAAATAAATTTCTAATTCCTCATGCATAAGTCGCAATTATGCTGTTGATTATATTTTGAAAAACTCTAATAACATGACCACTCAGGAAATGCAGAACAATATCCGCGAGACGTTCAAGGAGCGTTTCGGTGAATCCGGAGAGCTCTTCGCCTCCGCCGGAAGAATCAACCTCATAGGCGAGCACACCGACTATAACGGCGGCTTCGTCTTCCCCGGAGCCATCGACAAGGTAATCATGGCCGAGATACGTCCCAACGGCACCGACAAGGTGCGCGTCTACTCCATGGACATAGACGACTACGCCGAGTTCGGACTCAACGAGGAGGATGCCCCCAAGGCCTCCTGGGCGCGGTATGTGTTCGGCGTCTGCCGCGAGATCATCAAGCGCGGAGGCACGGTCAAGGGCTTCGACGCCGTGTTTGCCGGCAACGTGCCCCTCGGAGCCGGACTCAGTTCCTCGGCCGCCCTCGAATCCTGCTTCGCCTTCGCTCTCAACGAACTTTTCAACGACGGCAAAATCGAGAAATTCGAGCTTGCACGCATCGGCCAGAGCACCGAGCACAACTACTGCGGCGTGAATTGCGGCATCATGGACCAGTTTGCCTCCGTCTTCGGCAAGGAGGGGAATCTGATGCGTCTCGACTGCCGCTCGGGAGAATACGAGTATTTCCCCTTCCGTCCCGAAGGGTATAAGCTGGTACTCATCGACAGCCGCGTGAAGCACGAACTCGCCGACTCCCCCTACAACAAGCGCCGCGAATCATGCGAGAGAGTGGCGGCGAAACTCGGCCACGAAACCCTGCGCGACGCCACCATGGAGGAGCTGGAGGCCGTGAAGAGCGACATCTCCGCCGAGGATTTCTCACGCGCCAAGTTCGTCATCGAGGAGAAAGACCGCGTCCTGGCTGTGTGTGACGCCCTGGAGCGCGGCGATTACGAGACCGTGGGGCGCAAGATGTACGAGACCCACGAAGGTCTCTCCAAAGACTACGAGGTGAGCTGCGAGGAGCTCGACTTCCTCAACGATGTGGCCCGCGAGACGGGTGTCGCCGGATCGCGCATCATGGGAGGCGGCTTCGGCGGCTGCACCATCAACCTTGTGGCCGATGACCGCCATGACACATTCGTGGCCGAGGCCGTGAAGCGCTTCAATGAGAAGTATGGCCATGAGCCGATGGTCTACGATGTGGTCATCTCCGACGGCGCCCGCAGAGTGAAAGAGTGAGAAAACTTCCATAACCTGACACACACCTTTACCATACCATGAAAATCGAATCACGCAAAGTGGCTTCGCCTCATGGCGAAATCACCCTTTTCACTCTTACGAACCAATCTGGCGCTTCCGTCACGCTCTCCACCCTCGGGGCCGGAATAGTGGATGTCACTGTCCCCGACCGCGAGGGGAGGATGGAGAATGTGGCTCTCGCATACGCGGATCCCGCCGACTATATGGCCGACGGCCCCTGCCTGGGCAAAGTGCCGGGACGGTATGCCAACCGCATCGCACGCGGCTATCTCAACATCGACGGCTGCGTGCACCGTCTCGCCGTCAACAACGGGCCCAATCATCTTCACGGCGGTCCCGACGGATTCCAGAACCATATATGGGAGGCCGAGGCTCTTGAGGACGGAGTGCGCTTCACTCTCGTCAGCCCCGACGGCCATGAGCATTATCCCGGCACTGTGAAGGCTGCGGCCACATACCGCTGGAACGACCGCAATGAGCTGACCCTCACACTTGAGGCAGAGACGGATGCACCCACGGTGGTCAATCTCACCAACCATGCCTACTGGAATCTTGACGGTGCTGATGCCGGTTCGGCTCTGGAGCACCTGCTGAAGATGAAGGCCAACCGCTGGCTCCCCACCGACCGCACGCTCATCCCGACCGGAGAGCTCGCCTTCGTGGCCGACACTCCGATGGATTTCGCCGAGGCCAAGCCCGTGGGGCGTGACATCGAGGCGGATTTCCCGGCCTTGAAGTATGGCAAGGGCTACGACAACTGCTGGATAATCGACGACTGGGCCCCCGGGCGCATGACGGAGGATGCCGTGGTGCTGAGGTCAGAGAAGAGCGGTCGCACGCTGCGTATGGACACAGACCAGCCCGGTGTGCAGATCTACAGCGGCAACTGGCTCTCGGGCAGCCCGCTCAACCGCAGCGGCCGCAGCTACGAGGATTACGAGGGAATCGCCATCGAGGCCCAGGGTTTCCCCGACGCCCCCAACCGCCCCGAGTTCCCCACCCAGCGTGTGGACCCGGCCCATCCCTACCGCCGGACCATCCGCTACCGCTTCACCGCCGACTGATACCGTCTCGCTGATCAAAGGAAACCGGGACACAAATTTAAATTTGTGTCCCGGTTTCTTGCATACGCGGAAAATATTGTGTAATTTTGCAGAGCTTCCAGTCCCCGCCGCGGGGATTGAAGCCTGAGGATTGTCTTATGGTGTAATGGTAGCACAGCAGTTTTTGGTTCTGCTTGTCCAGGTTCGAATCCTGGTAAGACAACAGTTCAATACATCAAAATATTCAGTCGGCGACACGAAAGAATCGTGTCGCCGACTGAATATTTTGATGTATTGAACTGTGCTTTTTTGATTTCTATAACTATAAGGTGAGAAATATCAGAGGTTTACGTGAGACATGTCTATGGTATTGTCTGCATCGACCCAGTCGTTGACCTGAACGGTAAACTTGATCGGATCGCCGAGCACGGGTTTGCCCGGAGTGGGGTCGTCAGGATCCACTGTGCCTGCACCGCGTGTGAAATCAAGAGTGTAGATGTAGTGTTTGCCCTGTTCCCATGTGCCCGAAAGGGGTATTGAGGCCCATGCATATTTGATGGGGGTACCATCGGCGTTCTTACGCTTGTCGGAAGGATAGGGATACATCTGCACGCCGTCTGCAGTGGAAATGTTGATCAGCACGGAGAGGTAGGCTTCGCGTGCCACGTTGTCGGGGTCATTGGTAGGAGACCAGGGGGTAAGGGTCTGCGGTATGAACATTCCGTTTCCTGCTGTGCCCATGATGGACTGGGCATCGGAAGTCAGCGTAACCTCGTCGATATTGCTTGTGAAGACTGCTGTGTCGTGCCAGTCATCGAGAGTCCATTCGTTGGTGGTGAAGTCGAATGTACCGGTGGTCTGGGGACGGCCTATGCGCACACCTGCCACCTTGTAGGTATAGACCTTGCTGTCGCTCTTGGCGCGTACCTCCACCTGGGCAAGACGGTGATCGAAAGTCAGAGGCACTCCTGCCACCTCATTCTTGTCACGGGTGCCTGTAGCGTGGGCTGTGATGAAGTCCACCTGATCGGCAATATTCTCAGCCACGGTGAATGAAGTGAGTTCCTTGGTATCCTTGTCGATGGTGATGTCGGCGCCCAACTCGTCCATCGAGGGGGCGTAGGCGTAGAAATCAAGCACCGTGGTGTCGCCGGGCCACCTGTAATCCTCGGCGGAGGCGAAGAATGAATCGCTCCCTTTCGAGAATTTGATATCCTTGAAATACTGTTGGCCATTCATCAGGGAGGTCACATAAATATCGGTCAGATTCGCGTTGTTGGTTTCTGTGGCGCGTGTTGCCGAACCCATTGCGGGACGGAAACCGATGGCACCCTCTTTGCGGGCCAGGCTTACTGTTTCGTCATTGGAGCATGAGGCCAGGGCCAGAGCTGCCAGGGGTAGGAGAAGAAGTGTGTGTTTCATAGTTGATTGGGTTTTATTATAAAATGTTTTAAGAGCGCGGTTTGTTCGGAGTCCGAATGTTAAAATCGCGGATATTCGGAGGTAATGTCGAGTGCCGGTATTTTTTACATGTGGAGGTCGACATAGACGGCCTCCCAGTCGTTGACGTCCGGCACGAGGCCTGTCGGGGCGCGTCCCGGATCGGGCAGGTCGATGCCGCGCACCACGATGTGCACATTCTTCGGGTCCGGAGCGTTGTCCACCTGGTCCGTGACATCAAACGTGGACACCCACTTCGTGCCATCTTCCAGCACCATATATAAGGAGAGGATGTGGCGATTCGAGGTCACGGGCGTGTCGCCGAATGTGAGGAATTTTCCGAACATGGAATCTCCCGACTCCTCGGGATGAAGCACCAGGGGCATTGTCACCGCATTGTCGGAGGCATTGCTGTGGCCGGCATACACACCCTCCGAGATGCCCGAGAGGGAGGCGTCCACCGCTCCGCCAGAGAGGGACTCGATGTTTTTCACGTCAAGCACCCTGACGTCATAGCGACAGATTCGTTCCTCAGGATAGAGCGTTACGGTTTTCTTGCCGGGCGAGGGACGCAGGATCACGTCGTCGACATTGTCGGTCCATAACATACCGGGGGCCTTGGCCATGCGTTCCTGCACGGCCGCGTCATGGCGGGGCACCATGCGTGTCGGTATGCTGCGCCCTTCGAGGATGTCGGCGTCCGCGGTGGTTATGAGGATGCGGTCGGGGTTATCGCTGCCGGTGAGCACCGCCCATTCCTCAGTGTCTGTATTCATACCCACGGCCACATAGCTCCCGTAGGGTATGCGCACTTCTCCGCCGTCGCGTCCGGTGAAGATGTATCTCAGGCCCCCGGCAGCCTGCGGGTTGTCATCTTTAGGAAACATATAGGCCGCCATCGAGGCGGGTGAGGCATCGGGAGCATATCTCCAGTCGAAGACTATCTCCATGGTATCCCCCTTTTCGGGGGCCACATAAAGGGGCTTGTGATGGCACGAGCCGAGCGTGAGGGTGGATGCCGCAAGCAGGGATTTGAAGATAATATCACGTGTGTTCATCATCGGCCTCCTTTCCCTTTGTTATAGTTGCCGCGGCCTATGAGCCAGACGAGCGACACCTCGGCCTTTGTCGGTCCGAACCAGCGCAGGTTGTGTGTGGAGCGGTACTGATAATATCCGTCCACCGGATCATATTTGATATACTTGCCCCAAAGGCACCCTATTCCTATCGTGAAATCAAGGTTCAGGCGTCGGGCCACCGGGAGGGAGTAGCCGTATTCTATGCCGGCCATGTAGTTGCAGCGGTCCCATAGAGTCTTCTCGGGCAGACCTCCCATGTATCCCGTGCCGCCCCATTCGAAATCGTAGGTGACTATTCCGGCGTATACCCCGGCATGATGGCCCGTTAGGGGTTTCTCGGCAGCCTGGCGTCCGAACCATCTGCGTATGGCCAGGTCGCCGCCGTATGCACGCCAGTAGCGGTGTAGCCGGTTGGAATCCCACCATCCGTAGGTCCAGTTGCCTCCGACGCTCCAGTCGTGGCCCAGATAGAACTCCACCCTTACCGTGGGGAGGGCAGCGGCGTCATACAGCAGATTGGTACCTATCGACATATAGAACGGAGGCTTGAACCGGCGTGCCGAGAGGTCGCCTAAGGAGATGGTGCCCGCGGGTTTGGCCTCGAGGTTGCCCAACGAGAGGGGAGGGCCCTCGCGCAGGACCACGCTGTGAACGGGTGTGTGGTCACGCTCCCGGAGAGCGGCGGGATAGTCCACCACCACCCTTGTGGCGCGAAGTCTGGGGAATATGTTGCGATAGAGATATGAGTATGTGCGCCCTCCATCCATGCTTTTCAGCCATGAGAGAAGGGCATTGTCCTCATGCGCCTCCAGGCCCTCGGCTGGCACCTCTTCGAGCATGGCGATGACGGTCTCGCGCCCCGGCACATTGCTGTCGCGGCTCACGAGTTCGCGCAGACCGTGCCAGTCGCGTCCGGCGTATTCGAATGTGAAGAGGGAATCGGGAAATTCCCCGAGTGATTTCAGATATTCGTGTATGGCGTCGGCACGCCGGCGTGACAGCCGGCGGTTGAACTCCAGCGGCCCTTCGGGCGAGGCCGCTCCGAGCACGCGGATACCCTGCACGCCGGAATAGACCCTGCCGTCGGGTCCGAAAATCGAATCGAGGCGCGCGAGTTGGGCCCTGTTGTCGGCAAGTTCGGGGAGGAGCTCGTCATGCGACTGCCGGAAGTGGACGTAGACCGTATCGGCATCTCCCGCCGCGGAGCCGGGAGTCCCGGCCGGTGCCAGGGCCGGAATTAAGAGAGCTGCAAGGGCGGTGAGCAGCCGCAGTGAGTATGTCCGGATAGTGTGTTTGTTCATAGCGGAGGGGGGAGAGGTGTATCTGTATCTTAATCAACGTCAGGCACGGGCGGATGGTTTGTCAGCGCAGACGGAAAATGCGCCTCCACCAGGAGCGTGGACGCGAGAGGGTGCGTACCCTGCGGGCATGATCGCGTCTCACCCCCCGGTCCCTCCCGTTTTCCACACCCTTCCGCAGCAGGGCGCGGAGTTTGTCGGGGGAGCGGTATGCCGCCTTGGGGGCGCGGCGGCGTACGTTTTTGAGAATCCGTTTCAGGTCCGAAGGATAGCCCACGTATGTGTCGTAGGGGAGGTCTCCCATATCGCGCAGGGAACAGTCGCCGTAGAAGATAATGACCGAACTCATGGGGATGAATCCGTATCCGCTCACGGCACGCCGCAGGGCCGCTATGTGCCCCTCGTTCTGCCTCACGGGATTGTAAAACCTGTGGTTCTCGCCCCCGTTGGCCAGCACCTGGGTCCAGTAGTCGTTGTAGCCCCGGCCGTAGATGCGCCCGCTGTAATCCTTCACCTCGAAGACCACCAGCCCGTGGTCCGTGACGGCTACCGCATCGACTTGCGCATACTTTCCTCCCCCGGTGTGGATGTAGAGGTCATGGAAGAGGTCGTCGGGGCGCAGCCCCCTTTTGAGCAGGGCGAGGATGAGGCTCCGCTCGGAGGGTGTGCCGCGCCGGCGCCCGGTGACACGGCGCATCAGTCGCCGGTATTTCCACCATATATGTATGCGGAGCCATCCCGCCAGAAGCAGGATGGCTCCGATGATGACTGCGATGTCGGCTGCTGTCATTTCAGCCGGGCGGAAGCCTCGCGTATGCGGCGCATGGCCTCGCGGATGTTGTCGTCGGAAGTGGCGTAGCTAAGGCGCAGGTAGCCGGGGGCGCAGAAGGCAGCGCCGTCCACCGTGGCCACGTGGGCTTCCTGGAGGAGGAACATCACGTAGTCTCCGCTTGACTTGATGTCGTAACCCTCGCACTTCTTCCCGATATAGCTGCTCACCTCGGGGAAGAGATAGAAAGCTCCCTGAGGCACATTGCATCGCCAGCCCGGGATTTCGCGAGCCAGCTCCACGATGAGGTCGCGGCGCCGCTCGAAGACGCGGCGCATGGCCTCGCGGTCGTCCTGCGGACCCTCGTATGCGGCCTCGGCCGCCTTCTGGGCTATGGAGGAGGCTCCGGAAGTGTATTGTCCCTGGAGCTTGGTGACGGCCTTGGCTATCTCAAGCGGACCGGCCATGTATCCGATGCGCCATCCCGTCATGGCGTATGCCTTTGATACGCCGTTGATGATGATGACGCGGTCGCGCAGCTGCTCGAACCCGGCGATGGAGTGCACCTCACCCGTGAAATTGATGTGCTCGTAGATGTCGTCGGCCAGCACCATCACCTGCGGATGGCGCTCCAGCACCTCCACGAGGCCCTTGAGCTCATCATGTGAATAGATGACACCCGTGGGGTTGGATGGGGAGTTGAGCATCAGCATGCGGGTACGCGGAGTGATGGCCTCCTCGAGTTGCTGCGGAGTGATCTTGAAATCCTGGTCGACGCTTGCGGACACTGTCACGACCTTGCCCTCGGCCAGCTTGACCATCTCCACATAGCTCACCCATGCCGGCACGGGGATCACCACCTCGTCGCCCGGGTTGATGGTGGCCAGGAGCACGTTGCAGAGTTCCTGCTTGGCGCCGTTGCCCACCACGATCTGCTCGGGGGCGTATTCGACGTGGTTCTCGCGCGAGAGCTTTGCGGCGATGGCGCGGCGCAGCGACATATAGCCGGGCACGGGGGTGTAGCCCGAGAAATTGTCGTCGATGGCCTTCTTGGCCGCAATCTTCACATAGTCGGGAGTATGGAAGTCGGGCTCGCCGACAGACATGTTGATGACATCTACGCCCCGGGCCTTAAGCTCGGAACTTTTCTGCGACATCGCGAGCGTCGCGGAGGGGGAGAGATTCTTGACTCTGTCAGATATCTGTGTCATGATGTTCGGATGTAGTGTGTTTGTGTGGAGGATGGTATAGATTCAATTGCGAAGTTACTCAAAACTTCCCATATACTCAAAAAAAATAACCTCAAAGAGATGAAAGTTACGAAAAATGTGTTAAATTTGCGCCATCCCCCCGCCCCGGGGCATACGCTTATGAACAATACCTTACGCCAATGAATAACAGACTCCCCAGACCCGCCCGTCTTCTGGCGAAGCGTGCGGAAGGGCTCCTCGCAGCCTTAGTGATGATAGTGGCCATGCTGGCCTCCTCCTGTTCCGACACCAATTCCGGCGATGCCCGCGACCTGCTCGCCACCGTGCCCTCCGACGCCGCCGGAGTGATGGTGATCAATGTCCGCACCGTGCTCGATAAGACCGGCTACAAGGTGAAGGATGGCGTGGTGACGCCCCCCGCCGATGTCAAGGCCACCCTCGACACCATAAAGGATAAGGATGAGGCCGAGACCCTCAAGGCCCTCTTAGCCGGGGATGCCGGAGTGGCTTTCAGCGCCGCGGTGTGCTTCTATGCCGACCAGCCCTATCTCACCCTCATCCTCGACGACCCCGCCAAGACCCGCAAGTTCATAGCCGATAAGACCGGCGTCGAGTTTGTCGAGACCGACGGCGTGGAGATAAGCGGCGATTATGCCATAAAGGGCACACAGCTTTGGGTGGGAGCCAACTACGCTCCGCGCCCCGACCAGATCAACCGTTTCGAGACCCTGAGCGAGAAGCAGAGCTACCTCTCCAGCAAGTATGCCGACAAGCTCACGGCCCTTGACCACGACTTCAATGCCATCGCCGACCTGAGCGGGCTCTCGCGCATCTCCGGATATGGCCGCGGCTCGATGACGCGCCAGGCCGCACAGCTCTCCATGATAGCTTCGGCCATATTCGAGGATCCCTCCTACATCTGCCTGGTGGGCGACCTTGACAAGAAGGCCTCGCGCTTCAACCTCACGCTGCTCAACGACGACTGCAACCCCGCCAAGTATCTCCTTCCCGCAGGAAAGATCGACGCTGCGGCGGTCAAGACCCTTGGCGGCACCGGCAACTACGCCTGGGCCATCGACGTCCCCTCCAAGCTCATCAAGAAAATCAAGACCATGGCCTCCGCTTTCGGCGGCGACCTTCCCCCCTCGGTGCTCGGTCTGCTCGACCCCATCGACGGCACGATAGCCGGAATCGGCATCGAATCCACCGATGACTACGCCATGCTCGTCACCACCACCGGCGACGGCACTTCCGACCTCACCTCCATGCTCGCCGACATGGGAGCCGTGACACGCGACGGCAAATATGTGAAGGTCACGGCCGGCGACCGCAAGGTCACCGGACCCATCACGGCCGAACAGGCCGCCTCGCTCCTCAAGGGGGCCGTGGCCGGAGGTGTGTTCAGCGACCCGCAGGCCTCACATGGCGTGACACGCGTCAGCATCATCGCCCGCAACACCGACGGTGGTCTCAATGTGGAGATCACCGTGGAGGGCGACCCGGAAAAGATAATGAAGAAAATGCACTGATTCTCCTCCATGCAACGCATCGACTCCATCACACTCTCGGGGCTTCTGCCCCGAGTTTTTATTTCAGAGAATATTCCCCCCTCCGAGGTGTGGCGTTCCCCCCTGCGCTTCGAGCGGGGGAAGACATACCTCGTGGAGGCGGCCAGCGGCGGGGGTAAGTCTTCCCTCGCTGCCTTCCTCTACGGCCTGCGCGACGACTACGAGGGGAAGCTCCTCTTCAACGAGCGCGACACTCGCACATACACCATCTCCGACTGGCAGGAGACGCGCCGCCGCCACATAGCATATCTCCCCCAGGAGCTGGCCCTCTTCCCCGAGCTTACGGCCCTGGACAATATCCGGCTGAAACTCGCCCTCACCGGCGACCCCTCGGAGAGCATGGCCCTCAAATGGATGGAGCGCCTCGGGATGTCCGGACGACTCGACTACCCGGCCGGAAAGCTCTCCATAGGCCAGCAGCAGCGTGTGGCCCTCGTGCGCTCCCTCTGCCAGCCCTTTGACTTCATACTCCTCGACGAGCCGGTGAGCCATCTTGACGAAGCCAACAACCGCATTGCCGCCGCCATTGTGGCAGAGGAGGCAGCCCGGCGAGGAGCGGGAGTCATAATGACCTCCGTGGGCAATCCCCTGCTGCTCCCCGACGCCGTGCGTCTGAAACTCTGAAATGCCGTGCGTCCAAAACCCTGATATAATGTCTACCGAAAGCCAAACGTCTTTCTCACCCAAGCGCATGGCCTCGCGCCTCCTGCGCCGCAATATCTCCGGGGCCCGCATCGCGGGCTTCGCACTCTCCGATTTCATAGGTCTGCTCATAGTGTGCGGGGCCCTGATGCTCTATATCGACTCGCGTCCCCTCTGGGACAGCGAGGACAGCTTCATACGCACCGACTATCTCGTCATCAACAAGCGCGTCACCTCGGCCAACACCATGGGGGAACGCCGTTCCTCCTTCACGCCCGACGAGATCGCCGACCTCGGGAAGCAGCCCTGGGTGCGCTCAGTGGGGAAATTCACCTCTTCGGCCTATCGTGTCGACGGCTCCGTGGACGCCGGGGGACGCGGTATGCGCACGGCCCTCTTCTTCGAGTCCATCCCTGACGAGTTCGTGGACGTGGCCCGCTCCTCGTGGCACTGGCGCGAGGGAGACGCCGAAGTGCCCGTCATCATCTCGCGCGACTATCTGACGCTCTACAACTTCGGCTTCGCCTCGGCTGCCGGACTGCCGCAGATGAGCGAGGGGATGATGAGCGGTATCCCACTGCGGCTCACGCTGCGCTCCGATGACGGCAGCCGCGTCATCGGCGCCTCCGGACGTGTGGCCGGATACAGCGACAGGCTCAACACCATCCTTGTGCCGCAGTCGTTCATGGACTATGCAAACTCCACACTCGCGCCTGGTGCAGATCCGGACCCCTCGCGCCTGATAGTGGACGTCAGCAGCCCCGGCGACGTGGCCATCGACCGCTATCTCGAG
The DNA here is from genome assembly GCA_947174995.1 of uncultured Porphyromonadaceae bacterium. GTDB lineage: Bacteria > Bacteroidota > Bacteroidia > Bacteroidales > Muribaculaceae > Lepagella. The sequence goes on from CAMWLC010000017.1 coordinate 42,857, forward strand.
GAGCATGGCCTGGAGCGTGCCGGAGACAAAGGGGCCTCGTCGGCCGCCTTCATCCTGCGCACCGCCGCCGGCACCGTCATGGGCATCGGTCTGCTCGTCACGCTCCTCTCCTTCTTCATCCTGCTGCTCTCCATCTCCCTGCTAATGGAGAAAAACCGCGACCGTCTCCACACTCTCCTCCTGCTCGGATACCCCCTGAAGACAGCCGCCGCGCCATACCGCAGGGTGGTGGCCGCCGGGTGCGGGGGCGCCTTCCTGCTGACCGTGATATGCCTCTGGGCGCTCCGCCTCACATACCTCTCCATCCTCAGCAACTTCGGCGAGACCGGCTCCGGCATCTGGTGGGGCACGGGACTGGCCGCAGTGCTGACGCTGCTCGTGGCGGCCGGAAATTTCCTCTCCATACGCAGGCGTGTGGAAAGCGCCTGGGGCCTGAAGAGGAAATGTTAAAATAGGGGAGTGTAAATGTTAATGAATCTTAAAATGGCAAATGTGACTATAAAAAATGTTACATTTGCCATTGTTTTGTGACTTCTGTACCATCGAAAAGCTCCATTGGGCAGCTTTCGGGGGCCATTTGTCCCGTGCATTAACCTGAAAATCAAAGAAAAATTATAATTAACCCAATGTAAAACTAAATTTTCATTCTTGCATGAAGCACTCTTGTTTTCATCTGAATCGGAAGGCGTGGCTCACGGTGGTGATGCTGCTTGCGCTCGCCCTTCCGGGAATGGCCCAGACCATCCTGGTCCACGGTAACGTGGTGGATGAGCTGGGAGATGCCCTGATCGGTGCCACAATTATGGAGAAAGGCACCTCCAACGGCACCGCAGCCGACATCGACGGCAACTTCGAGATCCACGTGCATCCCAAGGCCACTCTGGTAGTGAGCTATGTGGGCTACGATCCCATGGACGTCGCCGTCAACGGCCGTCACGAAATCAACATCGTGATGAAGGAGAACGCCCAGATGCTTGCCGAGACCGTCGTGATCGGTTACGGTACGGTAAAGAAATCGGACGCCACCGGCTCCGTTGCCATGGTGATGCCCGATGAGGTGGAGGCCGGTATCTCCACTTCGGCCCAGGACCTTCTGACGGGCGCAAGCCCCGGTGTGGTCGTGACCTCCACCGGCGGTAGCCCCGAAGGCGGCGCTGAGATACGCATCCGCGGCGGTGCCTCCCTTTCGGCCTCCAACGACCCCCTGATCGTGCTTGACGGTGTGCCCCTGGTCACCGGCGGTATCAGCGGTATGGCCAACCCCCTCTCCATGATTTCCCCCGACAACATCGAGTCCATGACTATCCTCAAGGATGCCTCCGCTACTGCCATCTACGGTTCGCGTGCATCAAACGGCGTCATCATCATCACCACCAAGAAGGGTAAGAGCGGTCGTCCGCAGGTCAACTTCTCCGCAAGCGCCCGCATCGACACTCCCCGCAAGACATGGAAGGTGATGGAGGCAACCGAGTTCTCGCAGGTGATCCGCGACTACTGGGGCAATGACTCCAAGGCAGCCGAGGCTCTCGGCGACGCCGACACCAACTGGCAGAAAGAGGTGCTCCGCACCACCGTTTCGCAGGACTACAACCTCAGCGTGGGCGGCACGGTAGGCTTCCTTCCCTATCGCGTCAGCGGTTCATACACCAGCAACGAGGGTATCCTCAAGGACTCCCGCATGCAGCGTGTCACCGCCGGCTTCAACCTCAACCCGAAGTTCTTCAACGGCCTGCTTCAGATCAACGCCAACGTGAAGGGCTACTACATGCGAAACAACTGGACCAACGAGGGTGCCGTCGGCAGCGCCGTAAGCTTCAACCCGACTCTCCCCGTCTACTCCAATATCGCCACCGGCAACGCCGGATACCCCTATTTCTATAACGGTTTCACCACCATCGCAAGCGCCGAGCAGGCATTCAACGTCAATGCCGCCATCAACCCCGTCGCCATGATCGTGGACAAGCAGAACTATTCCGATGTCTACCGTTCAAACGGCAATCTGCAGATCGACTACGCCTTCCACTTCCTCCCCGAACTTCACGCCAACCTGAACCTCGGCTACGACGTGACGAAGTCCACCTCGCAGAACACCGTCGCCCAGAACTCCCCCACGGCCTGGAGCGAGTCTCCCTACAAGGATGGCGCCTCCACATACTACTGGGGTTATGACATGTATCGCAACACGCTGCTCGACTTCTACCTCAACTACAAGAAGGACTTCGAGGCCATCCAGTCAAACCTTGACGTGACGGCCGGTTACTCCTGGCAGCGTTTCGACAACCACAACCGCAACAACGGCACTCTCATCAAGACCGCCGGCTTCCTGACTCCCGGCAGCTTCGATCCCGCCTCCTACAACGGACAGCTCCTCGTGGTGGATCCCGCTTCCGAGGACCGCGTAGGCACCCAGGCAGGCGTCTCATACCCCTGGCAGAGCGGTAACCTGATGCTCGTCTCCTTCTTCGGACGTCTCAACTACATCTTCCAGGACACCTACATGCTGACCTTCACCCTGCGTGACGACGGTACCTCCCGCTTCTCCAAGGACAACCGCTGGGGCCTCTTCCCCGCGCTTGCACTGGGCTGGAAGATCAACAATATGCCCTTCATGGAGAAATACCGCGCCGACATGAACGAGTTCAAGCTCCGTCTCGGCTGGGGTGTGACCGGTCAGCAGAGCGTGGGCGGCTACTTCCCCTACATCGCCACTTACTCCACTTCGAGCCAGGGTTCCTACTACCCCAACATGTGGACCGGCCTCTACTACGGCCCCAACGGCGAGATCGTCTCCAACACCTACTATCCCAACGGCTACAACGCCAACCTGAAGTGGGAGCAGACCACTACCTGGAACGTCGCCCTCGACCTGGGCTGGTGGAACAACCGATTGACCGCAACCCTCGAATGGTATCTGCGTGATTCGAAGGACCTCCTTTCGTTCGTGACCGCCGCTCCCGGCGCCTTCACCACCAACATGCTTGACCAGAATATCGGTACTCTCCGTAACATAGGTATCGAGGCCACCATCGGCGCCAAGCCCATCGTGACCGATGATTTCGTATGGACCACCAGCTTCAACGTGGCCTGGAACAAGAACGAGATCACCAAGCTCAACAACGAAGGCACATACGTGACCGTCGGCGGTATCTCGGGCGGTAACGGCAACACGGTGCAGGTGCACCAGGTGGGCTATCCCGCTTACAGCTACCTGATGTACGAGCAGGTGTATGACAACAACGGCATGCCCATCGAGGGTTGCTACGTGGACCAGGACGGCAACGGCCAGATTGACTCCAACGACCTCGTCATCAAGCACTCCAAGGACCCGAAGGTGACCATGAACTGGCACAACAACTTCTCTTACAAGAACTGGGATCTCAGCTTCCAGCTGCGTGCATCAATCGGCAACTACGTCTACAACAACGCCCTGGCCGGCAACTCCACTCTCAGCGAGACCTTCCGCAACGGCCTGAGCAACCTTGTAGTGACCGACTTCTACATGCAGGGCGGCCAGACCACCAACACCTACCTCAGCGACTACTGGCTGGAGAACGCCGGCTTCGTGCGCTGCGACAACATCACCCTAGGCTACACCTGGCCTGACCTGATTGACAACAACCTGCGTCTCCGCCTCTACGGCGCCGTACAGAATCCCTTCATCATCACCAAGTATCGTGGTCTTGACCCGGAGGTTCCCAGCGGTATCGACAACAGCGTCTATCCGCGTCCCGTCAGCTTCACCCTCGGTGTGATCGCTACCTTCTAAGTAAAAGCATTATCAACAATCCCAACTGAAATCGACCAAATGAAATCATATATCAATCGATTCTTCATCGGCGCATCCATGCTGGCAACGTTAGGCATGGTCTCCTGTGTGGGCGACCTTGACCAGATGCCCAAGGATTCGCGCACGCTGACCGCCGACCAGTTCGCCGCAAATCCGCAGGAGTATATCGGCGGCGCGATGGGCAAGTGCTACGCCGGCATCGCCATCTCCGGACAGGGGGGCGCAGGAGGCAGCGACATCTCCGGCCTCGACAACGGCCGCAGCTGCTGGAGCCGCGCCATCTTCATGCTCAATGAGTTCACCACCGACGAGTGCAACTGGATCTGGAAAGACTCCGGAGTGTTCGACCTCTGCACCAGCACATGGGGCTCCAACAACGAGAACATCTTCGGCACATACTCCCGTCTCTACTGCCACATCGCCGTCTGCAACGACTTCATCCGTCTGATCCGCAATGCCGGCGACTACGGTATCGACCTCAACATCGAGACCACCGCAGGCACCAACCTCGCTAAGGATGCCGAGCAGTTCATACTCGAGGCCCGCGCTCTCCGCGACCTCAGCTACTTCTATGTCATCGACCTCTACGGTAATGCTGCCTACGCATGGGACGACCAGCTCACCGGCCAGGAGCCCCCGCAGATGACCCGCACCGAGCTCTACAACGCCGTGGTGGCCGACCTTGAGGACGTGCTGGCCAAGTGGCCCTCCGACCACCAGGTGGTATACGGCCGCATCGGCAAGGATGCCGTCGAGGCCCTGCTCGCCAAGTTCTACCTCAATGCCGAGGTATGGACCGGCACCCCGCAGTGGCAGAAGTGCTGGACAGCCTGCGACAACATCATCAAGCGCCACCAGGGCGGTAACAACGGTACCGGTCTCGCAAAGGACTACCTCTCGGTGTTCTGCCGCAACAACCATATGTTCGCCCCCGGCGGCTCCCTGGCTGACCAGAACGAGATCCTCTGGAACATCCCCTACGAGTTCCGCGCTACGGAGAGCTACGGCGGCACGTCGTTCCTCATCCTGGCCGCTATCTCCGACCAGACCATCGCCCAGCCCTCGTGGTACGGCATCTCCGGGCAGTGGACCTGTATGCACGCCCGTCCCGAGTTCTCCAACCTCTTCACCTTCACCGGCGGCATCAGCCCCGACAACCGCACCTATCTCTGGATCACCGACACCGACGGCCACAACATCGGCAACGCCGACTTCTCGACCTATTCCGACGGATATGTGCCTGTGAAGTTCACCAACGTCAACTGTAACGCCGACGGCACAATGCCCCGCTGGTATGACCCCAAGTCCGGTCTTCCCCGCGTAGGCGTGCATGACCTCGACAATCCCAACAACTACGGCGTAGAGGCCGTCGGTTCCTTCGCCGACACCGACTATCCCGTCATCCGTCTGGCCGAGATCTATCTGACCGCAGCCGAGGCCGCCGTGCGCAGCAACTACTCGGTAGGCGACCGTCAGACCGCCATCGACTACGTCAACTACATCCGCAACCGTGCCAACGCAGTGCCCTTCACCACTTCGGACGCCGCCTCCAACGACTCGTTCCTGGCCAACATCCTTGACGAGCGCGGACGCGAGCTCTACTGGGAGAACTGCCGCCGCACCGACCTGGTGCGCTTCGGCCGCTTCGCCGGCACCAACCAGAAGGTATGGGCGTGGAAGAACAATGTGGAGACCGGCGGCGACATCCCCGCTTACATGAACCTCTTCCCGATCCCCTCGCAGGTGATCAACTCCTATTCGTCGGAGTACAAGCAGAACCCCGGCTATTAAACCCTACTGTAAAACTTAAAGAGAACACAACAAGATATGAAAAAGATATCGATTCTCATGGCGGGTGTGGCCATGATGCTCGGACTCGGCTTCACTTCCTGCAAGACCGACACCCAGCCGCGTCTTGACAAGCCGACCGAGTTCGTGCTCAACACTCCCCCGTCGGCCAACAATACCGTCATCCTCGCCGAGGACGACGAGCAGGGTTCCACCGTGGAGCTCACCTGCTCCCAGCCCAACTACGGCGTGGGCGTGGTGACGAACTACCAGGTGCAGATCTCCTACGGCGAGAACGACTGGGCCGAGGGCCAGTTTGCCACCATCTACACCGTCAACACCCAGGCCAAGATCTCCATCAAGGCAAGCGAGTTTGCCGTGGCCATGTGCGAACTCATGGGCGTGAAGGTGGAGGAAGACCGCGACAAGTTCCAGCCCGAATCGCGCGACGTATTTGTACGCGTGAAGGCCTTCATCCCCACCTGTCCCTATTCCGACATATACTCCAACGTTGTCAAGATCCACGTTAAGCCCTTCTTCGCCGTGCGCGTTCCCGGCAAGCTCTACGTCATCGGTAAGGTGAGCGGATGGGACATCAACAACGGTGCCGTATACCTCTCCGAGCCCAGCAACGACATAGGCTCCGGCGTATACACCGGCCACATTCCCATGACCGCCGCCGAGGCTTCCGAGGGATTCCGCTTCTACACCGCCCTGGGCGACTGGGAAAACAACTCCGTGGGCTACCAGGTGGAGGACAACGCCACCAAGTTTGACTTCCCCGCTTCCGGCGTGTTCGAGAGCGCGGCTGTAGCCGGCAAGGGCAGCTGGGCCTTCAACAACTGGGAGGACGGCACGATGATCATGACCGTCGACATGAGCGACCCCAACAACATGAACGTCGTCTTCGAGCGCGAGGAATAATCCTCAGTGATTCCAAATCCAATCCTTCTCCTCCGGCCGCAGTGTCGGCCGGGGGAGAAGACACACAAACCAAACCAACAACCAAAGACACCAAATGAAAAAATTCGGTATATATTGCGCAGCCCTTCTCGCGGTCGGTTTCACGGCTTGTGACGACAAGAGCGATCTGGGCACTCCGCAGGTCAATCCGCAAGAGCCCGTTATGGAGGCTGCCGGAATCACGGTGGCTTATCAGGGCGGTTTCGCCGGCAAGGCCATCAACCTCGAGGCCGCCGGCAAGGATGCCGTGCTCCCCGTGCTGACCTACACCACAGCTGAAGGTTATGAGCTTCCCGAAGGAGCCTACACCGAGTTCCGCATGGAAATGGCCTCCACCCAGGACTTCTCCGACGCCAAGAGCTTCAACCTCGTCAACAACGAAGGCGTGTACAGCGCCACGGTAGCCGACCTGGACGCCGTCTACACCTCCCTCTACGGTCTCGACCCCACTCCCGCCCAGCCCTGGGTGCGTGTGGCCGGATATATCGTCAACGGCACGGAGCTGGTGCGCATCGGCAACGAGAGCACCTACTTCGGAGCGGAGCAGATCACCGTCACCCCCATCGACGTGAAGTATGACATCGAGTCCGAATACTTCGTCACCGCCGGTGGCACCACGGGTGGCACACCCATGCTCCACTCCGACAAGCACCCCTACACCGACCCGAACTTCAGCATCGCCCTCAAGGTGACTGACGCCGACCTGGCCAACGGTGCCTACAAGTGGCTCGTAGTGCCCAAGTCGCAGGTTGATGCCGCCACTACCGACGGCTGCTACGGCGTGGCTGCAAATGAAGAGGCCGGTGCCCTCGAAGGCAAGCTCGTCAAGGGTGGCATCGCCGGAGAGATCCATGACGCGGGTGACTATCTGCTCACCGTCAACATGCTCACGCTCGAATACAAGGTGATGTACACCAACGAGCAGCTTTGGGTCGTAGGCGCATACTGCGGCAACAAGTGGAACGAGGGCCAGGTGGTGCGTCTGACCACTATGGACAACATCAACTACGCCGGCTACATGCCCATCACCGGTCCCTACATGCTTTCCGGTGACTGGAACTACCAGGGCCTCCAGGTGCGCTACGCCGAGGAGGGCAAGATCGTCCTCAAGAAGACCGGCAAGCCCTTCACCCTGCCCGCTACCGGCAAGGGTGGCTACTACGCCAAGGTCAACCTCGCCGACCTCACTTACAGCAACGTGTATATCGAGACTCTCGGCATCGTAGGCGGATTCAACGGCTGGGGCGCTGATCCCGATATCGCCCTCACTCCCAACGCCAACTACACCGTCTGGGAGGGTGACTTCACCCTTCCCGAGGCCGGCGAATGGAAGATACGCGCGAACAGCGACTGGGCTATCAGCTTCGGTGGAACGTTTGAAAATACATATTTCGACGGCGGCAACTTCAACAGCCAGCCCGGCACGTACCACGTAGTGATCGACTTCACGACCTGTCCTTATACCACCACTGTGACCGAGAAATAAACTCCCGGCACTGTGACCGAGAAGTAAAAATCCCGGCACTGTGATATAATACGAAAAATCAGCTCCCGGCCTCCCAGGCCGGGAGCTGATTTTTCGATGCGCCCCGCTAATAGATCTTATAAGTCTTATAAGTCTTATAAGTCTTATATATCATATAAATCATATACGACTTATACGTCTTATAAATCATATAAAAACCCTCCCGGCCGGCAAAAATCGGGCGAAAATCTCCTGAAAGATCAAAAAAATCGGGTCGCGAAGTGATTTTTTTTGGATTTTTTTGTTGCATATCAAAAATAATCACTAACTTTGCACCGTTTTCGATAGCAAAGAAATTGTTTTATTATTTAAAGTTTAAAAGAAAATGAAGAAGATCGTTCTCGCTCTCGCTGTAGTTTTCAGCGTAGCAATGGTATCTTGCGGCAACAAGGCTGAGAAGGCCGCTGACTCTGACTCCGTAATCGCAGTAGAGGAGGTAGCAGAAGAGGTAGTAGTTGACAGCGCAGCTCCCGTAGCTGACAGCGCAGCTGCTGTAGTTGACAGCGCCGCTTCCGTAGAAGCCGCCAAGTAAGTTGCTCCCGCGTAACGCGAGACACTCACAACCCTAAAGAGGGCCGTCAATCGCACGATTGACGGCCCTCTTCCTCACAGCAGAGGAGGCTGGAAGCCTCCTCTGCTTTTATACAAACATTAACTTTTATACA
>CAMWLC010000018.1 GCA_947174995.1 uncultured Porphyromonadaceae bacterium
GAGACCTCACTTCCGCTCGCCGGACTGCACCAGGAGAACTCCGGGGTCAGGGCGAACGCGCTTCCGGCAAGCATCAGGCCCGTCGAGAAAAGCGCGGTCTTTACAAAAGCTGTATTCATTTTTACAGTTTTTAGGTTAATATTAGGTTGATTGGTAAATTTATTGCATTACAAACTTTTAAAATCAGATGGCCTCGGAAACATTACAACGGCATTTTGCTATTTTTATGCACTCCGAATGGCATCTCAGCATTGCAAAGGTACACATTATATTATTATCCTACAATACCTTTCAACATTTTTTCGAGACATTTAGATATTTTTTTGATTTTCAAATTCCCATTAGATGTTATACAGCATATTTTCTCAATATCCGGACGCTATTATTTGGCCGAAAACATAAAAACTGTTACCTTTGTCCTCAAAAATCAACGAATTCTAATTTAATCACTCCAAACTAATGAAAAGAATTTCAATACTCAAGGGTATGTTGGCCGGTATGCTTATGGCCTCTCCCGCCCTGATGTGGGGCGGAAATATTCCCCAGTATCTTTTCTCTTTAGGCGATGCGAAGTATGTGCCCCTGACAGGCGCCACCGTGATTCCGACTCGTGAGTCAGACGGCAACACCTTCATCCTCCCCGATGGCACTACTCCCAACGCCTTCACTTCAAAAGGTTTCGACCTGGGCATGAAGTTCCGCCTCGGCGGACGAGAGTTCGACCGCTTCATCGTGGGCAACTCCGGCCGTATCCTCCTGGGCGAGGGCAACGTGGTCAGCGCAAATTCATTCTCAGTGATCTTCCAGCCCGTGATGCACGGCGTGAAGAAAACCAATATCTCCTATAAGACAGAGGGCCCCGAGGGCAAGCGCGTATTCACACTCCAGTATGCCGACTGCGAGTGTGCAGTCAATGGCGGCTCCAGCAAATACCCCGGATTTTTCGACCTCCAGTTCCGCCTCTATGAGGAGACGGGACGCGCCGAAATCATCTTCCATCAGCCCGAGGACGGCTCACCCATCTCCAACAACGGCTTCAAGGCCGGACTCATGGGATGGGACGACACCGACAACCTCTTCCTGCGCGGAAAGGCCCTGCGCGAGTTCGTCAACGAGGAAGACAAGGGCCAGACCGTGTATCCTGACTACTCCCTGGGCTACTACCCCACCCCGGAGTTTATTAACGGCTCCTCTTTCCTGCACTGGCAGAGCGATGACTGGACAGAGTTCACCATCAGCTACGTTTTCGACCCCATCCTCTCGCAGGAGGCTCCCGTCGGCTCCCCGCAGAACCTTAGGGTGACCCAGAACGCCGCCACGCTTCACATCACCTGCGACCGCAACAAGGAGGATGCCTCAACGGTGATTCTCTACAGCGAGAAACCCTTCACCGAGGAGGATTATCCCAAGAACGGCACCACTTTCCGCGCCGGCACCACCGCCATCATAGGCAATGCCACCGCCCTCTACTACGCCGACCAGGACAAGGTGTCGGTAGATATCCAGGGCGTTAAGCCGGGCCAGAACTACTATATCAAGGCCCTCAGCGCCACCGGCTATCCCGTCTATGGCGTAGACCGGGCAGCAGAGATAGTATACACCACCACACAGGCCGCTCCCTCCACATTCCAGGCCACAGCCACTTCCGCCACTTCGATGGACCTCAACTGGCGCGCGGAGAATCCCGTCATCGTGGCCGTGACCACCAAGAAATCCGCCAACTACGAGGATGGCTACGCAGGTCTCTTCTCCCAGCCTGAAGCCGAGGTGCAGCCCGGAGACATCCTCCCCGACGGCGGTGAGATCATCTACGTGGGCGACGCCTCCAACTTCACATTCGACAACGCAACGCCCAACACAGTCTACTACTTCCGCGCGTGGACCCTCAAGGAGGGAGTCGTATCCTCAACATGGAAGGATGCCGCTGCGATAGGCACTCCCGTGCTCCCCTACGAGCCCGCTATCGCCGACTATCCGGCCCTCGCTCCCATCATCGGATGGGACGCCTCGGCCGACCAGTTCCAGCCCGTGGATATGGACTACTCCAAGCGCAACGCCGTGCGCGCAGTCTCCTCCAACGGCAACATCGTCTCCTTCTCCAGCCCCGAACTGCCCCTTGATGTACCCACCGTCCTGAAGTTCGGCTTCGCCCTCGAGACATTCCGTCCCTACGAAGATCTAGGTGGCGTGGCAATCCCGCAGGGCTACGAACCCGGCATCTTCGGCACAGGAGCACTCCGCGTGCTTCTCAACGGACAGGAGATGGCGAAAATCACCAAATACACCGGCACGATGTCCGCCACCGCCGACGGCAAATACGAGACGGGCTCCGCCACAGTGCAGAACGAGACCATAGAGCTTCCCGCCGTAGGCAAGGGAATCGTCACCTTCGAGTTCAACACCGGCTCCGACAGGGAATCAGTCCTCTTCCTTGACAGCTTCAGCGTGACCGACCCCAACTCCGTCGGCATCGGCTCCATCTCGGCAGACAAGCTCCCCCTCGACTTCACGCAGCCCATCTACAACGCCGCCGGCATCCGCATCCCCGCCACCTCCCCGGCAGAGCTCCCCGTCGGCCTCTACATAGTAGGCGGTCGCAAAGTCATCATCCGATGATTTACCCCCCCCCGCAGATCAGCCCTGAACAAAAAATCGGCCCTGAATCAAACAAGCGGCCCTAAATCAAAATAAGCAGGAAAGCAGCCCCGGCAAGGAGCTGCTTTCCTGCTTTTTCCGGGCCAATTCAAACCAACGGGCCAATTCAAATCAGCGCGTATAATTCACGGTAAACCGAAGGCTTTAGCTCGCGCGACTTGCAAATAAGCGGGGAAATTATTATATTTGCGCCCGAATAGTCCCGGAAGCGATTTTTTACCCGCCGGGCGCATATCGTCATCAACATAAACGATTATCATGAAAAGACTCTCCATTCTCAAAGGGATACTGACCTCAACCATACTCGTCGCCCCCGCCACTGCATTGGCCGGGAATATCCCCCAATATCTTTTTTCCACAAGCGATGCAGCCTACACACCCCTCTCCGGAGCCACCCTTCTGGCAGATGAAGTGTGGGACTCATATACCTACATCCTCCCCGAAGGGAATGACCCCAACAATTTCGTCTCCAAAGGCTTCGACCTGGGGATGAAGTTCCGTTTCGGCGGATGCGAATTCGACCGTTTCGTCCCCGAGAACAACGGCAGGATTCTCCTCGGCCAAGGGAAGGTAGACAGCACTACAGCCTTTTCCATAGATTTCCAGCCCATCATGTTCGGCCTTAAGAAAGCCCGCATATCATACAGCACACAGGGCACCGAGGGAAAGCGTGTGTTCACCCTTGAGTATGCCGGCGCAGAATGTGGCAGCGAGGGAAACTCAAGCCGCTACCCCGGATTCTACGATTTGCAGATAAAGCTGTATGAGGAGAACGGCCGCGTGGAAATCATCTTCCATCAGCCCAACGATGGCGCGCCCTTACAGGAAAGCGGCTTCCGGGCCGGGCTCACCGGTTGGAACGCAGCCGACAATCTCTTTCTCCGCGGAAAGGCATTGCGCGAGTTTTACGACAGCCGCTCCGGATTAACGATCTATCCCGCCTTCACCACAGCTACCTTCCCCGCCCCGCAGCTACTCGACTCCTCCACATATCTCGTCTGGGACAACGATGATTACGAGGAGTTTACCATCAGCTATCATCTCGACCCCGTGATGTCAAAAGCCGCTCCGGAAGGATCGCCGCAAAACCTGACGGTCAGCCAGACTGCCTCCACCATCACGGTTACCGCCGAACGCAATCCCCTGGCTGCCGCGACAGTGATACTTTACAGCCACACTCCGTTTGACGCCTCGGACTATCCCGTTGACGGCACGACCTTCCCGGCCGGACCCGACGCCCGGTTTGGCGACGCAGTGGCCATCTACTACGGCGATGAAGACAAAATCACCGCTACAATCGAAGGAGCCGGACCCGACGAGACATATTACATCCAGGCCCTCAGCGTCACGGGCTATCCCGTCTACGGCAAGGATGACCCGGCCCAGATCATATACCGCACCACGCAGTCCGCGCCGAAGAACTTCACAGCCCGCGCCATATCCGAGACCGATATCAAGCTATCGTGGCAGTCACCCAACCCTGTGATAATCGCCGCGACCACGAAAAAGGAACCCGGCTATGAGACGGGATACAACGGACTCTTCAACCAGCCCGTATACGGCGTGGAGACAGGCGACATCCTTCCCGACGGTGCCGAAGTGATATACACGGGCAGTGCTGACAGCTTCACATTCACCGGAGAGCCCAACACCCTCTATTTCTTCCGCGCATGGTCCACAAACCTGGGCGTGGTTTCCTCCACCTGGAGCGACACGGCCGCCGTGGGCACACCCGCAATGCCTTACGAGCCTGACCTCACATCCTATCCCCTCAACTTCCCCCTTCTCGGATGGGACGCCACACACGGCGAATTCATGCCCACCGTCATGGATTTTTCAGGCCTCCACGCACTCAGCGCCACATCTGTCAACGGCTCCACCGTCACACTCTCGAGCCCGGCGATGCCGGTATATCTCCCGGCCACGGTAAGCTTCGACTTCTCCCTGGAGACGACAATGGGAGGTGGTGCGCTCCCGATGGGTAACGAACCGGGATATTTCGGCACGGGTGCCCTACGTGTTCTCGTAAACGGCATAGAGCAGTACAAAGTGACGGAGTATAACGGCACCATGCGCTCCACCGGCCAGAACGGCACGTATGAAACCGGCTCATCCTCCATGCAGTCCGAGAAATTCAATATCCCCGCTGTCGGCGAGGCCGTCATCACCTTCGAGCTCAACACCTCCAACACCTCCGTCATGTATCTGAGGAACTTCAAAGTGGAGACCGAACCCGACACAGGCGTGCAGCTGACCCCTGCCGAAGCGGAGAGCATCGACTTCACCAAGCCGATCTACAACACCACCGGCCTTCGCATCCCCGCCACCTCTCCGGCAGACCTTCCCGCCGGTCTCTACATCACCCCCAACGGCAAATTCATCAAGCGTTAACCGGCACTGCGGCAGAGGGTGCTCAGGGGGCAGGCCCTGCACTCCCTCTCGTCGTGCGTCGGCTCGAAGGGGCGGTCGGGATTGAATATCTCCTCGATCAGGGAGCGGAGGCGTGTCAGAAACTGGCCGTTGAAACTCTCCCCGTGCTCCTCGGCCGCAGGTGACTCCGGATCATAATCGGCATCGGCCTGCGTGTGGGAGAGAAGCGTCTGCTTCCCGATTTTCGGCACATCCGGCTTGTCGGATGGGAGATTGTCCGGGCGGTAAAGCTCCATGCGCACAGGCTCCGTCCAGCCGCGCCCCCCTAAGAGATTCAGCAGATTGGCATAAAGCATCAGCTGGAAAATGTGGCGCGAACCGTAGTCGCTCCCGAACACGCCATCCATATCCTCGGCGGTGAGGTGTGCCGCTCCGGTCTTGTAGTCCACGATCCTCACGCCCGCCTCCCCCACGCTGTCAACGCGGTCAATGGCGAATTTCATATTCACCGTAAGGGAATCGCTGACGCGCAAGCGGCGCACGCCCGGCACCTCCGTGCCGTAAAGCTCGAAGGGGGCCAGGCTCAGGTCATGGCGCAGAATCCCCTCCACCTGCCTGCGGAGTTGCCCCGCCACCATCGCGGCCTCCCCCTCCAAGGGGGTGTCCAGCCGGTCATCGGGACGATGGAAATGCTCACGGTTGATCGCACGGATTATCAACCGGTCGATGCGCTCCGTCTCCCCGAGCCTCTGCAAAATGTAACTCCGGCTCAGCGTATGGCCCGGGCGAAGCAGTTGGCGAGTCATCTCCTCCGGGAGATAGAGGCGCATCATCACGTCATGAACGATGTTGCCTTGCGTCACCATGTCAATGTACATCGGCTGCACGGGATCCGCCCTGAGACCGACCACAATCTCATAATAGAACCGCACCGGGCATCCGAGATACCTCATCAGGGCCGAGGCGGAGAGATACCGAGCCTCGTCTCCGGAAAGCGTAAACTCCCTCAGCAGGGCCATCACGGACGGGGTCTTCTCCACTGCCTGCGGTGTCCCCCCGGGGGCGGCGACCACAAACCGACGCTCCTCCCAGACAAGGCTCTGCGGAGCATACAGATGCTTGAGCTGAAGAAGATAGCGCGACACGTCGCCGCTCCTCATCCCCCCTCCCGAGCGGGCGTCATAAAGCATCACCACCTCCTCGGCACGCGAGATCATGCGGTAGAAATAATATGCGAAAAGACTCTCCTGGTAATTGGCCGGAGGCATACCGTAGGCCACGCGCAGCGAATCGGGAATGAACGTCCGTGCCCGCGCCTTCATGGGGAGTATCCGCTCGTTGAGTGAGGGGATGATGATTCTGTCGAAGTCCAGGGCACGCGTCTCCAGCATACCCATCACCTGAAGACCCTCGAGAGGCTCACCCTCGAATGTCACCAGTTCTCCCGCGAGGAAACGGTCGGCGAGGGAGAAGACCGTGGTGTATTCCATATCCACGCCATGCCGCTCTATAGCGTCGCGCAGTCGGGCGAGAGCATCGCGGTAGGCGGCTATATGGCTCAGGTCAAGGCGCGACTTCACCATTCCCCCGGCGCCCCGCAGAGACTCCGCGATATAGGCGAGCACTCCATCCAGTGTCTCTATGACTCCTGCCGGGGGCGTATCGCGGTCAATGGCCGGGAAGAGCCGCTCCGTCAGGGGCTCGATCAGGGCCAGTTCGTAGGGGGTGATGGCCGAGGTGCGCGTGCGGTCGAGTTCCCCTTTGATATTCTGCACGCTGTCCGTGCCCAGCACGGCGTGCACGAAGGGATGTGAGAGGATAAGGCGCAGCTCCTCGCGCAGGTATGCCGGGCCGCGCGAGGTGCGCCGACGTCGCGTCAGCAAGCGGCGGAGCAGAGCCACGAACGACACGGCCGACGTGAGGCGCAGCGGATAGCCCATGGTGAGATTCACCTCTCCGAGATCTTCCGGCAGAGAGTAAAGCAACGGGAGGAGCAGCGACTCGTCGGGGAGCACCACGGCCACGCGGGCATCCTTGAAGTGGGCCTCCGAAGAGGCGTCCGCACCGCGCATCCGCCGCAGTTCCTCGGATACGAGCTTGGCCTGGATGGTGCCCGAAGGAGCGGCTATCACGCGCATCGAGGCCGGAAGCGTGTCGGTGTCGCTCAGCGCGAGATATGGCGCGGCCCACTCCGGCTCCGGGAAGCGCCGCCGGTTGGAGGCCACGAAACGCGCGGCGCTGCTGTCGTCGGAACGGAGCACGGGACCCGTGGCATCCCACCAGAAGTCGGCGAAGGGTTCCTCACCCTCCGGTCCCTTGAAATCCGGGAAGCGCGTCATGGCCGCGAAAATGCGGGACTCCACCGTCGAGAGGGCGTTAAAACCCACGAACACCATCTTCCTGACCCCGGGGAATGGGGTAGGAAGATCCTCGTCAAGCATACGGTCGAGCTCCCGCAGGGCCTTGCGGTAGATTCCCCCTGAGGTGGCCAGACCATCCCTGTCAAGATCATCGCCGAGAAGGTCGTAGAGGGGCCCCATAACGGTCCATAGGTAGAGAAAACGGCTCTTCACGGCAGACAGCTCGTCGCCGCTGCCGAAGTCACGCCAGAACCTCTCGGCCACGGCGTGCCCCCCGACGGGACGTCCGAAATACTCCTCCATCACGCGCTTCTGCTCCTCGGTCAGGAAATCGGTGGCTATCTCCCGGTAATCCTTCACATTCTTGAATATCTCACCGGCGTCCACACCATACATATCCACCTCGTTGAAGTCGGAGAGCACCGTCTCCCCCCAGCCACGAAAGGAATCGAAATCCACAGCCGTATCCTCCTTCATCAACCCGCGATACGCCTTGTATAGCCTGAACAGCAGGTCCACACGTCCGGCCACAACACGGTCGGCCAGCTCCGAGACCATGTCGGATATAGTCATCACCCTCGGAGCCAGCATAGGGGCTTCCGAAGCCTCCCGGCGCAGATGCTTGAGGAAGAAAGTGCCGGCGCGTTTGCCCGGAAAAACAAAACAGAAATCGGCCGGATCGCCGTAGCGCCCCGCGTATGCGCGGGCCAATGATTTCAAAAAGGGATACATGAGTGCAAATTTAATCCTATTTTTTCATATTTACCACTTTATATTTCGCTGTGTGGGCGATTTTTTGTACTTTTGCATTCAATGAGATTTGGAGATGTAACAGGACACGAGGATGTGAAGCAGTCGTTGCGCGAGATGGTGGACAGCGACCGCATACCTCATGCGCTCCTCCTCTCCGGGCCTCAGGGACTCGGCAAGATGCTCCTGACCCGCGCCCTGCTCCAGTATATCTACTGCTCCGACCGCCGCGACGGGGAGCCCTGCGGACGCTGCCCGGCCTGCCTGCAGACCGCCGCCCTCAACAACCCCGACATACACTGGGTGTTCCCGGTGGTGAAAATCAAGGGGAAGCCCACCGTATCGACCGATTTCTACACGGAGTGGAAGATAATGCTCGAGAAACATCCCTACATGGAGCCGGAAAAGTGGCTCGACATCATAGAGGCGGGCAACACAAGACCGGTGATATACCTCGACGAGGCCAACGACATCATCCGCAACGCACCCCTCTCCTCCCTCTCCTACCGCTACAAGACATACGTCATCTGGCTCCCCGAGGCGATGAACCTCCAGGCCGCCAACACCCTGCTCAAGCTCATCGAGGAGCCATATCCCGACACCCTCTTCATCCTGGTCAGCGACCATCCCGAGGATGTCCTCCCCACCATACTCTCGCGCACGCGCCGCCTCAACATGCGCCCCGTCCCCCCGGCGGCCATCGAGGAGTGGCTCCGCACCCGCGCCGGACTGACCCCCTCCGAAGCGGCCTCCTCGGCGGCGATGGCGGCCGGGAGCCCCGGCAAGGCGATAGAATTTGCCTCCAACACCGGAGAGCAGGAGGAGTTTGGCGACATCTACCGCCAGATGATGCGCCACGCCTGGAAGCGCGAGGTGGCATCCCTCAAGGAACTGAGCGAGGAAATAGCCTCGATGGGGCGCGAGAAAAACATGCGGTTTCTCGACTACTGCAGCCGCATGACCCGCGAGAACTTCCTCTGCAATTTCACCCTCCCTCCCCTTAACGCCCTCTCCGACGAGGAGTTGCGCTTCAGCACTCATTTCGCGCCATTCATCAACTACCGCAACGTCGAAAACCTCATCACTCAGACCGACCGCGCACGCCGCGACATCTCGCGCAATGCCAACGCCAAGATAGTGATGTTTGACTTCATGCTCTCCCTCTGCGCCATCATACGCGTGCAAAGCGGCATCAAGACCTGACGAAAATCAATAATTCACAATTCATAATTCAATCGACAATGAAACCCACACTTTTCATACTCGCAGCCGGAATGGGCAGCCGCTACGGCGGCCTCAAGCAGCTCGACGGGCTGGGCCCCAACGGCGAGACCATCATGGACTATTCCGTGTATGACGCCCTGCGTGCAGGATTCGGCAAGATCGTTTTCGTGATACGCCACGATTTCGAGCAGGAGTTCCGCGAGAAAATCATCTCCCGCTATGAGGGACACGTGCCCGTGGAAGTAGTGTTTCAGGACCTGAGCGCCCTCCCCGAGGGATTCACGGCCCCGGCCGACCGCGCCAAACCCTGGGGCACGGGCCACGCCGTGCTCATGGGCAAGACAGCCATCAGCGAGCCCTTCGGCGTGATCAACGCCGACGACTACTACGGCGCCGAGAGCTTCCGTCTCCTCGCCGATTTCCTCAAGGGCGTAGAGGGTGAGAAAAACCGCTACTGCATGATCGGCTTCAACATCTCCAACACGCTCAGCGAAAACGGAGGCGTGAGCCGCGGTCTCTGCGAGGTATCAGCCGAAGGCAACCTCACGGGCGTGACCGAATGTCACGGCATACAGCGCAAGGAGGGCAAGCTCGTCCAGACCCTCGCCGACGGCTCCGAAGCACCCTTCCCCGAGGGAGCCAGCGTGTCGATGAACATGTGGGGCTTCACTCCCGACTATTTCGATTACTCGGAAAAGGCCTTCGTGGAGTTCCTCAAGGAGCACGGCGGAGAACTCAAGTCGGAGTTCTACATCCCCTCCGTGGTCAATGACCTCATCCAGGACGGCACGATAGAGCTCAAGGTGATCCAGACCCCCTCCCGCTGGTTTGGCGTAACTTACGCGGCAGACCGCCAGGCCACCGTAGACCGTTTCGCTGCTCTCCATGCCGACGGCACATACCCCGCTAAACTCTTCTGAATCATGGCAACGAAAATTCTTGTCACCGGTGGCACCGGTTACATCGGCTCCCACACCGTGGTGGAGCTCCAGGAGGCGGGTTTCGAGGTGGTCATCATCGACAATCTCTCCAATTCCAACATAAAGGTGCTTGACGGCATACAGGCCATCACCGGCATACGTCCCGTCTTCGTGGAGGGTGACTGCACCGACATGACGATACTGCGCCGACTCTTCGCGGATAACCCCGGAATAAAGGGCATCATCAATTTCGCCGCCTCCAAGGCCGTGGGCGAAAGCGTGCAGAAGCCCCTGCTCTATTACCGCAACAACCTCAACACGCTGATGAACCTCCTGGAGCTCATGCCCGAGTTCGGCGTGAAGGGTATCGTATTCTCCTCATCCTGCACTGTCTACGGCGAGCCTGACGTCAACCCCATAGACGAGACGGCCCCCATCAAGCCTGCCACATCCCCCTACGGCAACACCAAGCAGATTTCCGAGGAAATAATCACCGACTACGTGCGCAGCGGAGCCCCCATCAAGAGCATCATCCTGCGCTATTTCAATCCCATCGGTGCCCACCCCTCCGCCCTCATCGGCGAGCTTCCGCTCGGTGTGCCCCAGAATCTCGTGCCCTATCTTACGCAGACAGCTGCCGGGATCCGCAAGGAGCTGACCGTGTTCGGCAACGACTACGACACCCCGGACGGCACCTGCATCCGCGACTTCATCGATGTAGTGGACCTCGCCAAGGCCCACGTGGTGGCCATGAAGCGTATGCTCGACGGGGCCGACACGGACGCCATCGAGATCTTCAACCTCGGCACGGGCACGGGTCTCTCGGTGCTCCGGCTCATAGAGTCGTTCGAGCGTGCTACGGGCGTGAAGGTGCCCCACCGCATCGGCGACCGTCGTGCCGGAGACATCGAGCAGATATGGGCCATCCCCGCCAAGGCCAACGAGGTGCTGGGCTGGAAGGCCGACACCCCAATTGACGTGACGATGGCCAACGCATGGCGCTGGCAGCAGTCCCTCCCGAAATCCTGACATCCGATTTTTCCATATTCACACACTTTTTTTTCACAACTAATGAGACATCCATTACCATTCTATGCAATCCCGGCGGCGGCGCTCCTGCTCCTCCCCGGCTGCCTTGACGACAAATACGATCTCTCTGACGTGGACACCACCACCGAGCTGAAAGTCTCGGATCTCGTTGTGCCCGTCAATCTCAACACCCTCACTCTGCACGAGGTAACGGATCTGAGCGACAACGAGTATATCACCACCGTGAAGGATGCGCAGGGGAAGGAATACTACGCCTTCAGCAGCTCCGAATCATTCCGCTCCGGCGAAATCCAGATTCCCTCGTTCAAGATCACGCCTCCGCAATTCCCCGGCCTGACGCTCTACCTCAAGAAGGCCACGACGACTCAGTCCGTGCAACATCGAGCCGTCTCCCTGCAGCCGGCTTCCGCACTGGCTGACATCAAATTCACCGGTACGCTTCCGCAGGGTGTGTTGGAAATCGACCACCTGGGCATCAGCACGGCAACGCTCGGAATATATCTCGCACCCTACAACGAAAACATCAACTGCGGCAACCTCCAGCTCCAGTTCCCCGCCGGACTGGACGTGATCGAGACCTCTGCCGGACAGTATAACAAGACCACAGGCGTGCTCGATCTCGGAGAGACGACCCTCAGCAGATATAGCTCCAACTACATCTACATCCGCTTCAACGGAATGGGCAAGGAGTGTCTGAAATCGGCCGAGGGCGCGGTGGAGTTCTTCGGCAAGGTCGGTATTCTCACCACCGGATCCCTCTCTTACGACGGCAACCCCGATTACTACGAGCCCCGTCTCGAAATCTCATTCAGCACCGAGACACTCTATCCGCAGAATATCACCGCGACCGTAGACTACGACATCAAGAACATCATCTTCGATACCATCCATCTCGACGGTCTGCCCGACCTGCTCGCCAGCGAAAACACGAGCATCAACGCCGCCGCCCCGCAGATCTACATAGGTATCAACAACAATGTCGGTGAGTTCTTCGGCGACACGTTCCTGGGCTACACCTCCACTTTCCGCCGCTCCGACGGCCAGACCATGCAGACCACCGGACGTACTTCCGAGAAAATCGAAGTCTCCAAGGAACTGCGCACCAACATCCTCCTCAAGGGTAATCCCGCCAGCGTACCCTCGCTCGAGCAGTATCTCAACCCCGCTCCGGATCAGTATGATTTCCCGAGCCTCTCCAACGTGCTCTTCGCCGGAAACGGCAAGGGGGCGTGGGGTCTGCCCAAGACCATAGAAATCAGTGCCACTGACGTTAAAGTCAAGGGAACACGCGTGCGCGATCTTCCTCTGGGCATATATCAGCCCGGTTTCACCGGCACATACACCGTCTTCGTGCCCCTGGCCTTCGAGAAGGGCAGCGTGGTGCAGTACACCTCCACCGACGCCGGATGGGACTCCGAGGACCTTTCAGACCTGCGTGTCAACACGCTTCACGTGAGCGCCACGGTGTCTACCGACATCCCCTTCAAGGTTGATTTCTCCATCACGCCGCTCGACAGTAATGGCCGGCCCATCCCCGTGGCGGAGTCAACCCACATCATTCTCCCCGCAAATGCCAATCTCCAGGACATCAACCTCAATATCACCGCCCTCCCCGGCCAGCCCATCACTGACCTCGACGGCATCACATATTCGGCGACCGTGTCTGTGGAAGAGACAGGCAACAACGCCCCCATCACTCCCGAGATGGCTGTTTCACTCGAAAATGTCCGAATCACCGTTGACGGCGCATGGACACATAAGTTCTAACCCCACGTTCCATAACAACCGATCATGAAATCAATGCTAAAACATACTCTGCTCGTGGCCGGAATGGCCGCGGCGGCTCTCCCCCTCAGCGCCCAGGAAAACTATTCCGGATATTTCCTGGAGAACTATGTCTACCGCCATCAGCTCAACCCCGCTTTCACGGGTTGCGAACACGGGTTCGTCGGTATGCCCGGCATCGGAAACCTCAACTTCGGGCTCCACGGAAATCTCGACCTCACGGACGTGCTCTACAATCTGGACGGACGCACGGTGCTCTTCACCAACCCCGGCATATCCTCCCAGGAGGCTCTCTCGAAGTTTGATCTGCAGAACAAGATCGAGTTCGGCACCCGTCTGCATGTGATCAATTTCGGATTCTCCGGCATAGGTGGCTTCAACACCGTGGGCATCAATGTGGTGGCCGCCGGCAACGTCTCCGTGCCCTACTCCCTCTTCGAGCTCGCCAAGGAGGGTGTGGCCAACCAGACCTACGAGCTCTCCGGTCTTCAGGCCAACGCGATGGCCTACGCCGAGGTATCCCTCAACCACTCCCATAACATCCGCGCCCTCCCCGGTCTGCGTATCGGCGCCACGGTGAAATTCCTCATCGGAGCCGGCAATCTCGAGGCCAAGGTAAATCAGCTGACGATGACCTTGGGTAAGGACAAATGGACCGCACAGTCCAACGCCGAGCTTTACGCCTCGGTGAAGAACATGAGCTTCAAGACCAAGTACAGCGATTTCTCCAAGCAGAAATATGTCAGCGGCATCGACATCGACAAGTTCGGCATCGATGGTTTCGGCGTGGGCTTCGACATAGGCGCCCAGTACCGCTGGAATGACTTCAACTTCTCGGCCGCCCTGCTCGACCTCGGATTCATCAACTATTCCGACACCCACTACGCCACCACGGGTGATCAGACTATCGACACCGACGCCTTCTACTTCACCGTGGGTGACAGCAAGGCTCCCCAGGGCTGGAGCGATATGCGCGAAAACCTCCTCAAGCTCGTGCAGCTCACCACCGACAACGAGAATCTCGGCAACCGCAACCGCAGCCTCACCTCGACGCTCAATGTCGGCGTGGACTACACGTTCCCGCTCTACCGCAAGCTGAACTTCGGCCTGTTGAGTTCCACCCGCTTCTGCGGAGACTTCACCCGCACGCAGATGCGCGTGAGCGCCAACGTGCATCCCGCGAAGGCCTTCTCGGCGAGTGTCAACGGAGTGTTTGACACATTCGGCGTCGGCTTCGGCTGGATGCTCAACCTCCACACCAAGGGCTTCAACCTCTTCCTCGGCATGGACCAGACCTTCTCCAAGCTCGCCAAGCAGGGAGTGCCCCTCGGCTCCAACGCCCAGGTCAACTTCGGTATGAACTTCCCCTTCTGATCATCCACTCGCAGAAATCACAACCCCAAAACGGGAGCTGCCCGGCACTGTTGCGCCGGGCAGCTCCCGTTTTATTTACATAAAATATGTTAATCGGATGGCGCACATCAAGTCTGCACATGATGTGCAGACTTTTTTCATTACCTTTGCGGTGGAAAGGGGAAAAGAGCGTTTTTTAAACTACTTATACCTATATTTATTGCAAACCATCCGTATATCATGAGACTACACCCGATATTTGCCGCGATTCTCGTCTCCGCCTGGGGACTCACCTCCTGCGGCGGCTCAGCCCACGACGGCCATGACCATGACCACGAACAGCATGACCATGACCACGAAGATCATGACGAGCATGACCACGACCATGAAGCCCGGGGACATGACCATGACCACACCGGACACGCCGATGAGATAAAGCTCTCCGAAGAGATGGCAGCCAAGTTCGGCGTGGAATGTGAGACCATCGCTCCGGCGCCGTTTCACGAAACCGTCACCGTGTCCGGACGCATACAGCCCGCAGCTTCCGGCCAAAGTGTCATTGCAGCTCCCCGCGCCGGAAAGGTGTCGCTCTTCTCCGGATTGACGCCCGGCATGAAGGTGACATCGGGACAGGCCGTGGCCACGGTCTCGCCCGAGGGACTGGCCGGCGGTGACAACCAGCGGGCGGCCATAGCCACACGCGACGCCGCTCGCGCCGAACTCAAGCGCATCGAGCCCCTCTACAAGGAGGGCATCGTCTCAGCCGCCGATTATAACGCGGCACGCCGCGCTCTCGCCGAGGCCGAGGCGGCCGCAGGCTCCGCTCCCGCCGGGCCGATGAGGGCCACTTCTCCTAAGGGGGGAGCGGTGACGCAGGTGCTCGTGCGCCAGGGGGAGTATGTGGAGTTGGGGCAGCCCATAGCGGTGGTTTCCTCCGACTCCCGCCTGACTCTCCGCGCCGATGTGCCGGAGCGTCACCATTCGATTCTTCCCACGGTGCATACAGCCAATTTCCGTCCCGACTATTCGGGCAATGTCCTGAGTCTCGAGAAGCTAAACGGACACCTGTCAGGAGCACCGGGAGCCACACCCTCCGAAAACGGTTATATCCCGGTATACTTCACGTTTGACAACGACGGCTCCGTAGTGCCCGGATCATTCGCGGAAGTCACTCTTATCGGAGCCTCGCGTGCCGAGGCCCTCAGCGTGCCCCGCTCAGCCATTGTGGAGATTCAAGGCAACAAATATGTGTATACCCGTATGCACGATGACGCCTACTCCAAGCATCTCGTCACCACGGGACGCTCCGACGGATACCGCGTGGAGATCCTCTCCGGACTCCAGCCGGGAGCAGAGGTTGTTACTCGCGGCGCCGGAGTGGTGCGTATGGCTGAAACATCCAATGTGGCCCCTCCGGGACACTCTCACAATCATTGATTCAGAATCCCCATGCTTGACAAGATAATACGGTTCTCACTGACCAACCGTCTGATCATCCTCGTGCTCTGCGGCCTGATGCTCTTCTTCGGAGTGGTGACGCTGATGCACACGGAGGTGGATATTTTTCCCGATCTCAACGCCCCCACAGTGGTCGTCATGACCGAGGCTCCCGGCATGGCTCCGGAAGAGGTGGAGAAATCAGTGTCATTCCCCATAGAGACAGCCGTCAACGGTGCCACGGGTGTGCGCCGCGTGCGCTCATCCTCAGCTCCGGGCTTCTCGGTGGTCTGGGTGGAGTTCGACTGGGACACTGACGTATATCACGCACGCCAGCTCGTAAGCGAGAAACTCGCCGCGGCCTCCGCCACCTTCCCGCCCGGCACCGGTGCCCCCACTCTCGGGCCGCAGTCCTCGATTCTGGGCGAGATACTGATTGTCGGCCTCACTTCCGACTCCATATCACCCGGACAGTTGCGCTCCGTGGCTGACCGCCATATTCGCCCCAGGCTCCTCTCCGTGGCCGGTGTCTCGCAGGTGGCCGTCATGGGGGGAGACGTGGAGGAGTATCAGATTCTCCTGCGCCCCGAAAGGATGCGCGCCTTAGGAGTGACTCTCACGGAGACCCTCGAGGCCGTGGAGGAATTCAATTCTAATGCCTCCGGAGGGTCGCTGTACGAGTATGGCAACGAATACCTCATCAAGGGAGACATCGCCACTTCCTCCACCGACGACCTGCGCCTGGCCGTCGTCAAGGCCTCCGACACTCCCGTCACCCTCGGCGACATAGCCGAAATCACCATAGGGGCCAAAGCTCCGAAAATCGGCACGGCGACCGTAAAGGCCCGGCCGGCAGTGCTCGTCACTGTCACGAAGCAGCCCTCCGTGGGTTCGCAGCAGCTCACGGAGTCCCTTCTGAAAGAACTTGACGCCCTCCGCCCAGCCCTCCCCCCGGGTGTGGAGATAGACACGCATATTTTCCGACAGGCCGATTTCATCGACCGCAGCGTCGGAAACCTCCAGACATCCCTCTTCGAGGGGGCGATATTCGTGGTGCTCGTGCTCTTCTTCTTCCTCATGGACCTGCGCACCACCGTCATTTCCGTCGTAGCCCTGCCGATGTCCATAATGATAGCGGTGATAATCCTCTATTTCATGGGCTTCTCGGTCAACACCATGACGCTTGGCGGCATCGCCATAGCCATAGGATCGCTGGTGGACGACGCCATAGTGGATGTCGAGAACGTTCACCGCCGCCTGAGGGCCAACCGACGCCTCTCCCCGGAAAAGCGGCACCCCCTCTTCAGCGTGGTGTTCGAGGCCTCGCGCGAGGTACGCCTCCCGATCCTCAATTCATCGCTCATCATCATAGCGAGTTTCCTCCCCCTCTTCTTCCTCTCCGGCATCGAGGGACGTATGCTCATACCCCTCGGAGTCTCGTTTATCGTGGCACTGGCCGCCTCCACGGTCGTGGCACTGACGCTCACTCCCGTGCTCTGCTACTATCTGTTAGGCACCCGAAGGGAGGAGAAGGAACTTTCGCGCGAACCCTGGGTGTCGAGAAAGCTTCATACGGCCTATTCCAGGATACTCGCCGGATGCCTCGGCCATTCACGCGCTCTGATATGGAGCACGACGGCGCTTTTCGTGCTGGCGATCGCCCTCTTCTTCACCCTCGGGCGGAGCTTCCTCCCCTCGTTTAATGAAGGTAGCCTCACCATCAACGTCTCCGCCA
The DNA here is from genome assembly GCA_947174995.1 of uncultured Porphyromonadaceae bacterium. Lineage (GTDB taxonomy): Bacteria > Bacteroidota > Bacteroidia > Bacteroidales > Muribaculaceae > Lepagella. The sequence continues at coordinate 17,640 of CAMWLC010000018.1, forward strand.
TGCCGGGCATCACGCTCGAACAGAGCGACAGCATCGGCATGATGGCCGAGCGCATAATCATGGAGACTCCGGAGGTCAGAAACGTGGCCCGCAAGACAGGTCGCGCCGAACTCGATGAGCATGCCCTCGGGGTCAACGTTTCGGAGATAGAGGTGCCTTACGTGCTCGACAAGGGTCGCTCGCGCCGCGAGATGACCGCCGATCTGCGCAAACGCCTCAAGGAAATCCCGGGAGTCAATATCGAGATTGGACAACCCATCTCCCACCGTATCGACGCCATGCTCTCGGGTTCGGAGGCACAGATAGCCGTAAAGCTCTTCGGCGACGACATCGACCTCCTGTATTCCACGGGCCGCAAGATAAAAGCCGCCATGGAGGAGGTGGAGGGTGTCACCGACGTAAACCTCGAGCAGCAGATTTCACGCCCGCAGCTCGACATACGTCCCCGCCGCGAACTCCTCGCCCGGTATGGAGTGACGCTCCCCGAGTTCCGCCGTTGGGTGGAGGTGATGCTCGGAGGGGAGGCGGTCAGCCAGGTGTATGACGGCGCCCTCCCCTACGACATCACGGTGAAGGTGGCCGACACACGCCGCGAAGGGATGGAAGATATAGCCGACCTCATGATCGACACCAATGTCGGACCCGTGCCCCTCTCCTCACTCGCCGATATCACAGTGTCCTCCGGTCCGAGCACCATCAACCGAGAGGATGTCAGCCGCCGTATAGTGATCTCAGCCAACACCGACGGGCGCGACCTGCGCGGGGCCGTAGACGACATCCGGCGACACATAGAGGCCGACGTGCAGCTCCCCGAGGGATATTTCGTCACCTACGGCGGACAGTTCGAGAGCGAGGCCGCGGCTTCGCGCACTCTCGCGCTGACCTCGGCGGGAGCGCTCCTCATAATTTTCCTCCTCCTTTACGCCGAATACCGCACCGTCTCGCAGAGTCTGCTAATCCTCCTCAATATGCCCCTGGCGATGATAGGAGGCGTGCTGATCCTGGTGATCACCGGGGGAGAGCTCAACATTCCCGCCATCATCGGCTTCATTTCCCTCATAGGTATCTCCACGCGCAACGGTATGCTCCTCATCTCCCGCTTCAATACGCTGAAGGAGGAGGGTATGCCCATGGCCGAGCGCATACGCGTCGGAGCGGCAGACCGTCTGAACCCTATCTTCATGACGGCCCTCACTTCCGCCCTTGCGCTCATACCCCTGGCGCTGCGCGGCAGCGAACCGGGCAACGAGATACAGGCTCCCCTCGCCGTGGTGATACTCGGCGGTCTGGTGACGTCCACAGCCCTGAATGTGCTCGTGGTGCCCGTGGCTTACCGCTGGCTCGAACTCCGAAAGGAGCGCAAGCCCCTCGCATCCAAATCCTGAAACCACACCCTCATTAAATTCCAATTGTGAAAAATATCATCATTGCCATAGCGTGTGCCGCCTCGGCGCTTCCGCTCGCCGCCTCCGGGCCTGTGCCCGATTCCCTGCTGACGCCCTCCTCCATGGCCACATCGATAGTAACCGGCGCTCCCCTCTCCGATGCGATGCTCATCGGGGCCGAGGCCGCCGGATATGCCCTCATGCCCGAGGCCAATCTCCCTGACCCACGTATGGAGGGAGAGGTGCTCGGCGGCCCGGCCGGGGTGAAACCGCGCTGGAACGCCGGCATATCCTGGGAACTCGACTGGCCCGGGGTCTACTCCGCGCGCCGACGACTTGCCGCCGATGAGGCCAGGGCTCTCCAATATGACGCCTACGCCGACATTCTCTCACGCTCGGCAGACGTGCGTGCGCTCATCATCGGAGCTATCCATGACATGGCCGCCATACGCACCCTGCGCGAGATAGAGGCTGACAACGACAGCATGATGCTCCATCTCCGCAAGGGCGTGGAGCATGGTCAGATGACGCGCCTGGACATCAGCAAGCTCAGCATCGAGCAGGCACGCGTACGCAGCCGCATTTCCGATCTGCACATGAAACTTGACGAGACGATAGCCACGCTGAACGGTGAGTATGACGCCCGCCTTGACTCGGTTACCCTGGTCGCCATGCACTACGACAGCCCCGAAATCGCCCCCCTCGAAATATACATGGAGAATCTCCGCGCCTCAATGTCTTTCGTGGCCCTGCGGGCCGGCACACAGGCGGCGCGAAGCGCGATGACGGTGGCCAGACGCGAGAACCTCCCGGGAATCGGCGTGGGATATGTCCATGCCTTCGAGGATGGCACGCACTTCAACGGCGGTTCACTTTCCGTATCCATACCCATCTTCTCGTCCAAAGGAAAGACAAAGGCCGCGGAGGCCGCACTCTTCGCCGCCGAGGCTGATGAGGATGTGCGGACACAGGCTGCCCTGCGCACCCTTGATGAGAGATATTCCCTCGCGGCCGAACTAAAAAAACGCGCGGAGGCCCTGGCCCCCGCGCTGCTCGATGTTTCGCAGTACGAACTTCTTCACAAGGCCTGGCTCGGAGGAGAATGGTCGCTGCTGCGCTATCTCCAGGAGCGGGCCTACTTCCTCGAGGCACGCCTCGATTATCTCGCCATTGAGCGGGATCTCCAGCTCGCTATCTCGGAGCTGACGCGAGGGATGCGCTAAGGCATGGCCCCGGCCCGCAAGGCCGGGGTCTTATTTCATATAGCCGTCAGAGACGAGCTGATGATAGAGTCTGTCGGTCTTCACCGTGCGGAACGGCTTTCCGGCATCCTTGCCCGTGCGGTCGAAGAGATCCTGATAGGCGAGTTTCTTCTCTATGCCCAGGATGTCGAAGATGTACGACGCCTGGTCTGTATTGAACATCCTTGAGCCGGCATTGCGTATCCCGGCCACCTCGGGCACCTCCTCAAGACGGTCGGCGCGGGCGTTCCAGCTCCCCTTGCGTCCCTCGGAGAGTATCATGAGGGCCTCACCGTCATGGATTATGTCGGCGAATACGAGAGGGGCACCCTCATATCGCTTGCCCACGGCATAATCCTCCTTTTCGAGCATCACGCGCATCGGCACGCGGCACACGGTGCCGTCGGCATATCCGAGCGCGAGCCATCCGCTGGAGTCATCCTCTCTGACGGGGAGCGAAAGCAGCGGGCCGTCTTCGCCGTAGCCGTAAAATTCCGGCACGAGCATGAAGCCATCCTCCAGAAAATGGATGTAGCGTTCCGTGGCGTGGTCGTGGTCGATGTCAAACGAGGCGGGACACACCTTGCGGCTCACCCGCGTGTGGATTTTCTCAGCATCGGCACTTGCCTCTCGCACGGATTCCTTTTCCTTCTCTTTCGGCTTGGATACACCGCTCTTCTTCACTGCAGCCGGAGCCGGGGCAGGAGCCGCCACACCCGTGCTTTTGACTGTCTGGGCGATGAGGCGTGACTCCTCCGCTTTTTTCCGGTCACGCTCGGCGGCGCGACGCTCGGTGAAAAGGCGTATGTCCACGGGGTCGATGAAGGGTAGTTTCGACGAGCCGTGGCGCTCGTAGATCACTCCCTGCACCTTCACCGGGGCAGCAAGGTAGGGCTTCACAGTCACCACATATATGCGTTTTCCGCCGTATGTCTCGAACTTTCCGTCCACAAAGGCATCCACGTCCCGGCCGAGATGTTCGCACACCTTGCGGTGGAAGAAGAGATCATATTTGTCCTCGCTGAATCCGAAGAGTTTGTCGGAGAGATCGTTCTCTATTCCCACGCCCATACCGAAGTCGTTGACACCTAAGTAGAGCGTTCCCCCTTCGGCGTTGAGCAGGGCGCACAGCTCCTTCATGATCTCAAGCGACTGTGCGTCGGGATTGGCCCGCATGTGGTTGTTGGGCGGGAAGATAAGGCTGGTCTTGAACTCCGTGGTCTTGTTCTCAGCACCGAAGGAGTGGAGGGTCGATTTTCTCCCCTGCACCTTCAGGATGTTGTTGATGCGGTCCGAGATCTCGCCCAGGGCCGACATGGAGGCTGTCTCGCCGATAAGGTTGTAGGCCATGACGTTCTCCGCAAGGGTGCGAATCTCCTCTTCCGGATCCGACATACGCGCCCAAAGCTCGTCGCGCATCTGCGGACGTCCTTTGTAAGACACTATCTTGAGCTGAAGGTAGATGCGGTAAAGCTCTGACTGCGGATCGAAGCGCGAGCGGTCATTGTCCTCGAACTCCTTGAGCTGATCATCATCGATCTCGCCGTTGATGGCGAAATAATGCAGTATGGCTATGAGGCGCATCCAGGCCTCGTAAAACTCGCGCCGGCGGTCGTCGCGCCCCATTCGGGCCAGCAGACGTGCGAGGCCGATGTGGTTGTAGGCCTTCATGTAGTCAGATTCGGAGGCGGCCAAACGCTCTATGATGGAAAGCAGTTCGCGCAGACGGCTGTCGCTCAGGAAATCCTCACCCCCGGCAGTGCCGCCGGCTATGACGGTCATCGATTCCACGGGCTCCTCATACACGGTGCCCCCGGAGAAATCAGAAATCAGCTTGTGGAAAGCCTTCTCGGTGCTGAAGGGACGCGGATTCTCCACCACCTCGGTGATGGTGCCGTCGATGAAGGGCATGTCGCCCTGGGGCACCTGCCACCAGTTGCCCACCACAATGTCGCCGTTCTTTATGGGAACTCCCTCATTGGCACCCCTGCGCAGAAAACGCACGGGGTCTCCCTGCTCGCTTACGCCGAGGATGCCATGCTGGTTGTAGCTCTTGACCACGCATATCATCGGGGAGTCGTTCTTGCAGCAGTCATGCACGTATTCCGTGATGTTTTCCATAGTCTCGAAATGCAGTCCGCGCTCGTCGACGCGCTTCACCTTAGCCATGAACACGTAGGGATTGCCGCCGGGGTCGCAGAAATGCTTCATCTCCACGAATGGCACCTTGTAGCGCACCACATCCTCCATGGCCAGTATGCCGCGCCCCTCGAACTCCTCGTCGGTGGCTTCCACCATGAATGTGCCGTCGGGATTTCGCCCTATTACCCGCACATACACCTCATCGCCCACACCCGGACGCCTCTTGAGGTTGGAGAGGGGGCGTTTCACATCGATGTCATCCGAGAAAAGTGAGTTCTCTATGGCGTTCCACATGGTGCGTGCCCGGGTCAGGTCGTTGCTCCCCGAGGGAAGGGCTATCTGCTGGGGAGTGCGTATCTGAAGGTTGCGCCACACCCCCACTCCGGGCAGGTCGAGGCGCCGCAGACTCTTTTCGTCAACATCGCTGCGGGAGATGCAGATGCCGTCGTTGTTGAGCGACATGACCACCTGCCTGTTGGCATACCATTTCTCAAACGTCCCCTCAAGGCCCACGGGAGACATCGTGAGGCGGGAGGCCATGAGGTCGTGGGCGCCCGTGTCACCCCACTGGTAGAGCGACGAAGGGCGCCGCGTCACATCCATCAGGGCCAGGAAGGCGTTTCGCACGGCATTGGCCGGCACCGATGTGCGGAGAGCCGAAGCATACCGGTAGAGGGAGGCGAAGTTCAGGTTATAGTCAAACACGTCCGAATCCTTCTCGCGATCGGCCAGGAGGAGCTGTATGCCAAGGGCCTCGATGAGGGAGCGCACGGTGTCATCGTTGCCCGCTCCGGTCTCCTCCATTCCTCGGCTGCACTGCTCGGTGTAAAGCTGGAGCAGACGGATGAAGGCCTTACGGAAAGGCTCGTCGCGCCAGAAATCCTCGGCGCGTGCGTGGATGATGGAGAAAATGTCGGCCATACGTCCGCGCATAGTGTCGGGAGAAAGGCTGAATATGCGCATCAGCATGTCAAGCTGCTTCTCGGCCTCATAAATGAATCCGGAGGCACGCAGGGAGGCGAGCACGCGGTCTATATGGGTGTCGTAGGTGCCGGTGGCAAGATATTCAACCGCCTTGTGGAAGCCCTCGATGTTGGTTGCCATGACGCTCAGGCGCTGCTGAAGCGACTTGCGGCGCAGGTCATCGACACCGAGAAGTATGTCGGATCCCTCCAGCACATACATCACGCCGCGCGTCATCTCCATCAGGCGCCCGTCGATTTCAGGCCAACCGCACCCCTCGGCGCTCCAGCGCCGTATGAGATGGAGCAGTTCGGTGCTGACCGCCCGGTCGTAATAGTCGCTGTTGACGAAGAGCATTTCAAACAGCTCCTCGATGTCCCATTGAGGCAGCTCCTCGCCAAACACTTCCGCCTCTACGCGAGAGGCGATGGAGTCGGCATCGAGCTCGCGCCGCTGCGCCGTCTTTGACGCACGCTCCGGGGCGGCCTTGACAGCCGGTTTCTTCTCCGGAACCTCGCGGAAAGTCTCCCCCTGCACCAGTTTCAGATGTGCCCCTCCCGCGTCCATACGCTCCAGACGGCATTTGACATTGCTCCCAGTCAGCAGTTTCATACCCTTCGGCACGGGCACTCTGAAAGGTATTCCCCGCTCATCCCAGAGCTCATAATAGCCGTTGTGGGTGAAATCATGCTTCACCTGAAATTCATACTCCTTCCCCTCCTCATAATATTCCCGGAGCAGACTCGCGAGGTTCTGCCGTATGAACACCTCCCCGTTGGCCTGCTGCACAATCGAGCAGTCTATCACAGTGCCATCCGGCGCATTTTCCTGGAATTTATACAGTTTGACCTTATAGGGCCTCTCATTGTACTTGACCTCAAAACATGGACTTCCGGAACTGTTCCGGACCACTTTAGCTTCAAATTTCATAATATATTCTACAATAATAATGGACCCGCGCAACCTTCACGCGGCTCAATCTGCAAAATTACTAAAAAAACCTGATAAATCAATCCATAAAAAAGCCAATGCCGTCCACGGCATTGGCTTTTTTAATGGAGCGTGTCTCTGCTGATATGAATCAGAAGTCGAACTTCTCCACCGTGACATTGGCGTAATCGCGCAGTCTCGGGGCGAGACGCTTGTAGTGATCGGTCTCGCTGTGGGCCTTCAGATCCTCGGCCGATTCCCACGTCTCCACGATAAGGAAACGGTCGTCATTCGTGCGCGACTGATAGAAGTCATAGTCCACACACCCCTTGTCCCGCAGCGAAAAGGCCACCAGCTCGGTGGCTACCTCCGCCAGTTTCTTACTGTTCTCGCTTGTTTCGCAAATCAGAGATACATTTAGTCGTACCATAATTTCAATAATTTAATCTGATTCTAAAACAAGAGATTCCGGCGCGTGGTTCGGAACGGAAAGTTAAGAATCATTTATGAGCTTCCCGGGTATATTTCCTTCCGGCAGCATACGTTGCAGCCACAGCCCGCGAGGGATGGAGCGTCTGCAGGGCGAAAAGCCTCTCCCAAACATTGGAGCACTGCTGCATCCGCCACTCCACGAAGTCATTGCACTTGAAGTCAAGGACCGCCAAGTCCGCATCATATCCCTTCTCGATACGCCCGGTACGGTCGGATAACCTCAGCGTCTCCGCTCCCCCTAAGGTGGCGAGATAGAGACTCCGTATTATGCTCAGCGGCTGCGCCTTGATCATTCCCACTTTGTAGGCCTCGCTCAGTTCGCCGAATACGGAGAAGTTTGTGCCTCCTCCGATGTCGGTTCCCATACCGGTAAGGACGGGACGCTCGGGATCCTTGGCTTCCCAGAACTTGAACTGCCCTCCGCCTAAAAAGAGATTTGAAGAGGGACAATGCGCCACGCCGCAACCGCTGTCATGGAGCGTCTGCCACTCCTCGGGCCTCACCACGCAGCAGTGCGCGAACACTGCCCTTTCTCCCGTGAGGCCGTAGCGGCGGTAGACATCCGTATAGCTCGCACAGTCGGGGTATAGCTCGGCCACCCAGCGAATCTCCTTCTCGGCTTCGTCAAGATGAGAGTGCATATAGACTCCGGCATCCTTGTATTTCCGGTAGAGTTCTCCGGCCAGTTCCAATTGACGCGGGGTGCTCGTCGGGGCGAAACGGGGTATCACGGCATAAAGTTGCCGTCCGCGGCCATGCCATTTCAGAAGCAGCTCCTCCGAAAGCTCCACCGACTCCTCCGCCGAGGGGTCACGCAACGCCTCGGGAACATTGCGGTCCTGAAGCACCTTGCCCGAAATAACCCTCATTCCCCTCTCCCGGGCCGCCTCGAAGATGGCGTCGACAGAGGGAGCGTAGGTAGTGGCGAAAAGATTCGCCGTGGTGGTGCCCCGGAGCAATATCCGGTCAAGGAAGCGTCCCGCTATAAGCGAGGCATACTCCGGGGAACTGAATCGGGTCTCCTCCGGGAAAGTATATCTGTTGAGCCACGCCAGTAGGGTGTCGCCATACGAACCCACGATGGAGGTCTGCACGTAATGGGCGTGACAATCCACGAATCCGGGCACTATCAGGGCATCCTCATAGCGGTCTACGACACTCAGACCGGGATACTTCGGGGCGATGTCGGCATATTCGCTGACATCCATTATCTTCCCGTCCGAAATCACGATCAGGGCATCGTCGTAATGACGCACGCACTCCTCCTCGGGATGGAGAAACGGATCTGCGGTGAAGGTGACAGCCTCCCCTCTGACGGCGGTAATACCCGACATGGAAACAGCTTCAGGATTTTGAGGCATGAATTGATAATTTGTTGTAAGGTGTGAGGGTCAGCGACGGCGTCCCTGCATCTGGCGCATCTGCTGCATCTGACGCATCATGTTGGCAGGATTCTTCATCTTGGCGGCCTGCTGCATGAGCTTGCGCGTGGTCTCGAACTGCTTGAGCAGGCGGTTGACCTCCTGCAGCGACGTGCCCGAGCCCTTGGCTATGCGCTGGCGGCGGGAGATGGTGATTTTCTCGGGATTATGGCGCTCCCAGGGAGTCATGGAGTAGATGATGGCCTCGATGCCCTTGAAGGCGTTGTCGTCGATGTCCACATCCTTGATAGCCTTGCCCACGCCGGGAATCATGCTGGCAACATCCTTGAGGTTGCCGAGCTTCTTTATCTGCTGTATCTGCTTGAGGAAGTCGTCGAAATCAAACTTGTTTTTCTTGATTTTCTCCTCCAGATGGCGCGCCTCGTCCTCATCGATGATACCCTGCACACGCTTCACGAGCGAGATGATGTCGCCCTGGCCGAGGATACGGTCTGCCATACCGGTGGGGTTGAACTCATCGATGTCCTCCATCTTCTCGCCCGAGCCGATATATTTGATGGGCTTGTCCACTACGGAACGGATGGAGATGGCGGCGCCGCCGCGGGTGTCGCCGTCAAGCTTCGTGAGTACGACGCCGTCGAAGTCCAGGCGGTCGTTAAACTCCTTGGCGGTGTTGACGGCGTCCTGGCCAGTCATTGCGTCCACCACGAAGAGGGTCTCGCCCGGATTTACAGCCCGCTTTACGGCCTCTATCTCGCGCATCAGCTCCTCGTTGATGGCCAGACGGCCGGCGGTGTCGACAATCACTGTGTCGTATCCGTTATCCTTGGCATACTTCACGCCGTTGGCTGCCACCTGCACGGCATCCTTGTTGCCCTCCTCGCTGTAAACGGGCACACCCACCTGGTCGGCAAGCACCTTGAGCTGCTGTATGGCGGCGGGGCGGAACGTGTCGGCGGCCACGAGCAGGGGCTTGCGTCCGCGATTCTTAAGCTTGAGGCCGAGTTTGCCGGTGAACGTGGTCTTACCCGAACCGTTGAGACCGGCCATGAGTATCACGGCGGGGCGTCCCTGAAGATTCAGAGGGGCCTCTTCGCCACCCATCAGGGCCACCAGTTCGTCGTGGACTATCTTGATCATCAGTTCCTGGGGCTTCAGGGCGTTGATGACGTTGGCTCCGAGAGCCTTCTTCTTGACGGTGTCGGTGAATGTCTTGGCCACTTTGTAGTTGACATCGGCCTCAAGGAGCGCGCGGCGCACGTCCTTCATGGTTTCGGCAATGTTGATTTCGCTTATCTTGCCTTGGCCTTTGAGTATCTTGAACGACCGCTCCAGGCGGTCAGAAAGGGATTGGAACATCTCTGGTGGTGATGGGGTATGGTTAATTTATAAACGGTTGGTGGCCGTGTCGGGGAAAATGACTGTCGGCCGGAAGCCCTCGGCCTCCTCGGGGGTCATCAGGGCATAAGCCATGATGATGATGATGTCGCCCGGCTGGGCCTTGCGGGCCGCGGCTCCGTTGAGGCATATCACGCCGCTACCTTCTTCGCCCGCTATGGCGTAGGTGTCGAGGCGCTCCCCGTTGTTGTTGTTGACTATATACACTCTCTGGCCGTCAAGTATTCCGGCGGCCTTGAGGAGAGCCGAGTCGATGGTGATGCTTCCGATATAGTTGAGATTCGCCTCCGTGACTGTCACACGGTGAATCTTGCTTTTCATCATCTCTATGAGCATGGCGTGGTCAGTGGTTTGAGGGTGTGCGGTAAGCAATGTTGTCGATCAGGCGCACGCGCTTCTCCGGAGCGGCGGCATCTCCGCAATACACGGTGATGCATCCCACTATCCAGTCGGATTCCTCCCATTCCTCCACGGGAAGGAGAGTGCGGCCGTCCACTATCTCGTAATATTCCACTTCGAGCATGGGATTGGCGTCCAGGGCCTCAACCACGCTGTCGTGGGTGGCACGCACGGAGTGCGTGCGCGAATACTCCACGCTTTGGCCGAGGATGCGGTGTATCTCCGGGGCCTCACGTCTCCCCTCCTCGCTGAGCAGGGCGTTGCGGCTCGAGAGAGCCAGGCCGTCATCGGCGCGGCAGATGGGGCAGGCGATTATCTCTACCTTTATCCCCTCGGAGGCTATCATGTTGCGTATCACGGCTATCTGCTGGAAATCCTTCTCCCCGAAGTAGGCGCGGTCGGGACGACACAGCTCGAAAAGGCGGCTCACCACCTGCGCCACTCCCTGGAAGTGGCCCGGACGGTGCTTACCCTCCATGACTTCGGCCGCGCTCCCCAGGTCATACACCTTCGGGGCGGCCGGCTCGGGCCATCCGGGATACACCTCCTCGGGCGTCGGGGCGAACACGGCGCTCACTCCGGCGCCGGCGAGCAGACGGAAATCAGCCTCCTCGTCGCGCGGATATGTGGCAAGATCATGCGGATTGTTGAACTGCGTGGGATTGACAAACACGCTGACGAGCGCGACGTCATTGTCGGACACCGCTTTTCTCACCAGCGACAGATGCCCCTCGTGAAGCGCACCCATAGTAGGCACCAAACCTATGCTGCGCCCCTCTGCACGGGCCGCCGCTACATAATTCTCAAGGTCGGTGACTGTCCTTATGATTCTCATCTCTTTGTTTTCGTTTGAGTCTGCAAATTTACTAATAAACTTCCATACTCACCTAATTTTCCCGGATTTTTCACTCTATTTTATCTTCACGCCCCTCCGCGATGTCTTAAACTTGCTTAAAATACGCCCCGCTTGGGGCAAGAATCCTTAATTTGTCGGATTTTTTTGCTAACTTTGCAGACTGATACGCGGGCACGCACGCTCCGGAGCCACCTGAGCTCCCTCCGCCCCTCCCCGCCTTAACCGTATAGCCGCTTATGTCTGAAAAGAGAAGAATAGTGTTTGTCAACCAGGAAATGGCCCCCTATCTCACGGGCACACCGGCCTGCGCCGCCGCGCGCGACCTCGCCGTGGGAATGCACAAACGCAAATACGAGGTCCGCACCTTCATGCCCCGATTCGGCGATGTCAACGAGCGCCGCAACCAGCTCCACGAGGTAATCCGCCTCAGCGGAATCAACATCCCCATTGACGACATCGACCATCCCCTCATCATCAAGGTGGCCTCCCTGCAGCCTGCCCGCATCCAGGTATATTTCATTGACAACGACGATTTCTTCCAGCAGGAGGCGTCGGACGCCGACAGCACCGGCTCCAACCGCGCCGACAACGACGAGCGGGCGATTTTCTTCGCACGCGGCACGGCCGAGACCGTCAGGAAGCTCAAATGGAACCCCCACATCATCCACTGCTCGGGATGGATCACATCCCTGATACCCGTGATCCTGCGCGGTTCGTATGCGGATGATCCCTCCTTCAAGGAGAGCCGTATCGTCTACACCGTGCGCGATTCCCGCGTCACGGGCCCAGTCTCCACCGAGATGATGCGACGCCTCGGCGAGGAGGAGGTGCCCGAGGAGATGCTCATTCCCTTCGAGACCCCCGAAGCCCCGGCCGGCGAGGATGGCTCCAATCCGGCGGTGTTCGACCGCCTCGCCGTCTCTTACGCCGACGCCGTGATTTTCGAGACCCCCGAGCCTGACCCCGTGCTTATGGAGATCGTCAAGTCCAGGGGAATCCCCTTCATGACGGCCGAAGAGGCCTCCGGGCCCGACGCCTACCACAATTTCTATTCCCGCCTCTAAGACCCTTTCCCCCTGACTTCACCCATGCCTCACAATACTCCGCGCCTCCGCGGCGCCCACACTCTCCTCCTGGCCGCTCCGGCGATTATCGCCGGATGTCTAGCCTCATGCGACGACGATGTCTCCAAAATCGGCTCCTCCCTCTCCAAGGGGGAGACGGTCATCACCGTCGATTCCCTCACCATGAAGCTGCACGCCCGTAGCGTGTATGAACCCGAGTTTGACTCGCGGGGCACCATCAACCTCATCGGGCGCCTCCACGCCGCCGAATACGGCACTCTCGAGTGCAGCTACGTGGCCTCGCTGATTCCCGCCACGAGTCTCTCCATCCCGGATTCCATCTCAATAGAGAGGGTGGACTCGATGCGCGTGGAGATAATCGTGCCCCGCGGACAGCTCGCCGGAGATTCCCTCGCTCCCCAGCAGCTACGCGTCTACGGCCTCACCTCTCCCCTCCCCGCCGACATCGAAAGCAATTTCAACCCCGAAGGATATTACTCACCCTCATCCCTCCTCGGTTCCAGATCATACACCCTCTCCGTGGTAGGTGCCACTGACTCCCTGTTCAGAAAGCAGACCGCCATCACCATTCCCGTCAGACTCCCCCGCGAGGATGCCGTAAGAGTGGTGGAGGCCTACCGCAAGGACCCCTCCACATTCGCATGGCCCGAAACATTTGCGAAATTCATGCCCGGCATCTACGTCCGGCCCTCCTTCGGCATGGGAGCAGTGGCCAATGTGAGCAACACCCGCTTCACCCTTTATTACCACTATCTCACCCAGCAAGCCGTGTCAAATAAAGATGAGAAGACCGGCGAGACCACGGTCGAGATGGTCGTGAAGAAAAATAAGGTATCCGTGCCCGTTTTCTCCACCGGTCCGGCAGCCCTCAACTCCAACAACATCACCTACACCCCCTCACCCTATCTCGGAGAACTCGCCGCAAGCGGGAAAGCCATACTCACCACTCCGGGGGGCTACCGCGTCAACGTGACCCTCCCCATGGCTGACATCCTGAAGAAGTATGCCGACAACCCCTCCACGCTGAAGATGGTCAACAACCTCTCCCTATCCATCCCCGCACGCGAGATCCCCAACGGCTACGGCATCGCGCCCCCACCCTATCTCCTGCTCGTCAAGAGATCCGAGGCCGCCGAGTTCTTCATGGATATGAAGGTGCCCGACGGAAAGACTTCCTTCTACGCCTCATATAACTCCACCACCGGACAATACGCCTTCTCCTCTATGCGCGACTATCTGGTCAGCCTCATCTCGCTCCAGTCAGCCGGCACTCTCTCCGAGGAGGATATGGAGTTTCAGATCATCCCGGTCTACATCACCAAGGAGACCTATACCGACTATACCGACTATTCCACCAAGGAGGTGGTCACAAGATGCCGCAACTATTTCGAGCTCCCCACTTTCTGCGAGCTTGACACGGACAACGCCATGCTTGTGGTCACATACTCCTCCCAGTCCATTGATTGACAAAAACCCTTCAACTTCCACAGAAGCACCATGACAATTATTGACGGAAAAGCAACGGCCGCCGGCATCAAGGCGGAAATAGCCGCCGAGGTGGCCGAAATGACAGCACGCGGCGAGCGTCCCCCGCATCTTTCAGCTATCCTCGTGGGCCACGACGGAGGCTCCGAATCCTATATGGCCTCAAAGGCCAAGGCCTGCGAGGCCTGCGGCATAAGAAGCTCGCTGCGCAGGTTCGACCCCTCCATCACGGAGGAGGAACTCCTCGCCGAAATTAAAAAACTCAATGAGGATCCCGAGGTAGACGGCTACATCATCCAGCTCCCCCTGCCGAAACATATCGACGAGCAGCGCGTCACGGAAGCCGTGGACTACCGCAAGGATGTCGATGGATTCCATCCCATCAACGTAGGGCGCATGACCATAGGACTCCCCGCCTTCAAGCCGGCCACCCCCTCCGGCATCATGGAGCTGCTGAAGCGCTACAACATCGAGACCCGTGGCAAACACGCCGTGGTGCTCGGCCGAAGCAACATCGTCGGCAAGCCCATAGCCTCGATGCTCATGCAGAAGGGAAATCCGGGTAACTGCACCGTGACCGTATGCCACTCCGCCACGCCCGACATCAAGGAGAAATGCCGCGAGGCCGACATCATCATCGCCGCCCTCGGACAGCCAGGATTCGTGACGGCCGACATGGTTAAACCGGGCGCGGTGGTCATCGACGTGGGTACCACCCGCGTGCCGGACCCCTCGCGCAAGAGCGGCTTCCGCCTCTGCGGAGACGTGGACTTCGAGAATGTCGCCCCCCTGGCCTCTTACATTACCCCGGTGCCGGGCGGCGTAGGCCCAATGACCATCTGCTCCCTGCTCCAGAACACCCTCAAGTCACGCAAGGGGGAGATGTAACCCTCCCACTATCTTTCGCAATCCCGCCACGTCATGATGAAACTCCTGCTTTTCAGCCTCATATCCTTCCTGACCGGAGCCTCCTCCCCGGCGGCTCCGGCCGGAGTGGACCTCCTCTTCGCAGGCGATGCCATGCAGCACCAGGCGCAGCTCGACATTGCTTTGCGCGAGGGAGACGGGCAGAGGTATGACTATTCGGACTGCTTCTCGCTTATAGCCCCCGACATAACGGCGGCCGACTACGCCGTGGTGAACCTGGAAGTGCCCCTCGGCGGCGGCCCGCATTATCGCGGCTACCCCTGTTTCTCGGCTCCCGACAGCTTCGCCGAGGCCCTGCGCGACGCCGGGTTTGACATGATGCTCACGGCCAACAACCATTGCCTCGACAGCGGCGACCGCGCCGCCCGGCGCACACTCGCAGCCCTTGATTCCCTCGGAATCGACCATATCGGCACATTTCATGACGCCGCGCAACGCGAAAGATTCGTCCCATTCATCAAGGACATCCACGGCATACGCTTCGCATTCCTCAACTACACCTACGGCACCAACGGCATCTCCCCGCGGGAGGGGATGGAAGTGGCGCTCATCGACCGCGACCGCATGGCCCGCGAAATCAAACTGGCCCGCGAGGCCGGAGCCGAAATGGTGGTGGTGACTGTCCACTGGGGCATCGAATACGTGCTTCTCGAGAACGCTAACCAGCGGGACCTCGCCAACTTTCTCATTGATCAAGGAGTCGACATGATCATAGGAGGCCATCCCCACGTGATCCAGCCCATGCATATCGTGCACAACGACAAGACGGGCAAGGACGTGCTCGTAGTCTACTCCCTGGGCAACTTCATATCCAACATGAAAACGGCCGACACACGCGGAGGGGCACTGGTGAAGGTACGAGTGGAGCGTGACGAAAAGGGAGAGCCGGTGATACGCCACGCTGCCTACGACACCTTCTTCGCCGCCAAACCCGAGGGCAAGGGCACCAACTTCAAGGTCTATCCCTCGCGTCTTGACACCCTCATCCCACCCTCGCAAAGGGGCCACTGGCTCCTCTTCGACCGCAACGCCCGTCGTATCTTCGACATCCACAACACCTCCGTGCCATCCCTCACCCACTGATAGAAAAACATTACCGATAAATGATACAGGTCAATAACCTCGGCATCCAGTTCGGCAAGAAAGCCCTCTTCTCGGATGTCAACCTCACTTTCAATCACGGAAACTGCTACGGCATCATCGGCGCCAACGGCGCCGGCAAGTCCACGCTGATGAGAATCCTCTCCGGACAGCTCGCACCTACCCACGGTACGGTCACTTTCGGCCCCGGTGAACGCCTGAGCGTCCTGAGCCAGGATCACTTCGAGTTTGACGAGTGTTCCGTCCTGGAGACCGTGCTCCGCGGCCACACAGTCCTTTGGGACATCATGCAGGAGAAGGATGCCATCTACGCCAAGGAGGATTTCACCGATGCCGATGGCATACGCGCCGCCGAACTCGAGGAGCGCTTCGCCGAACTCGAGGGATGGAACGCCGAGAGCGACGCCGCAGCCCTCCTTTCCGGTCTCGGAATCAAAGAAGACCGCCACCACATGCTCATGAAGGACATGAGCGCCAACGAGAAGGTGCGCGTGCTGCTCGCCAAGGCCCTCTTCGGCAATCCCGACAATCTGCTGCTCGACGAGCCTACCAACGACCTCGACCTCGAGACCGTGGCATGGCTCGAGAATTATCTCGCCAATTTCGAGAACACCGTCCTCGTGGTGAGCCACGACCGCCACTTCCTCGACGCCGTGTCTACCCACACCCTCGACATCGACTACAACAAGATTTCCCTCTTCGCCGGAAATTACAGCTTCTGGTACCAGTCGTCGCAGCTCGCCCTGCGCCAGCAGCAGATGGCCAACAAGAAGGCAGAGGAGAAGCGCAAGGAACTCCTTGAGTTCATACAGCGCTTCAGCGCGAACGTGTCGAAGTCCAAGCAGACCACAAGCCGCAAAAAGATGCTCGAAAAGCTCAACGTGGAGGAAATCCAACCCTCCTCGCGCCGCTATCCCGGCATCATCTTCACCCCCAACCGCGAGGTGGGCAACAAGATTCTCGAGGTCAAGGGTCTCAAGGCGAGTGTCGACGGCGAGGTGCTGTTTGACGACGTCAATTTCCAGATAGAGAAGGGGGACAAGGTGGCTTTCCTCAGCCGCGATCCCCGCGCCATGACGGCTCTCTTCGAGATCATCATGGGCAACCGCAAGGCCGATGCCGGCACCTTCGAGTGGGGACAGACCATCACCACGGCATACCTACCCCTCGACAACGGAGCCTTTTTCGAGACCGATCTCAATCTCGTGGACTGGCTCTGCCAGTACAGCAAGGACTCTTCCGAAATCTACCTCAAGGGATTTCTCGGCAAGATGCTCTTCAGCGGCGAGGATGTGCTCAAGAAAGCAAGCGTGCTCTCCGGAGGTGAGAAAATCCGCTGCATGATAGCCCGCATGATGCTCACGGACGCCAACACCCTGGTGCTCGACTCCCCCACCAACCACCTCGACCTCGAATCCATCCAGGCATTCAACAACACCCTCCAGAACTTCAAGGGTATAATCCTCATGGCCTCCCATGACCACGAATTCATACAGACCGTCTGCAACCGCATCATTGAACTTACCCCCAACGGCATAATCGACAAGATGATGGACTACGACGACTACATCACCGACGAGCGCGTGGCCGCCGTCAAGGCCCGTCTCTACGGCGATCCCGCCTGATATGAACTTCTTCCGCCCCGCAAAGGGTACGTCAAAATAAACACCTAACCACGCATAAAACTTTGAAACAATGGTAAAGCATATAGTGACATTCAAGCTCAGAGGCACCGACACCGAACGCCGAGCGGCCGCCGAAGCCTTCCGCGACGCCCTTATGGCCCTCCCGGAGCAGATCGACTGTCTGCGCTCGATGGAAGTCGGCCTCAACGCCAATCCTGCGGAAGACTGGGACGTGGTCCTCACAGCAGTGGTGGATACTATGGATGACGTGGCGCGTTACGCCGCCCACCCGGCCCACGTGGCCGCCGCAGCAATTATCGCCCCCCTGAAGGAGGCCCGGGCCTGCGTGGATTACGAATACTGAAATTTTTTTCGCCGGGACTCTTGCACAATCCGCGGAAAAGTATTAACTTTGCATCGTGAAAGGGCCGGAGAGCCCTTCACGCCATCGCCGCAATAGCTCAGTTGGTAGAGCATTTCATTCGTAACGAAAAGGTCGTGGGTTCGAGTCCCACTCGCGGCTCTGAGAGGAAGACCCGGTGGTCTTCCTCTTATTTATATCAAACCACCAATACCTTATACCTGACATGAAGAAAGAGATCAAATCCACCAACGCTCCCGGGGCAATCGGTCCTTACAGCCAGGCCGTAGTGGCCGGAAACCTCGTATTCGTATCCGGTCAGCTCCCCATCAATCCCGCCAACGGCGAGATGCCCGCCGATATCAAGGAGCAGACCCGCCAGTCCATCGCCAACATCAAGGCCATCCTCGCCGAAGCGGGCGCTACGCTCGACAACGTGGTGAAGTCCACCGTCCTCCTCGCCGACATGTCGCTCTTCGGCCCCATGAACGAGGTTTACGCCGAGGAGTTCAACGAGATCTTCCCCGCTCGCTGCGCTTTCGCCGTCAAGGAGCTCCCCAAGCAGGCCCTCGTGGAAATCGAAGTTATCGCCGTCCTCTGATTCCCCCTTTTTTCTTCAGCAGGAGTCCCTGGGGACTCCTGCTGAAGGCCCCCGCACAACATGACAAGCTACCTCCAGATCGAAAACCTCACCAAGTCGATAGGCGACCGTATGCTCTTCGCCGACGTCACGCTCGGCGTCTACGAGGGTGACAAAATCGGCATAGTTGCCCGCAACGGGGCCGGAAAGACCACATTCCTCAACATCCTCTGCGGACGCGAGGATTACGACTCGGGACGCATCGTCTTCTCCGACGGACTGCGTGTGGGATACCTGCCGCAGATTCAGGATTTCGACCCGGAGCAGAGCGTGCTTGACTACGTCACACCTCCCCCCGCCGACGATGACGATTTCGACGCCGCCGACCGCGCCGCGAGGATGCTGACGCAATTCGGCATCACTGACACCTCGCTCCCCATGCGGGTGCTCTCGGGAGGGCAGGTGAAACGCGCCGCCCTGGCCAAAACCCTCCTCTCCTCCCCCGACCTCCTCATCCTTGACGAACCCACCAACCACCTGGACATCGAGATCATCGAATGGCTCGAGCAATACCTCACCCGCCAGAGAGTCACCCTCATAATGGTGACCCACGACAGATATTTCCTTGACAAGGTATGCAACAAAATCATAGAGATTGACCGCGAGACCATCTTCACTTACGAAGGCAACTACGACTACTACCTCGCAAAGCGCGACGAGCGCATGCAAAACCTCTCGGCCGAACTCTCCAAGGTGCGCAACCTCCTGCGCACCGAACTCGAATGGATGCGCCGGCAGCCCCAGGCGCGCGGATCCAAGGCCAAATACCGCATTGAGAATTTCCACGAGCTTGAACGCCGCTCCAAAATCAATCTCCGCGAAGACAACGTGAGCCTCAACGTCAAGGCCTCCTACATCGGCTCCAAAATCTTCGAAGCAAAAAACGTCAGCAAGTCATTCGGCGACAAATGTATCCTGCGAGACTGGAGCTACACCTTCGCCCGGCGTGAGAAAGTTGGCATCGTGGGTCCCAACGGCGTGGGCAAGTCCACATTCATCCATCTTCTTCTCAGCGAACTGGAAGCGGACTCCGGCTCGTTTGACATAGGCACCACCGTCCGCTGGGGCTATTATCGCCAGGAGGGAATGACCGACTTCGACGACCGCAAAAAGGTCATCGACGCTGTGCGCGAAATCGCCGAAACCGTACGCATCGACGACAAGACGACCCTCACCGCCCAGCAGTTCCTCACCCATTTTCTCTTCTCACCCGCCACACAGCAGAAATACATCGGCAAACTCAGCGGCGGAGAGCGACGCCGCCTCTACCTGGCCACCGTCCTGATGCGCCAGCCCAACTTCCTCATCCTTGACGAGCCCACCAACGACCTCGACATCCTCACACTCACCATCCTTGAGGATTATCTCGCCCGTTTCAACGGTTGCGTAATCGTGGTGAGCCACGACCGCTTCTTCCTTGACCGCATAGTCGACCACCTCTTCGTATTCACCGGAGACGGCAACGTGCGTGACTTCCCCGGCGATTACTCCACATACCGCCACTGCGTGGCCGAAGAGGAGAAGGAGCAGCGTCGTATCGCGGAAGAGGAGGCCCGGCGTCAGACCTCGCGCCCGTCACAGGTCACCCCCGTGCAGTCCGAAGACACCCGCAGGGCAAACCGCGCACCGCGCCTTTCCTACAAGGAAAAGAAAGAGATGGAGGCCCTTGAAACCGAACTGGAAACCCTCGCCGCCGAGAAAGCCCGTCTCGAAGCCGACATGTCATCCGGCAACATGACCGTAGAAGCCATCACCGCCGCCGGCGCCCGCATAGCCGAAATCATCGACCGCACCGACGAGGCCGAACTCCGCCTCCTCGTACTCATGGAAAAAGAGGGCTGACAGGATAAACCTGTGTGTACGGAAATGAAATCACGGGAAAAAGAAATATATGCCGTGACTCTGACCGGCTCGGCAGTCAACGCCCTTCTCATCCTGCTGAAGTTCGTGGCCGGGTTCGTCGGCAAAAGTTCCGCAATGGTTGCCGACGCCGCCCATTCATTGAGTGACTTCATTTCCGACGTCGTGGTGCTGGTGTTTGTTAAGATAGCCGGTAAGCCCAAAGACAAAACCCATGATTACGGCCACGGCAAATTCGAAACCCTCGCCACCATGATCATAGGCCTTCTGCTTTTCGGCGTGGGCATAGGCCTTATGATCAACGGCATCGAATCCGTCATCGCCAGCATCCGGGGCGAACAACTGCCGCGCCCGACCATGCTGGCTCTAATCGTGGCCATAGTGTCCATACTCGCCAAGGAATGGCTTTACCGATACACCATAAAAGCCGGCAAACGGCTTGAATCCTTAGCTGTCGAAGCCAACGCCTGGCACCACCGCAGCGACGCCGTGTCATCGCTCGGCACACTCGTCGGCATAGCCGGAGCCATGTTCCTTGGTGACCGCTGGAGGATTCTTGATCCCGCGGCGGCGATAGTAGTCAGCATCTTCATCATCAAGAGCGGCTACGATATCGTGAAGCCATGCATCAGTGAACTCCTCGAAGCCTCGCTACCCGAAGACACCGAAAAGGAAATAATCCGACTGGTGAAGAGTGTATCCGGCATAACGGATGTCCACAACCTCCGCACGCGCCGCATCGGCAACGGCATAGCCATAGACATGCACGTCAAGATGGACGGCCGCCAGACCCTCTCCGATGCACACGAAAAAGCCACCTCCGTAGAAAAGACCCTGAAGAAAGCCTTCGGCGCCAACACGATAATCAACGTCCACATGGAACCCTCCGACGCCCCGACCACACCCCGCCCCGCACAATCGTAAAGTATTTTCCCATTTAAATTACCAAGCATCAGTAAAAAATACTTAATTCAGTAAAGTAGCGGCATTGACTTCCGTACGCAGGGGTGCTCATAGGCCCGTGTCCTCTTCATCGAGGGCACGGGCCACACCACTCCAAACCGCGATTATTCAGTCATGATCTGTGTAGAGGGTACGCAGGGTATACCCATGTTGCGGAGATCAAGGATATTGGCCTCCGCAACTGCTTCCGTGGCTGCCGAACAACAGTCGGTCACCACCGTGGTGTTGTAATCCAGACTCATGGAATCCACTGCCGTGGAGCGCACGCAGTTGGGATATTGCGTGCCGGTGAGATAGACGTTCTTCACTCCCAGTCCGCGGAGGATAATGTCAAGGTCAGTCCCGAAGAAGGCACTGAATCTCTGCTTTGTCACTTTATAGTCACCCGGACACGGAGCTATCTCATCAGGAATGGCCGCTCCCTTTGTACCCGCGATGCAGAAGGGATGGCCCTCCTCGAAGAAGTGGCGGCGGAAGAGTTCGGCATCTGCCCCCGACAGACGGTGTATGCGGTAGATGTAGATCACAGCCCAGTCATTTGCACGTCCGTAATCAAGAAATTTGCGGATGGCCGGGAGTGTGGCGTATGCACCCTCCACACGCATCGGGGAGTCGGGCATCACGAAGTCATTTTCCATGTCTATAACCAGAATCGCATTTTCCGCACGGGTGAGCATGCCGTCAATCTTGTTGTCTGTATTCATAATTTCCAAAAACAGTTTGCTGAGTGCAGGGATTCACATACACTCTTGATTTCCGCTATATATAACCGCTCTCGGCCGCGGGAGGTTCACCGGTACAGTTTAGGATCCACCTCAACGGAGAAAGTCTTACGCTTCCAGAGCATCCAGATGATGAGCAGGAGCATCACGGTGCCGTTGAGCATATAGGAGAAGTCGGTGTCGGCCTGCGTGTGCAGGAGTTTTCCAACACCGCTCACTATAACCGGGGTCAGGGAAATGCCCACATAATTGGCCGCCAGGACATAGCTGAAATACTTGGTCGACTCCTGCGCGGTGGGGGCGAGGTAAGTGGCCTTGTCATAAATAATGGGCTGGATTGTACCGTAGGCGAATCCCATCAGAGCCACCGCCACCAGATACCCTCCGTAATGATGCACGAACCCCGTCATGTAAAGCGCCGCCATCACCGCGACGGCCCCTATCGTCATCACATCACGCCCGACAAGCCGGATGGTCTTCGGCAGCAGGAAACCGGCCAGCGTGCAGGCAAGGAAATAGAGCGACGTGGCATCCCCTGTGTCGCCCGTGCTCAGGCCGTAGTGCTTGAAAGTGAACGGAAGATAGTATGACACCACCTCCGTGGAATACGTGGCCGTGAAATAAATCAGTATCACCCCGAGCAGAAGTACCAGTGAGCGCTTGCCGGTGAAATGGAAATTCACGTCAGTGGGTTTTTCCGCCTTGACACGGGGATCGGCGGGTGTGATTTTCGGTTCCGCAAGGGGCTCGTATGGGGGTGTGGAGGTCGGTGCGACCTTATGGGCGGATATATACTTGCTTGTCATGAATGAAATCAGGCAGAGGGGGATGATCGGCATCATATAGACTGCAAAGGGGAGATGCCAGTCATGACCCGCGACGAGACCCACGAAGAGCGTGCCGAGTATGATGGTGAAATTCGAGACACCGCTCTTCACGCCCAAATACTTCACCCTTTGCGCTCCTACGAAATACTGCCCGATGAGGCCTCCGGCCAGGGGCACCACTATGCCGCATCCGGCGCCCAGCAGAGCGCTGATGAGTATAAGGCCCTTCATCGTGTCGGAGAAGAAATAGAGCACGCCGGCCAGAAGATATATTCCCAGACCGATTCCCGCAAGCATCGACGGACTGTGGCGCACGGAGAGCTTTCCAGAAAGAAG
This sequence comes from uncultured Porphyromonadaceae bacterium, assembly GCA_947174995.1. Classification (GTDB taxonomy): domain Bacteria; phylum Bacteroidota; class Bacteroidia; order Bacteroidales; family Muribaculaceae; genus Lepagella. The sequence goes on from CAMWLC010000018.1 coordinate 40,760, forward strand.
CATGAAGGGGATTATGACGAGATTAGGCAGCACGGTGAGCAATTGTATCTCGAACTCCGAAGCGGAGGGGAATATCGACTGGAGTTTGCCCATGATCGGGGAGATGGCGAGACCGGGGAGATTTACCGTCAGGGAAATGGACAGAATCGCCACGAGAGTAATCAGAGGGAGCTTTCCGGCTCCGGAGTTCACGTATTTCATATTCTTTTGAGGGATAAATGGATATTCTGGGTTTTAAAAGAATAAAAGAAAAATCGGATCAAGCCGTATTTACGGTGCACAATATCCTTGTTTGATGCTGACGTGGCACGCCACGTCCCTACAATCTGCTGATATTCAATGGTAAATGTAGGGACATCGCGTGCGATGTCTTCTAATTTACTTTGTATATGCACTGTATATTCGGCTTGTGCCGAAAATCTGGAGAGTATGAATCTGGAGAGTATGAAAGAAAGGGATGACCTATACATTTCAAACAAAGAGAGAGGCCGATTGTTTCGGATGCACGCGCCTTTGCGGGCAGGCGCCTCTACCATAACTTTAGCCCCTCCCCAAGCGTTATAACAATAGACCTCCGGCTCCCGCCCCGGCACTTTGACCTCCGGCTCCCGCCTCGGCACTATAAGTGGGGCTCCTCCTCCAAATCCCGCTGTCTTACAGTGCCGAGGCGGAAGCCGAGGGTCAATGTATGGCCCCCCGAGGCGGAAGCCGAGGGATACTTCCATCACTTAATTATCATGCCTATCGCTTTATGATCACATCAGGCTCCTTGACTCTCGGCGGCACGATAAATGGCCGCGCGGCCGCAGAGGGCGGCACGATGAATGGCGGCATGGCCGCAGAGGGCGGCACGACGAATAGAGCCACGGCGATTGCCGTGGCGACGGAGGCCGGAAGCCATAGGCCGGAGGCCGGCCCTGCGGCGGGGACCCGCAAGTATAAGCCTTCCGGCTATCGGGCCCTCCCCGCAGGTGTCACCCCAAAGCCCTGCACGCCGGATCATGCTCGCAGATCCTTCTCTCACGATTACAGGGCAAGGGGCTTCTATCTGATTACCGTCACTATGATCCCCCGGCCCCGATGCGCCCCGGCTCCCGGTGAGCCGGTATTCCTTCCCCTTTCCTCCATGCCGCACGCTGATGACAGCCAACTGAAAAAGGGTGAGATGATCATGCCTATCCTTACCGACCTGGGCCTTCACATCAAGGAAGAAATAGATGCCATTCCAGCCCATCATCCGAAATTGAGAATAAGCAGATATGTCATAATGCCAGATCATATCCATCTGTTGATAGAAGTAAGGGAGCGTCTGGATAAGCATCTCGGCAAGGAACTTGCAGGATTCCTGGGCGCATGCTCACGCTGCTTCAGCGCCCTGCAGAATCTGCCATCCGTCCATACACTCTTCAAACCCTATCATGACAGAATCATCCGCGACGCCGGGCAACTGAATCGGGCGTTCCGTTACATCGAAGACAATCCACGTCGCATGATCATCAAGAACCGGAATCCCGACCTGTTCCGGAAATTCCTGAATCTGAGAATAAAAGGACGTATCTATTCGGCTTACGGAAATATATTCCTCCTCAGAAGCATTTGGCTACTTCCGGTCAGGATACACCGGAAATGGTCACAGCAGGAATCGGAAAACTACTTCCGGCAATGCGAGGAGTCATTCAAGGCAGGAGCGGTGCCGATCTCGCCCGCTATCCATCGCTCGGAGAAGGAAATCGTCAATATGGCACTCAAACTCGGCAGACCGGTAGTAAAAATCGTTGACAAGGGGTTCGCCGAAAGATTCAAACCCCAGGGAGGATATTTCGAGCTATGTGCCGAGGGCAAACTGCTGATGCTCTCCGCGTGGCCCGAAAACACCTCGGGCAAAAGTACGTCGGGCTATAAGGAATTTCACGAGATGAACGACATCGCCTTGGGTATATCCGCTCTAACCCCCGAGGACCGTATCTCCATTATAGACACCAACGTATAGTCCCCCTTTTCGGCCTCACCCATTTCAAGTCCCCCGGCAACCGCAGGGTGCAAGACTTCAGATCGATTTCAAGACCCCATCTCTCAATAAATGAGTGTGGGGATAATAATGACTGAGGATGGTGCGGTAATCCGCACCCGCAAGCGCCATTCCCGCCGCCCCCGTCTGGCACAATCCTGCGCCGTGGCCCCAGCCCCGGCCGGTAAGCCGGATGGTATCGCCGCAGTCGGTGATGCTGAAAGCTGATGAATAGAGATGTGTCGGGGAAAGGAGACGGCGTATCCACAGCTCCTTGCCCAGAGTCAGCGCTCCTCCGTTGCCGATGATGCGCAGCAGTTTCACCCTTCCCGAGGAGCCACGCTCCAGGGCCTCGATGGTCTGCACGCGCCCCACGCTTCTCCCGAACTTCGCGCGAAGATTCTCCTCAATCTCCCTCTTGGATACAAGAGTTTCCCAGCGGTAGCCCCCGCCCGTGGAGAGATCATAATCCTTGAGTATGCGTCTGACCTGCGCCTGCGGCAACGAGGAGAGGTCACACCACTCATCCTCCACACTCTCGATACCGGGCATCTCGCGGTCCTGCCAGCAGGTGGAGAATAGTTCGGTGCGTCCGCCGCAACATTTTGAAAACCGCGCGTCCACCACATCGCCGCGTTCATCCACGAGCACCACCCCTTCCGTGGAGAGGATAGCTTCGGCTACGGGGGCCGAAACGGGCTGCACACCCTGGTAACGCTGGCAGTGGTCGTCGGAGCAGACATGGAAATCAGTGTGTGCCGAGGTGTCGTCCCACCCTATCAGACACTCGGGAGTGTCAACACGCCCCGTATCATCCTCGGGGTGAGCGCCGAGAATCTTACCGAGCGCCCAACTGCGTGAAATCACGGCATGAGCCTTCAGAAACTCCGGCGGAGCCTCAGGATTCATCTCGCTCCCCACGACACACATCAGATATGTCTCCAGGGGCACGTGGTTAAGCACGCTGTATTCCTGCTTTCCGGCGGTATCGACCACCTCCACCCTACCCGGGAGCTTCACGCCCAGCGCCCTTTCCCAATGAAATCCTTTCCCTATCAGCATATTCTCCAGCCTCATGCAGCCATCCACGCAATCCACCAGACGCGGCGGTCCCGCCGTGGGAATGCCGACGGTCACTATTCTCCCTGTTCCACGAGCACCACCCTCAGACATAAATCATCCTCCTTGTCATGCCGCCGTCCACCGGGATGTCGGCACCGTTGATGAAATCATTGCCCGGGGCTGCAAGGAAGAGGCACAGCCTCGCTATATCCTCCGGTTCACCCACGCGGCGCGAAGGATGCTGGAGGAGGTCGGCCTCCGTCAGGGTTTCATCCGAAGTATTGATCCATCCCGGGGAGATACTGTTGACGGTGATGCCATATTCCGAAAGAGACATCATCAGCGCGTGCGTAAGCGATGCCAGCCCTCCCTCGCTCGCGGAATAAGCCTCCGTCCCCGCCTCGCTCTGGGCATGCCGGGTGGAACTTATTATTATATACCGTCCGCCGAATGAATTAGGCAGAGGCAGCGATTTGCGGTGAAGGGCCAGACAGCGTGCGATGACGAAGGCCGGACGCAGATTCACGTCCATCACGTGCTGAAACTCCTCCGGGGAGGTTTCGGTGATGGCTCTGAACCGGGAGATTCCGGCATTGCTCACCACGATGTCGATGTCTCGCCAGGCTTTCACAAGGCTATCCATTGCAGCCTCCACCGCCCCGGTATCGGCCACATTGACGTGCATGAACCTCACGCCGACTTCGCGGGCCATCGCCTCGCCCCCTTCCTTGTCGATGTCCATGACGGCCACCTTGCATCCGGCCCTGACGAAAGCCGATGCGACAGCGCGTCCGATACCCGACACACCCCCCGTCACCAGCACGCGCCGCTGAGGGAAGGGAATCTGGAGAATCCCCTTGCGTGGCACGCCATCTCCCCTGACTCCCGCCGCACCGATGCGTCCGGCACGCATATCCTCCATTCTCCGCTCTAAATAATTATCTGCCATAATGTATCCGGGCTATTCCCCATAAATATCAATAATTCTGTCGAAAAATTTCTCGTAGGCAAATTTTTCGGAATACGTTCTATATGCCTCCTCCCCCATGCGCCTGCGGAGTTCGGCATCTTCGGCAAGTTTTCCAATGGCTCCTGCAAGAGCGGCGTGATCTCCGGACTTCACAAGAATTCCTTCGATGCCGTCTGTCATTATCTCCGGTTGGGCACCGCTTGAAGATGTTACCGCGGGCCTTCCCTGCGACATATATTCGAGAAGCATGAGTCCGAACGGTTCACGCCACACGGAAGGAGCGACACATATATCGGCCTTCACTATCTCCGCAAACACATCATTGAGGAAACCCTTCCATTCGATGCGGGCCTCTACGCCACACTCCCGCGCCAGACGCTTCAATTCATTCACATAACCGGGATTTCCCGTACCGGCCACGCTCAACCTCAGCGGCATATCTCCAAGCATCGCCATAGCCCGTATAAGCACGTCCACCCCTTTTTCGGGACTGAGGCGCCCCGTGAAAAGAAGTCTCACCTCCTGCCTTCCGGGAAGTGGCCGGGGAACCGCATATTTTTCCGGCACGATGATGCTGTTAAGCACCGTTCTCACCCGTGACTCGTCCACAGGGGGAGCCGTGGAGAGAAATTCCCGCCTGGTCAGAGCGGAGACGAACACCAGCCGGTCGATGGCATCATAGATTCCCCTCCATCGCCGCGAACACTTGCCCGCCTTGACCAGATGACGGGTGCATACGAGCCATATCTTGCCGCCGCTCTTTCCAAGAAGGAGTTTGGTACGCGCCACGAGTTCGGCATCCTTGAAGTTATGCACATGGATCACCACCCTCTCCTCCGGCATCCGGCTGACGAGGCGGGCCAGTCTCAGGGGAGTGACGAAATCCAAAACCCCTCCCAAAGGCATCCTGAGCAAAGGCACGGAGGCCTCCCTGAAATTCCGGTCAACAGTGTTGACGCCCCGGGTGATTGCCGTGACGTCATGACCCTGCCCTGCCGCATAGCGACAGAGATCGAGAGCATACCTCTCGCCGCCGCCCCAGGAAGTGCTTCTTACCAGATGGATGACTCTCATAATCTGCAAAATTAATCAAATTCCTGTTTATTTGCAATCTCACTCCGGTAGGTTGTTAAGTAAGTGTGTACGTATGGGCTCCGCACTGTACGGAATCGTACAGTGCGAAGCCCGCTCATTCCACTGATTGATAACATATTGCAGTTTTGGCACACCCATTGCAAGCCGTTCAGGCAAACAAATCAGCAAGCACTATGAGACAGTTTATCCTACTCCCTCTCCTCTCTCTGACAATGGGCGCGATGCCGGCTTTCGCCTCCGCTCACGATGCTCCGGCGCAAGCCCCCGACTCCACCAAGGTGACGGACCTCGACGAGTTCGTGGTGCAGGGACGCACACAGCGCGTGGTAAAATACGGCGTGGAATACACTCCCGACAAACGCACCAAAAAACTCGCCATGAACGCCGTATCCCTCCTTGAGCTGATGGCCATACCCCAGCTCGACATCACTCCGGGTTCGCTCGACGTAAAGATGATCGGCAACCGCAATGTCAGCATTTTCATTGACTATGTGCCGGCTACGGAAGCCGATCTCCGTGGACTGCGCACACAGGACGTCTTGCGTGTGGAAGTACTCCAATATCCCGAAGATCCCCGGTTCAAAAACGCGGAATACGTCATCAACTACATAATGCAGAAATATGAATGGGGAGGCTACACAAATATCGGAGGTGAGATGAATGTTATCAATCCCCTCAACGGTTACGGCTATCTATATTCCAAATTCGTGACGGGAAAATGGACACTTGACGCCAATGCCGGAGGCTCCGGCACGCGCAACGACAAGTTCAAGGGGGAAAACACGGAGACATTCCGGGATTTCGACTTTGACGACCGGCACGTGGATATGCTCGAAAAGCACACCGTCACGGATGGCGGACTCAGAACCCACAACGGCGAATGGGTATCCCTGAGAGCAATCTACAACACCGCCGCGGCCCAGATACATCACACTGTCGGATTCAACCGTTCCGCCCAACCGACCAATGAGCGGGAATCGCACGTCTCCTTCTCGCAAGACCTTCTGCCGTCGAGCCGGTCCGTGTCCGGCGAGGACTCCCGCAGCTTGAATCCCTATATATCCGGCGCCTATATTCTCACTCTGCCAAAGAGTAACTTCCTCAACATCTATTGGGATTTCAGCTACAACAGCACCCGCCGCAATTCCTCCTACCGTCTGGGCGACCTTGATGCAATCCGCAATGACAACCGCGAGAAAGTCTATGTGCCCAATGCTTCGCTGAACTACTCCAAGAGCTTCGCACACGACAACACTTTCCGCACGGCGCTGATGACCTACAATTCCATCTATGACACATACTATGAGGGATCATACGACGGGAGGCAGAAATTGCTATCATCGGAAAATATGCTTTTTCTGGAATACATGCAGAACTGGGCCTGCGGCCTGAATCTATACTCGCGTGTGGGAATGTCTTTCGTTGCGGGACGCGTCAACGGAGTGACTACTATCCGACAGTGGAATCCGCGTCTCGGCCTTCAGCTACGCTACCGTATCAATCAGATGCACTCCGCCTCCATATCGGCCTGGTGGGGCAACAGCCATCCGGGCCCGGAGGCCTCAAACACCGCAATAGTGCAAAGCAACGAGCTCCTGTGGCTGATGGGAAATCCCGACTTGCGCAACACTCTCTTCCAGACGGTGAACGTCTCCTACGATTTCATCCCCACCAACAAATTCAGCCTCTCCTTCTATGCACAATATGAGGGCAATCCCCACAAACAGGCCTACGAGTTCATGACGCTTCCCGGATATGACGGGCTTGTGCGACGCACCATCAACAGCGGCACGGCCCACGACTGGTCAGCTTATCTCTCGGGCACCCTGAGGCTTCTCAACAACGCCCTGAGCATCAAGGCCACCATATACGGCAACCGCGTGGTGCTCACCGGTATCGACGCCCGCACGAGCAACACCCTCAACGGCTCGCTCAACGTCAACTACATACTCGGCAACTTCTCCTTCTCCGGATGGTGGGACTCCCCATCCAAATATCTCGGAGCCTGGAGCCTGGGCACCCTCACCGACATGCGCTGCCACACATACGGCCTGCGCATCAACTACTCCACCGGAGACTTCAAGGCAAGCATCATGAGCGGCAACTGGTGGAGCGACGGCCGTATCACCACGTACTTCACCTCCCCCCACTATTCAAGCTCTGAATGGCAGTGGCAAGCCTCACAGGCCCCCAAACTGCAATTCCAGCTCTCCTACACCTTCTCCTACGGCAAGAAGGTGAGCCACGACAATCAGCTCAGCGGAGGCGGCTCCTCCAGCTCCGCCATCCTCAGATAATAATCCGAACTGCAATATAAAAACTGGATTCGAGGCTGTTGCGTAATTTAATTTTACGTCACAGCCTCATCTAATACAGTGACATTCGTTTTAGTCGAGGGATTCGGGTTCGTCTGAGGCCGGTACCCCGGAGGATTCTGCGTCATCAGTAGGGTTCAGAAGCTTGAACAGAGGGATGAACATTGAGAGGAATGACGTGTGATGTGTAAAGAAGTGCTTATCTTCATCCAATTTGTCAAGGAATTGATGTAGTCCGTAGTTGGCGTATTCATCCATCGTATTGATCATTGCTGAAACAGCGTTGCTGACCGTAATATCATCCCGTTCGAGAGCAAGCAGGTCGATGTCGGTACGCGCTACGCATGCTGCAAACATATAGTCACGTAATTTGC